>NZ_JBVJMV010000055.1:0-47608 GCF_055584025.1 Streptomyces sp. NPDC104309 | reverse complement strand
CGTTCCCGTCACCCACCGGCAGTTCTTCACCAAGGATGGGAACGTCCGCATCATGCCCATGCGGCAACAGATGATCTCCTGGGGAACGATCTACAAGGTCCTGCGGGACACGCTGCCCGCCGAGCGATACCACGACGACCAGCCGGTGGCCGCGCTCGCGCCCACACCCGCAGGGACCACCATCCACGTCGGCGACGCGGCGCACACGGTCGACCTGGCGATCATCGCGGACGGATCCGCGTCCCGGCACCGCGGACTCGTCGCGCCGGAAGGTGCCTCCCGCTACGCCGGCTACGTCGCCTACCGCGGCGTCATCGACGAAGCCGACCTCCCCCAGGAGCTGGCCACGCGCTTCCGCGACCGGTTCAGCTTCTACGACGGGAACCGCACCCAAATCCTGGGCTACTTCATCCCAGGCGACTTCGGCACGACCATACCGGGCCATCGCCGGATGAACTGGGTCTGGTACGTACGGGCCGACGCACCCGAACTCGAGCGCATCACCACAGACCGAAACGGCATCAGCCATGGCCTCTCGCTGCCACCGGGGCTGATCGCGCCCCAAGTCCGCAGCGACCTCCTGGTCCGCGCACGATCGACACTGCCACAGCCTCTGCGCAAGCTGGTGGAATACACCCGCGAGCCCTTCCTGCAAGCGATCCTCGACGGCCGCGTCTCCAGGATGCGCAACGACCGGATGCTGCTGACCGGGGATGCCGCCTTCGTGGTCCGGCCACACACCGCCGCCAGCGTGGAAAAGGCGGCCGCCGACGCCATCACCCTCTTCCACGCACTGCAGCAATCACCGTCCGCAGAAGCCGCCTTGCAGGCGTGGGAGCAGCTCCGCCTCGCCGAAGGCGCCGCCATCTACAGCCAAGGGGTCAGCCTCGGGCACAGATTGGGCCTCAGCGGCGGGGAGACGAGCGTCGGCACCAATATCCGAACCAGCTGACGACCGCACTGCAGGGGCCCACGCGGGGGCATCAGATAATGTTGAGGCTGTCCAGAAACGGTGCCGCGGCGGACGCGTCGCCCGCGATCTCGCAGTGCTCGCGCCAGGGTTCCCGGGTCGTGCTCCAGGCGATGAAGTCGAGCGCTGTGCTGCGGATCCGGACGGCGCCGTCGGCGCCAGGCTCGACCGTCAGCCGCCCGTCTGGCCCGGTGGCGGGGAAGACCGTGACGGTCGTTGCGCCTGGTCCCGTCATCTCGATGACGAGGGGCTCGCCGACAGTGGCGGTGAGTTCGGGGCCTTGCATCTGTGGCAGGCCGGCGAGCATGAACTCGATGGCGGGCGCGACCAGGCCCTCGGTCGGCTCGGGCACGGTGAAGGGAAGAGGCCCACGGGGGGCGAGGATGTCGTTGTAGAGATGGCAGAAGACGTTGAAGGCCATCGTGTTGGCGAGCAGATGGCGTGGATAAGTCCCGAGGCCAGGGACGTCGACCATTTCGTCGGCGTGGGGCGATCGCTGAGCTGCTGCCAATAGGTCCAGTTGACGGGGAGTGCTGCGGCGCCACTCGTCGAGTACATCGGCGTGACTCCAGTCGCGGCGTTCGTCTACACGCATGTCGTGGTAGCGCTCACGGTTCCTGGGCCAGGTCGGGTCAGGCTGAGGCGGATCGATCGCCTCGGTGGCGAGGGCCGCCAGGTGGGCCATCACGTCGATGACACGCCAGCCGGCGCAGGCAGAGGGCAGTTCCCATTGCTCCTCGGTGATCCGGGGAACGATATCTGCCAGATGTGCCGTGGCCAGACGGGCCGCGGCGAGGCCGCTTTGTGTCATCGGTCCTCCCTCGGGTGGCCTCAGCCTCGACGGAGCCGGAGCCGGGCGACGGGTTGATGTGAGTGTCCTCGCGCCGGTGACTCAGGTCACGGTTCGGCGGGACTGGCGGTAGGTGGCAGCGACATCGGCACGGCCGCGCCCGTCCTCGACGGCAAGACCCAGCCGTTCGCGTACGACTTCCGCGATCCCAAGGTGCGGCCCGGCAGAGCGGGCCGTATCGGTGATGAGGTTCGCGTCCTTGGCCGCCGCCTCCATAGGGAACGACGGGGTGTCGAGATCGTCGTCGATCACCTTCGGGCCCTTGGTCTGAACATAGTGGCCGTCCAAGGCCGCTGCCGTTGATGACGTCAATGAGCAGGCGAGGGTCGACGCCGAGCGCGTCGGTGAGAGTCAGTGACTCGGCGATTCCCTCGACAGTCACCAGAACCCAGGCGTTGTAGGCCAGCTTCAAGCTGCTGGACTGACCAACTTCCATGAGCCATAAGGTGCGTGAGCCGACCGCGTCGAGTACGGGGCGTACACGCTCCCGGGTCGAAGTCTCGGGAGTGGCTGCCTGGATGGTCAGTGTTCCGGCCACGGCCGGTTCCTTGGTGCCCAGGAGAGGGGCGTCCACGGGATGACTCTGACGGTAGGACGACTGACTCATCGTCACACCTCCCATCCAGCGAATCTAAGCGTCCTCGCCAATCCAGACGGTCTTGGCGTTCATGAACTCTCGCATGCCGAGATCGGACAACTCACGGCCGTAGCCGCTGCGCTTGACGCCGCCGAAGGGGATCTCGGGGTAGCTGGTCGTGTTGCCGTTGATGAAGGCCATGCCCGACTGCACGTCCCGGATGAACAGAGCCCGTTCGTCCTCGTCCTCGCTCCACAGGTTCGATCCCAGCCCGTACGGGTGGCCGTTCGCCTCTCGCAGGGCCTCCTCCAGCGAGGAGACCGTCCACACCTGCGCCACGGGGCCGAACACCTCCTCGTGGTACATCCTCATCTCCGGTGTGATGTCGGTCAGTACCGTGGGCGGGTAATACCAGCCGGGCCTGTCCGGGCGCTCGCCGCCTACCAGCACCGTCGCTCCCTTGCTGACGGCATCGTCGACGTAGTCCTCCACGTCCCGTCGGCCGGACTCGGTCGCCAGTGGTCCGACGTCGGTGCCTTCGTCCATGGGGTCACCCACTACCAGCGCCCCCATCTTGGCCACGAATTTCTCGATGAAGGCGTCGGCGATGTCCTTGTGCACGAAGAACCGCTTGCCGTTGATACACGACTGTCCGTTGTTCAAGCATCGCGCCCTGACCGCGACGTCGGTGGCTTGCTCCAGGTCCGTGGAGGGCATCACGATGAACGGATCCGAACCGCCCAGTTCGAGGACCACCTTCTTGATCGCGGCGCCCGCGATGGAGGCGACCGACCGCCCTGCCGGCTCACTGCCTGTCAACGTCGCGGCCGCCACTCGCGGGTCTCGAAGAACCTGCTCCACCCTCCCCGATGAGATCAGCAGAGTCTGGAACACATCGTCCGGGAAGCCCGCTTTACGGAAGAGGTCCTCCAGATACAAGGCACACTGCGGCACGTTGGAAGCGTGCTTCAGCAGCCCCACATTCCCCGCCATCAACGCGGGCGCGGCGAATCGCATGGCCTGCCACAACGGCAGATTCCACGGCATCACCGCAAGCACGGCACCGATCGGCTGATACGTGACGTACGTCCGCTTCGCGCCTACGCGCTCGCCGTCGCCGACCGCATTCTGCAGCAACGCGGGCCCCTCGTCGGCGTAGAAGCGCAGTCCGCGCACACATTTCTCGACTTCGTCCTGGGCTGCCCGGTAGGTCTTGCCCATCTCCGAAGTGATCAGCTGACTGACCTTCGCAGCGTCTTGCTCAAGGTGATCAGCGGCAGCCCTGAGCCAGGCCGCTCTCTCCTCGAGGCTCGTCAGCCGGTATGAAGTAGCCGCGGCCGAGGCGCGGGCCAGCTTTTCTTCAAGACCTTCCGGAGTCAGTTCGTCGAAGGTCTTGACCGACTGCCCTGTGGCCGGGTTGATCGTGGCAATTGCCATTACCGTCTCCTCGGGAGCACGTTGGACCCTTCATTGTGGCCAGCCCAAGGGCCACGCCCCTGGGGTGGCCTACGGCAAGTCGGCGACGTTTCCCGATTTGTCGTAATTCTGAAATTCAAGGTAGCGCGAGGCAGTGCTGTGGGCAACTTCAGCCCGGTTCCAAACGAGTTCCGAATTTGTGGCGCTGTTGTCCAAGTGGCGCTTGTATTCAATTAACGGATGGAAATCCTGGCGAGGCTCGGCGGTGATCTCGTCTGTGAGTTCCAGAGTGCGAAGGATGTGGGGCATGGTGCGGGCGGCGTCCGCGATGACCGCGGCGTCCTTCGCGTCGGTCTTGGCCTCGCCCGGGTAGAGGTCGGCGATCCGGCGCATGGCGAGTCCGGGCAGGTAGGCGACCTTGCAGCCCGTGTCCCGGGCCACGGTGAGCGGGAGAGCGCCGATGGAGGCGGGCTGGTCCACGATCACCAGGACGGTGCCGAACTTCGCGGTCAGTTTGTCGAAGACGGCCCGCAGTCTGGGCTCGCTGTTGGGCAGCGGTTTGTCGAAGACCTTCTTCCTGGCCGGGGTCAGCCAGTGCCCGTGATGGGTGCTCTTGCCGACGTCAAGCCCAAGGAAGACGCCCACCTCTGTCGTGTCGAACATCGTTACTCCCTCTCCCCAAGGGTGTTCACGGTGCCGGCCTCGGCAGTGGTGTCGTGCGCGCGCATCCACGTTATGCAGACCTGCCGCCCGCGAACTGTCCGGCATTGCGCCGGACCGGGCAGTGGCCGGACCTCTCATCAGCGTCTCCGACGGCACCTTCCGGGCCCGGTGACACCACCCCCCAGGTCATGTCTTCGACAGGGGGCAGATGTCGTGCACCCATACGATGTCGAGCCGGTCCAGGCCGAGCCGCTTCAGGCTGCCCTCGATCGACCGCTCGGTCGCCTCGGCTGTCCACTCGTGCACGATCTTGTTCGGACGGCCGTGCTCGAACAGGCTGCCCTTTTCGCCGAAATCGCGACCTCCGGATTCGACCTCGTCCAGGATGACGCGACCCACCTTCGTGGACAGCACGAATTCTTCCCGGGGCTTGTGCGACAGCAGCCCACCGAGCCGGATCTCCGCAAGACCCGCCCCGTACAGCGGAGCGGTGTCGTAGTACCGGATGCCCTGGTCCCAGGAGGCATCCAGCGTCGCGGCGACCTCGTCGTCCGGAACGGCGCGGAACATGTTCCCCATCGGAGCCGTACCGAAGCCGATGCGGTCGGGAAGGATCTTGTTGAGGTCCATGGTCGGTTCCTCTCGAAGTGCCGGGCCTGCGGGCTGTGACGCGCTTCCCGCGGGGGATCGCCCGTCAAGGGGGCGCGGATCACCGGGCTCTGCCGCCGGTTCTCATTTCGTCCGACTCACGTGGTGAAGCCGGACAGAAGGCGCCCGGCCCTCGCGGACCCGGGCGGCAGCTCTTGGCGCTCGATCCCGCCGGGTAGCACCGGCGCCGGCGCCGCGCGGTTACTGGCAGCGCTCCAACCCGAGTGCTTCCACCCAATACCCGATCGGACCCCCGGCACCACTGGGAGCGCTGCCCGCACCGCTGCTCCTGGCATAGCTGAGGTCCGACCCGGACGCCCCTGCTGTCGGCACCACGGAATGGCCCGTTGATTCCTGGAATCTTCACCGCGTTCGCGGCGCGTCGTGAGTGAACGAACCAGTGCACGTTGACCGCGACGGCTCGATCGCGGACTCGACATCCGTGGTGTCGACTCGGGCGGCTTCGCCCGGTGTCAGGCCATCAAGGCGTTAGCCGACGGCGAGGAACTCGAGTTGCAGGTTGTCGGGGTCGCGGAACACGACAGTCGAGTAGGCGAACGGTTCCGTCTCGTCCCTGATGGGCGTGTGCGCGATTCCCAGCTCGTCGAGCCAGGACATCCAGGACTCGAGGTCGGCGCGCGAGCCGACCTGGAACGATATGTGGTCCAGCCCTGTCCGGGATTCGAGGAAGCCCTCGTGCTGGTTGCCCGTGTTGGTGTGCAACCCGATCACGACACCGGAATCCGGCGTGATCAGCAGGACCCCGTATCCCGTCGATTCCCGGTAGAGGTGGTTGAACTTGTAGTCCACTCGCTCGGCGTCGAACAGCCGTTGATACCAATCCAGGCTGTCGTCCAGGTTGGACACGGTAAAGGAGAGGTGGTGGACCCCGGTGATCCTGGGGCCGGCGGCGACATGGCTCATGGCTTACCTCCGGTGAGGGGTAGATGGCATGGCATCCCGTCCGGCTTCCCGCCCTGGCCTCTCGTCCGGTCAGGAGAGGGCCTTGAGGAGCTCTTTGGCCAGGGGGCCTGAGGAGGCGGGGTTTTGCCCTGTATGGAGGTTGCGGTCCACGACCGTGTAAGGCTCCCACGCAGGACCCCGTGAGTACTCGGTGGGCAGCTTCTTCAGCTCGTCCTCCAGCAGCCACTTGGCTTTGTCGGCGAAACCGACGGCGGTCTCCTCTTCGTTGCAGAAGCCCGTCACACGGAAGTTGGCGAAGGGTGTGTCGCCGTTCGCGTCACGGGTCGCAAGGAGAGCGGCTGGGGCGTGGCAGACGATGCCGAGCGGATTGCCGGAAGCGAGTGCCTTCCGCAGCAGCGATCCGGAGTCGTGGTCGACCGAGAGGTCTTCCATCGGGCCGTGACCTCCGGGGTAGTAGACCGCGTCGTAGTCCTCGAGGCGCACATCCTTGAGGGGGATGGGATGTCGCAGCTCGTCCGCCGACTCGATGACGGCTTCTTCCTTGAGGGCATTCTCCTCGCCGCCCGCCATGTGGGGTTCCAGGCTCATCGTGTCCACAACAGGTACGACCCCGCCGGGAGTTGCCACGGTGATCTGGTGGCCAGCTCCGGTGAGCACGCTATAGGGCGCCACGAATTCCTCGGCCCAGTACCCGGTCGGGTGCCGGTGGCCGTCCTTCAGAGTCCAGTAGCTCGCGCCGGTGAGCACGAACAGTATCTTGGCCATAGGACGCTCCTCTGGGATGACGTCGCCTCAGAAAGGGCATAGTGAGTGACCGGTTTAACGTCAATTGTGAGTGGGTGTCCCAGAGGCTGCAACTCGTGACCGATTCGATACGTGCGTAATTCCAGCAGCTGGTAAGCGTTATAGGAAATGTGCGCCAGGCTATAGAAAATGCGTGCCACGGATGGGTTCTATCCGTTCGGCGAGAGTCGGCACCACGAGCAAGGTAAATAGCGCCGCTACGGCAAGCCGATTGGTAATTACCGGGGGTAGCGTGTATTCCGCCTTCTCGGGCCGCCGATGGTGAGTCGAAGATCCGGAGAGGGGCTTGGAGCGAACTCGGAACTGTGAACGTTTGTGCTGCCGTGGCTCGGCCCGGCCGTCCAGACCTGCTCATCGCTCGTAGGTGCCGTATATGGCTGCTCGCGCGATAGCGTGGGTGAACAGGAGGAAGTCCATGTAGGCAGGGGTCGCCGCCTCGGACACCTCCAGTTTCTCCACGTCGACGGCATGCACCACGAGGAAGTGCGGTCCGGGCCGTTGCCTGGAGGCGTAGCCGGACCGAGGTATCTTCTGTAGCCAGCGTCGTTGGCCAGTGTCACCGCGCAGCCAGGTAGATCGCTGCCGTCTCCCGCCCCGGCCGGAAGGCCGGTCACGGAGGCAGGAAAGTTGGCCACAGCCCAATGCCAAAATCCCGAGGCAGTGGGCACGTCGGGGTCAAACATCGCCACCGTGAAACTGCGCGTCTCCTCGGGAAAGCCGGACCAGCTCAGCTGCGGTGAGACGTCCAATCCGCCTGCTCCCAGGATGCCGCTCACCTGCTCGCGGGCCAGTGGCTCGCCGTTGGCCACGGACTCCGAGGTCAACGAGAAGGTCCTGATCGGCGGCATGAAATCGTAAGGACCATAGGGTTTGATCATGACAATCCTTCGCATCGACGGCCGGTGATCGGGGAGGACGAGAAACGGCCATGCTCCCGTGCTCTGCGGCGGGCCGGCTGGGCGTGCCTTCCGCACGGCAAACACGCCCACGGCTGGCGCAGTCGCTGTTCCGGTTGGCGGCGTGGTGTCGGCAGGTCCCAAACACCTTCATCTGCCATGTTGCCGGCCATCAGAGCCGGCGCAGCGAACCGTATGGCCTGCCACAGTGGCAAGTTCCACGGCATCACCGCGAGGACCACGCCGAGCGGCTGATAGGTGACATACGTCTGCTTGGCGCCGACGCTTTGGCCATCGCCAGGCCGGTCCTTGCAGGAGCTTGGGGGCCTCGGCGGCGTAGAAACGCAGCCTGCGCACGCACTTGGCCACTTCCTCCTGGGCCGCCCGAAGCGTCTTGCCCATTTCCGTAGTGATCAACCGGCTGATGGCGTCGGCCTCTTTCTCCAGACTGTCAGCCGACTGTCTGACCCATCCCGCCCGCCGTTCGGCTGTCGTCAAGCGGTAGGACGCGGCAGCGGTGGCCGCCCGGGCAAGTTTTTCTTCGAGTTTCTCGGGGGTGAGTTCATCGAAGCTCTTGAGGGCCTCGCCGGTGACGGGACAAATCGTTGCGACAGCCATGATTCAACGCTATGAGCAGCGTTACTGGCTGGCAATTCGGGTCAGGCATTCTCGCGGTCGCCGATCCCCGGCATCGGTCGGCACTGATGGTCGGTTTGGATCTCGCTGGCAGGCGCACGACCCGAGATGTCAGCATTCAACATCGAATTCACTGACGAGGAGTTCGAAGAGCTCCGCGCGGCCGTCGGCGAGCTTGGCGTCTCCACGAAGGCCCTCGTCACACGCATCACCGCTGGCCACCTCGCCCACCACACAGTCCTCCGCGAAGCCGCACAGGTCTTCCAGCAGACCCAGAACTGGCTGCTGCCATCGAAACGGCCCCACACCCAGCACCAGCGGGCGGACCGTCGGACACATGCCACCGGTCATCCTCATTGACGTACCCTGGCTCCTCCGCCAGCACGAGCAAGCACCTGCCTGACCAACACGTCATACCGACTTCTCGGCCCTCGTTGCAGCAGCCGCCCGTCACAGAGTCGATGCACCCCGCCTCGGTTTCGTTTCGACCCCGACGCCTCCTATCGCGCCGGCGCTCTTCTGCTGCTCCGCTCCCTGCCAGCCCACAACATGCGCTACGCCTGTGCAGTCGTCATCGCCTACGTGTGCGCCAGCGGAGAAGGGCTCGGAACCTTAGAACTCGTAACACGATCTTGCTGGCGTGCAGCGGCCGTCGGGGACAGGGGGCGTCGTCGAGCGGCCGGTGAGTAGGTCGCTGTTGCCGAAGCCAGGCGGTTCACGGGCCCAGCCGGAGTCATGCGGGGATGAAGTTCGGCCACCAGGGTGGGACGTTGCCCGGGCACACCGGGGCGGGGTAGGAGTCCGGCATACCAAGCCATGTGACAAGTAACCAGGTGAACCACAGGGTGAAGATGAGCCCTGCAGTCAGGGCTGTCCTGCGATGACGTCTTCCGAGAGTGCTGTGCAGGATCACCCACGGAACCGCAGCGGCGATCCATATCAGAGGCGCAAGAAACAGCAAAGTCATGCCATTGGCTGCTGCGTTGCTGCCGACATCACAAGCAGCCCATGCCCTCCCAATCGCAGCAACGGTCACCACTGCGGTCAGCCCACCGAAGAGGGCACCAAAGCCAGCTCCTCTGAACCAGCGGCTCGGAGGACTCGACGGCCCTGCTCCCACGATCATCTCCCCCGCCTCGCCGTAGACGCGGAGAGTACCAACGTTCTGAAGCTGCCCGTTGGGGCTCTGCCCTGCCCTGACACCGGTCAGTTGTTCTTGGGCTTCCGAAGCCGTCGCCAGCAGATGAGGCTGCAGGCGAGGGAGACAAAGGCGTCGTGGAGTTCGGTGCGGCGTTCCCAGCGGACGGCGAGGCGTTTGAAGTGGTGGAGCAGGGCGAAGGTCTGCTCGACGACGTAGCGGAGCTTGCCCAGGCCCTTGATGTTCGGGGCGTCCTTGCGGGAGATCACGGGCAAGATCCTGCGGTGCCGCAGCTGTCGGCGTACGGCCTTGGAGTCGTACGCCTTGTCGCCCAGGATGGACTCGGGTCGCCGTCGTGGGCGGCCGGGCCGTCCGGCGACGGACGGGATGCCGTCGACCAGGTCGAGGGTCTGGGTGATGTCGTTGACGTTGGCGGCGGTCGTGATGACGTGCAGCGGAGTGCCCTTGCCGTCGCAGATCAAGTGGTGCTTGCTGCCCGTCTTCCGTCGGTCGACCGGCGACGGACCGGTGTCGGATCCCCCTTTTTTCGCGCGGATGTGAGAACCGTCCACGCACGCCCGTGACCAGTCGAGTTCGCCGGCCGCGTTCAGCTCGGCGAGCAGAATGCGGTGCAGTTTCTCGAAGACTCCGGCTTGCTGCCAGCGGTCCAGACGCCGCCAGCAAGTCTGTCCGGATCCGAACCGCATCTCCACAGGCAGGAGTTGCCAGGCTATGGCGTTGTAGAGGACGAACAAGATGCCCTGGAGACAGAGCCGGTCCGAGACCGGTCTCGGACCCGGCGACCGCTCCGGTCACGGCGGCAGCAGCGGCTCGATCAATGCCCACAACTCGTCATCCACGATCCACGGTCGAGTACTCACACCCTCACGAACGGCCGAATCCTCACACCGGTCACGACCAACCAGGACGTTTCAGCAAGATCGTGTTACGAGCTCTTACGGCCAACTCGTCGAACTCTGCGAAGACCTGATGGCCAAGAAGGAAGACGTCTTTGGGCAGCCGCCCGCATCCGCACCTGGCGTATCTGAAAACCACGAATGCCGGTCACGCGGCATCGAGTAATGGCACCAGCTGAGCTCGGGGCGCTCGCTCCACCCTTGGGTTGTCAGCGCCACGGCGACGTTGTCGTGCTGATCGCCGCGCTCGGCGTGCGGGCCGCGCCGATTGCCCGTTGCAGGCTCGCCAGCCAGATCGCGGCGTCCACGGCGTAGTAGAGCAACGGGTCGGGCGCCCGACCCTCCGAGGCGATGCAGACGTCGTGGATCACGGTGCTCTCGGCCGATGCGGTGTCGGCGTGGCTGTCCACGGGAGCAGGCTGCTTCCGGCCCGAGCGCAGGTCGTAGCTGAACGACAGCGTGCTGACCCGCAGCCGGTGGGCGGCGTTCCGCAGGTGCGCGGCGCTCAGCGGCCACACGGACAGCCCGCCCGGCGGGCAGTTGTCCAGCAGCACCTGCCCCATCGTGATGACCCGATTGCCCACCAGCATGATCACCTGGAAGTCGGTGTCGGAGGCCGGTCCCTCCCTCCGCGGGGCGTGCCGTTCAGTGGCGTACTGGGCATAGCTCGCCTCCGCAATCTGCTGCGCGAGCCTGGCCCTGGGCAGCGCTTCGGTGGCCTGTACACCCTCGGTGATGGTGTTGGTGACATCAGTGACCGCGCGGGTGCCTTCATCCAGGACCCGGGCACAGGCCCGCTGCAGCTCGCCTGTGCCGCCGTGCGGCCACGCGAGCAGCCCGACGATCGCACCGATGAGCGCTCCGGCCAGCACGTCCAGCACCCTGGCACCTGCCAGCTCCGGCCCGCTGCGGGCCACCTGTGAGAAGGCGGCCGCCACGGTCAGGGTGAAGAAGGCCTGCCCCCAGCCCGGGCTCAGGACCGAGCCCGATGCGAACGCCAGCAGCGTGCAGGGCGGCAGCATCACCACATACACAGCCGGCGTGTCCACGAAGAAGTGCAGTATCAGCGCCGCCACGACCGCCCCCGCGAGCGTTCCACACAATGCGGGCCGCAGAGCAATGCGGGTGTCGGCGGCACTTGTACGCATCACGGTCAGCGTCGTCAGTAGCGCCCAGAAGCCGTGCGACAAGCCAAGCTCGCCCACGACCAGGCGGACCGCCGCGAGCGCCACCGCGATCCGCACCGCGTTCTGGAAGTAGACAGACCGCGGGGTGAGATGGGCGAGCACCCGCCAGTAGTACAGCTCCGCAGTCGACCGGCCCGCGTACCAGAACGCACCACGCACCTCCGGCGACGCCGTCCCAGCCGGCACCGGGGCGCCCAGCGCGATCCGAGTCGCCATCACCACCAGATCCGCCGTGTGCGTGATGTCGAGAGCGATCGCGCCGTTGCGCACCATCCTCGCGGACTCCGGGCCCGCCGCGCGGGGCCGAACGCGATGCGACTCGAACGCACGCACCGCGGCCCCACACTGGGACTGGACGGGCGACGGGGTGTTCCCGGTCAGGGCCCGCGCCACGTCCTCGCACGCGCCGGCCGCGGCCAGTAGCAGCCCCTTCGCGGCAAGTTCGGCAGACGCCGCGCCCTTCTCCAGCGACTCCGCCAACTGCCGGGTCTGCGCCAGCAGATGCCGCATGTGCCCGGCGCCCTCGGACAACGCCCGGTCCCGCGCCGACGCCGACGCTGGCCGCTCGCCCGCAGGCACCTGGCTCATCCGCAGCGCCTGCGAGACCTCCAGCAGCAGCGCCGGGTCGGACCGCTGCGGCGGGTCCGCCGCCAGCTCGTGCAATGCATCGGCCGCCACCCGCCCGGCCCGCGCCAGCCGGTCCTCGTACCGGCCCGGACACGCCGCCGGCCACAGCCACAATTCCGCGGCGGCCATCAGCACCACCCCGGCCACCAGGCCCATCAGCCGCAACCCCAGCGTCGCCGGCGCGTACGGCGGGAAGCACGGCAGGATGTAGAACAACTGCAGCCCGTTGGCCAGCCCCACCAGCTTCGGCCCGCCGGTGCCGCTGTAGCTCACCAGGAACCCCACCACGAGCATCCCCAGCGCCGCCGCCCACCCGTACCTCGCCAGCCACGTACCGAGCGTCACCAACGCCATCGCGAGCGGCAGCACTGCCAGCAATGTCCGGGCCCGCTGACGCGGCGTCCCCGGCACCGAGGACAGCCCACCCGCCGCGACGGCACCGAACAGGGCATAGATCGCGACTGTCCGGTCGCCCAGCCCGTACCGCGCAGCATAGAACCCCGCACACGCCACCACCGTGACCCGTGCCGAACGCCGTACCGCAGCCAGACCCGGATCCCGGGCCCGCAGCCACTCCGTCCAGCGCGGCACTCCCACTGATCAACCGTAGGCCCCCTCGGGTAGCCGGACCACCGCGCGCGACGTACGGCACTGCAACGCTGCCGGGATATCGCCGCTGGTCATGGTCAAGCCGGGCTGCCAGCCTGTCGCGCGCTTTGGAACCAGGTCCCTGCGAGGGGGACCTGGCCTGGCACGGAAGTGTTATCCGATGGGCATCCGTGCCCTCTTCGGTGGGTGCTCGGCGCGTCGGTCGCAACTGGATGCCGGAGATAGTGGTCGTTGGCCGGCGGTCTCTGCAGAATTCGACGAGTTCGTCGCAAGGGGACGCTCGGCATGGGTATGGGAGGCCGCCGCAGCGTGGTATTTGCGCGCCAAGCTCCGGATGCGCGGCCATGGAAGACGCAGGAGCCTGGTGGTATCCAAAGCGGCGGCTGCGGTGGCCGGCGGCGGAGACCGAATCCCGTCCCGCTGCACCGGCCCGCACCGCTGCTTGCCGACGAAAGCGAGGCACCCCAATGCAAATGCGAGCAGCACGGATGCACGGATACAACGAACCCCTCCGCCTCGAAGAAGTTCCCGTCCCCGACCCCGCGCCGGACGAGATTCTGCTGAAGGTCGCCGCGACAGGCATGTGCCGAAGCGACTACCAGCTCGTCGACGGCTACTTCAAGGGCCCGTTCCCTGTGGACTTCCCTTATATTCCCGGTCATGAGGTCACAGGACGAGTGGCGGGACTGGGCAGCGGCGTACCGAAATCGGTCGGCTATTCCGAGGGCGACATGGTCGTGGTCAACCCCAGCTGGGGAGACGGCACGTGCCGCCAGTGCCGCGAAGGCAACGAACACCTGTGCAGCGGCAACGGCAGGTGGGTGGGCTTCGGCCCTCCGGGAGGCTTCGCCGAGTACATGGCCGCGGAATACCGCCACGCCGTTCCGGTCTCAGAGGCCGCCGCGAAAGCGCCCGAGCTCCTCGCCCCGATGACCGACGCGGGCATGACTCCGTACCGAGGGATGAGGAAGCTCCGGGACGCAGGCAAGCTCGGCCCCGGCCGCACCGTCGCAGTCACGGGCATCGGCGGTCTGGGCAGCTACGCGGTGCAATACGCGAAGCTGCTCGGAAGCGGAGCGACCGTCGTGGCCCTCGCGCGCACGGACAGCAAACTGGACGTAGCGAAGGAGAACGGCGCGGACCACGGGATCAACGTCAGGGACAAGTCCACCGCGGCCATCCAGGACAAGCTGGAAAGGCTCACTGGCCGCAGGACGATCGATGCCATCCTTGACTGCGTCGGCAGCGAGGCCTCCATCTCAATGGGGTTTGACCTGCTGGGCCCGGAGGGTGCACTGGCGGCCGTCGGTCTCATGAGTCACCGCGTCGAACACCGTCAGTTCCCCTTCGTAGGGATGGAACTGACCTACCTCGGTTCCTTCTGGGGCAACCACATGGACCTCGTCGAGGTGCTCTCCCTCGCCGAAGCCGGCCTCGTCAAGCACAACGTCACGAAAGTCAAGCTCGAAGACGTCAACGAAAACCTGGAGGCCCTGGGCCGCGGCGACATCGTCGGACGCCAGGTCATCGTCTTCGAATGAGGATTTCGCGGGACAGCCCTTAGCCTCAATACCGGTGACTTTGGCGCCCGACAGAGCCTCTGTGCACGACGTTTTCGCACGTCAGAGCCGTCAGTGGCGCGCTAAGTCACTGGCATTGCCCTTAGCCTCGCCGTTTCAGTTGGGTCTGCTGGGTGGCTGAGCGAGGTCGTTTGAGGCCGTGTCGGCCGGTGGGCATGGTGAGGGCCCGACGCGGGGTCGGGTTCTCCAAGGTCCTTGGGTCGAGGTGGGCGGGGACGGAAAGTCAGCTGGAGGGGCGGGGCAGTGCGGCCAGGCGGTGGAATGCGGCTGCGAGTTCATGTCGCCAGGGCCAGGTCGCCGATATCCGAAGGCGGAGACGGCGGCCTCCTCGGGTGATGCGGGCGGCGACGTGCAGGATCCGGTAGCGGAGTTTCTTGGGTTCGGCAGCCGCGAGTTCGCCGTCCAGCAGGAGGACGCGGGTCCAGGCGAGGAGATCGATCGCCGCGAGGCTGAGTTCGAGCCAGGCGGCGTTGACCGGGAAGCGGCGGGAGGGGAAGCGCCCGAAGCCGGTGGTCTTGCCACACCGGATGTGGTCCTCGACGGTGGCGTGTCCGCGGTGGCGGACTTCCAGGAACTGGGCCGAGCCGGAGGTGAACGGGGTGTCGGTGAGGAAGACCTGGTGCCGCATGCCCTCGTCCTGGTCGAAGAGCGAGAGCTGGGCTCCGGGGTGGGGACGTTCGCGGCGGACGATGATGCGGGTGCCGTCCGGATAGCCGGCAAGGTCGGCCATTCCGGTCAGTTCGGCGACCTCGGCGGACTCGCGGAGGGTGCCGTCCTGGTCCAGGGCGGGGTGCCAGACCTGCTCGGGCAAGGTTCGGATCGCGCGGCGGACCTGCTCGGTGATGGCGTATCCGACCGAGAAGAAGGTGCGGATTCCGCGTGTTCGCAGGTCTCGGACGTGGGTGAGGAAGGACTTTGCGGATCCGGCGCTGTCGGTGCGGACGAGGATGTCGGCGCCGTGCCGGTGGGCGTCGGGGATCTGTGCGAGAGCGTCGTCCAGCACCGCGATGTGATCCGCGGCGGTATTGGCTCCGGCGTTCCCGGGCCGAAGGCGCCCGGACATGCCCTCGCCGGTGTTGGCCAGGAAACACAGCAAGGGGTGGAAGCCGAAGCCGCCCTTATAGGTGGGTGCGGCCTGGTCCTTCTCTGAATGGCAGGTGATCAGCGTGGCGTCGATGTCAAGGACCAGGCCGGGCACCTCCCGTCCGCCTGCTTTCGCCGCCGGTATGCCGGAGCGGGTCTCGGATGCCTGCAGCCAGGCCACTTCCCGGGCCTGAGCGCGGGCCGAGCGCAGACGGTCCAGTGCGCGTTCGTCGACGGCGGCCAGCAGCCGCCAGGTGGTCGGTGTCGAGGCGACCGGGCCGAACACCTCACGCTGGTCCCGGAGTACGGCCAGATCCGTGATGGCCTCGCCGCCGTCAGCCAGCATCACGGCCAGATCGACGGCCACCCGGCCCGGGTCATGACCAGTGCCGCGTGGCCGAAGCGGTCTGAGGGCGGCGGAGTAGGCGCTGGTCAGTCCGGTGACGTCGGCGAGATCAGCAAGCAACCGTGCCCCGGCATGCCCGACCACCCCCGAACCGTCGGCGGAGACATGAAGCCTGGGGCGCGAACCGATACCCTGCACGCAGAAAGTGCCTTCCACCTGGACCGACAGAACCCCTCGACAAGGTTCATCGTCCCAGCTCAGAAGGCACTTTCGCGTTACCGCTCGAGATCCGGACCAAAGCCCAAGTGAAACGCGCAGGCTAGAGCATTCTTCACCCTTGCCTGCTGGGCTCGGTCCCTGATGATGGGGATACCGAGCGGTCTCATCGTTCCATTCGCTTTAGGGATATACACCCGACGAACAGGCTTGGATTTCGAAGCCGAGACAGAAGCCAGTTCCCTCACCACACGCCCTCGGGCTGACGGATTGAGAGCTTTCTCGCCATCGATTCCACCTGTTCGTCGTCCGGCGCTCTGCATCGTCACTCTCTTTACGCTGACGAGCGTGTTCGAGTGAGACTTGAGCATCAGTCGCTGAAGATTGCGAACTCTTTTGAGGTCGCCATCCTGCGTAGCCTTGAAGATTCTCTGCCGAAGATGTCGTACGTGCCCCTCTGCTGCTGGCCAGTTGACGCTGTGCCAGTACTGCGCATCGGAGACGTCCGAAGCTCCATTCGCTGGCTCACGATCGAGGGTCGCGATCACCGCACCCCTCGCTGTTGCCGCGTCTAATTTGCACTCCGGTGCTGAAGTCTCGCTTAGCCTCTTCAAAGATCCACCTGACCCACGTGGGCTCCCTTTCGGGCCCGGCCATAGAGGCCGGTATCTGCCCGGCTATACGCAGCGGATGAGGCTCCGTAGCCTGCGCTTTCCCGTGGGCTTTCGCCCTGGCAGCTTTCGCTTCTTGGGTCATCCTTCCCCGCACGGGAGTTCACCGTCGTTACCTTCGGTCTACCGGCCGCAGGGCCGGACCCGTACGGGATTTCCATGTTCCGCTCCGCTCAGATGCGCTCAAGGAGGGTGCCTCCTATACTCCGGGGCCAGTGGTAGTCAAGCCACCTGCAAGAAGGGACAGGTGGCCACCGTGCGCTTCCCAACGCCAGGCCCTTCAGCCGCCGAACAATTGCCATTGCGCGACCTTGGTATGACGAAGCCTCATCGGAGGTTCACTTACGTTCACCCACTTGAGCTTTCCCGTGCCTGTTGGCTGCGAATGGCCCGCAGCCCCTTGGGCTTCGTGTCAGTCGGCTTAGCACGACCCCGTTACCAGGACCGCACCCGACTTAGGGAACCGGCCGCGTGACTACTTGGCCGGGGAGTTATCTACCTCTTGATTCCTCCACTGATGTTGAGCGACTTCATGTCGCACCCTCGATGTACCACCACAGCAGGGCGCGGCCCTCCTGGAAGAGGTACGCCTCCCTCGGTCGGGGGCCGGAGCCCCGGGCGCCCTTGCCCAGGACGACGAACCGGCCCCACTGGCCGTTCTCCCAGTGGATGTCCCCCAGGCACACCCCACACAGCTCCGCGGCCCGGACGCCGGAGAGGTAGGCGATCTTCGCCATCACGTAGTCGCGGCAGGCCACCACGTACTTCCGCGCGTTCGGCAGGTCGTCGCGCCACCGGCCGAAGAAGTCCTTCATCGCCGTTTGGGAAGGCGGAATGCGCAGGCCGAAGTCCCCGCGGTGGCGCGGCCGGTTGAACGGATCGATCGGCGACTCGACGGAGGCGCCGAAGCGGCGCATGATCTCGCCGGCATAGCGCTGTTCCAGGAACGCGAAGTACGCGTCGAGCTTGTTGATCTTGCCGCGCAAGGTCGAGTGGGCGCGCTTACCGGGCCCTGCGAAGTATCGGTCGACTTCGCGGGAGGTCAGATGCCACGGGGTGGTGCCGTAGAACTCGCAGACCTCGATCACGGGTTTGATCAGCCTGTCCAGCGTCGTCGGCGCCAGACCGGCCGCGTCGCGCGCCCACTGGTACTCGGACAGCGTGTCGAGGAAGAAGCTCTCCTCGTCGTGCACCGAGATCCGCGCCTGGCGCCGCCGCTGCAGCGTCACCACGTCCGCGAGCCCGGTCTCCACCGACACGTCGGCCGGATCCATCACGGCCGAAGGATCCGGAGCCGGGCGCACGAGAGTCAGCACGCGACTTTCAGAATCTGACACGAGAACGCATATTACTGCGATAACTCGCAGATTTTGCGAGTTACTGCCGAGATTTCACGGAGGGGATCGAAGGCTCACCGTACCGTCGTCGACCTGCTGAGATGCGCATATTCAGGTCATCGGCGTCCCTCAGGAACCCGCGCGCACTCCACTACTCAGCACGGTGGCGTCAGGAAGTACAACCAGGCGCCGGCCTCGTCTCCGACCGAGCTACTGCAGCCTGAAATCGGCCGCGACCAGGAGAAACACGCCTCACCCGCTATCACGCACCAACTCGTAAGGGCTCGCAGAGAATCAACGTGTTGCTTCCGGTGATCTGGCTCGTTGACGTGGTATGGGCATATCGCAAGAGGTTCGAGATCAACTGGCCGCCAGATTCGGGGTGTTGTTCCCACATCTAGACGAGCGGCAGCAGCGTCTGCTGATGGGAGCAGAGGCCCGCATCCTGGGGCACGGCGGGATCCGGGCCGTCGCGCGGGCCGCCGGGGCCAGCGAGACGACGGTCCGCAAGGGGGCGGATGAGCTGGAGGCGGGCGAGGCGCCTTTGGGACGGGTCCGCCGGCCCGGAGGCGGACGGAAGAAGGCCGCCGACCTGGATGCGGGACTGCGGCCCGCGCTGCTCGCCCTGGTCGAGCCGGACATGCGCGGAGACCCGATGTCGCCGCTGCGCTGGACGACCAAGTCGACCCGGAACCTGGCCGGCGAGCTGACCCGCCAGGGACACAAGGTCAGTGCCGACACGGTCGGTGACCTGCTGCGGGAGGAGGGTTTCAGTCTGCAGGCCAACTCCAAGACCGTCGAGGGCAAGCAGCACCCAGACCGGGACGCCCAGTTCCGCTACATCAACGAGCAGGCCAAGGACCACATCGACGCCGGGGACCCGGTGGTCAGCGTGGACAGCAAGAAGAAGGAACTGGTCGGCCAGTACAAGAACGCGGGGCGTGAATGGCAGCCCATGGGTGATCCGGTGCAGGTCAAGACGCATGACTTCCTGGACCGGGAGGGGCCCGGCAAGGCGATCCCGTACGGCATCTACGACATTGCCGCGAACGCTGGCTGGGTCAGTGTCGGCACCGACCACGACACCGCCGCTTTCGCGGTCGCCTCGATCCGCCGCTGGTGGCACGGGGCCGGACAGGGCGACTACCCTCGCGCCCGTCGGCTGCTGATCACCGCCGACGCCGGGGGCTCCAATGGCTACCGCACCCGGGCATGGAAGACCGAACTTGCCGCACTGGCCGCCGAGACCGGCCTTGAGATCACGGTGAGTCACCTACCGCCGGGCACATCGAAATGGAACCGGATTGAGCACCGACTGTTCTCCCACATCTCCATGAACTGGCGCGGCAGACCGATGAACAGCCACGAGGTCGTCGTGCAGTCCATCGCCGCGACCACCACCCGCACCGGACTGAGGGTCCGCGCCGAACTCGACACCGGCGCCTACCCCACCGGCGTGAAAGTCGACGACGCCCAGGTCGACGCGCTGACGATGACCCGCCACCGCTTCCACGGCGACTGGAACTACACCCTCCACACACACCATGCCCAGCGCGCGCCCACAGCCACCAGCACTCCACACAGCACGGAACCACGGCGGTGGGACGCCCGGCAGCACACCCGCCTCACCGACCCGGAACTCAGCGGTATCACCCGCTCACAACTGGACGCCCTGATCAACGAGTTGGCGGCCCTCCAGGGTGCCCGGCGGGAGGAACAGCGCCGCCATCGACGCGGTCGCGAACGACAGCGAGCCCCCGGTGCCGGCCCCCGGCAGGCGTTCACCGACCCCGACCGGATCCTGGCCACAATCCTGTATCAGCGCGGCTCCTTCACCCACGCCCTCCTCGGCAAACTCTTCGGGACCAGCTCGCAGACCATCACCCGCACGATCCAGGAGACCCAACCCCTCCTGGACCAGCACGGCTGCACCGTCCCCCGTTCCACCGCACGATTCACCACTCCCGCAGACGTGGCCGCCTACCTCGACACCTACAGCACCGAACCCCCGGACAAGATCAAACCCGCATGTTGATTTTCTGCGAGCCCTAAGTCACCCCACTCCCCGTACGGGCCTCCCGCCCGCGTCCTTCGAGGAGTCTCCGGTGCACCGCTCATCACACCGCTTCCTTGGTGCGCTTGCCCCCGGTCTTCGCAGCGAGGGCCTGCTGCTCGACGTGGCGGGCCGCGATGTACAGGCCCTCGCGGTTCAGGTGCCGCGAGTAGCTCGAGTCGAGGTAGAGCACGGGCACGTCGCCCGCGGCCTTCAGCAGTGCCGGGTGCAGCAGGTGCTTGATCGGTCCCGAGCCGCCGCCGTAGACGTAGACGACCTCGGTCGTCGCACCGGCCTGCGAGAGGACGTCGCCGAAGGAGGAGACGATCTCGTCGACCAGGTAGCTGGCCTCGTCCTCGACGAAGCCGGCGGCGCGCTGGTGACGGTTCCGCACCAGCACCGACGGCTCCGCGTGAAGGAAGTCCGCCAGCTGCTTGCGCGAGGAGAACTGCAGCGTGGCGTCCGACTCGCTCATGCGCTCCATGGCGTTCATCAGCGCAGTGCCGTAGCCCTCGTCGAGCGTGGCGGCAGCCTCAGGGTTGAACCGGCCGTCGGTGAAGACCGGGAAGTTCACGGTGCCTTCGCCGACGTCGACGCCGATGGTGTGCTGGACCGCCACCAGGTCGGAAGCCGAGACGCCCTCGACGATGGACGCGTCACGGGCGCGCAGGTCATCCAGAAGAGCCTGCGCGAGCGGCTCGCCCTTGTCAGTGATGGCGAATTGCGCGGAGGCACCCTCGGCCATCACCTGGACGTCGACGAACTCCAGGCGGATCGACACAGGGGTGCTGAAGTTCTTGATCGTCACCAGGTGCACCGCGGGGTCTGCGTTGCCCAGCAGGCCGATGAACTCGGCGGCGTAGGCGTGGCGGCGCGCCACAAACTCAGAGATCGGCAGCGCCAGGCCGGCGCGCACCTGCACGCGCAGCTCCTGCTTGGGCAGCGCGCCGTTCTCGCGGACGTAGTCGCGCAGGGCCTTCGCGGCGAAGACGCCCAGGACCAGGACCTTGCTCAGCTCCTGATCGGCCTTGGAGTGCTTGCCCAGCACCTCGAACTCGGTGAACTTCGAGCCGCGCACGGACAGCGCCGCACGGCCGAAAATCCGGCGGTCCGACGCTGCCACCAGGGGAGTGGTGAGCGAGCAGTCGATCTGGTTGTAGAAGTCACCGACCATCACAGTGGCTGCGTCCGCGTCGGGCAGCGGCACCTTCGGCGAGGTGCGGGAAGTGGAGACAACCGCGCTGGGCAGATCGATCTCGTCGAAGGTGCCCTGCTTCGTGTTCTGGATGACGCCCTTGACGTAGCCGTTGCCGACGTCGATGCCGCCGGTGAGCGTGATGATGTCGTTGCTATTGGTGCTCATGAATTCAATCCCTCGGTGTCTGTGTTGTCTGCCTGGAAAGTGGTAATCACCGCGTCACTCAGCGCCGAGTGCTCGCCATGATTTCGTCGATGGATGCCTGCTTCGGCGGCTCTGTTGCTGCTGCGCTGGGCGCGGGCACTGTGCTCGCTACGGGCTCCTCGACCGATGCGGGAACTGGCTCGGGCTGGGCTTCCGGCGCTGGCGCTGCCGTCTCGACGATGGCCTCGGCGGTGACCGCAGGCTGTGCCTGTACCGGTCCGGCGACCGGACGGCGATCGGCCATTGCCTCGTCGTCTTCGCGCTGCTCGGTCATCTCCAGCGGCGGCCGGCCGCGACGCGGCAGCTGCTCGACGGGCTTGTAGTAGACGTCGGTGTATCCATCGCGCTGGATGGACTCCCGAATGAGCAGTCGAATCGACTGCGAGATGTCCGCCTGCTCATTGAGCCACTCGATCACTGAGGTGTCGGCAGCAGGCACAGTCCATCGGACCTTACGAGGTTCACCTGGCTGACTCACCATTGCACTCACCTCGTCCTGCCACTCGCTCCTGCACTCCATCCGGTCGTTCGCCGGATGTCTCTCGCTCTGTCATATGGACTCACCTACCTTCGCGTTTCGTCTCGAATGCGAGTCAATGCGAGTCCACTCTAGTGTCTCTATCGAGTCTTATGCAAGTCCCATTCGATACGCGAATGAGGCACCATTTGAGTCCCTATCGAGTACTGGCAGGGACACCCACGAGACGCCCTCGCGCCCCTGCCCGAGGCGACCGCGCGCAGGCTGCCGTCACTGTGCGCTGATGCGCCCCACCTGTGCCTCCTCGGGTGCTCACACGGGACACCTGCGAGACACGCGCGGCACCGGCACTGATCCCAAGAGGCCGCATTGAAGTACCTACGGCGTCCCATTGGTGTCCCGGCTGTGTTTCCTGAGAGACGCCACCGGCACTCCTGCACAGACGAGTCCTCCGATGGCACCGAAAGCGACGCGACGGCGGCATCACTGGAGCGCGCGCGAGACACCAGAGGGACGCGCGCAGGACTCGGAAAGCCCTACCGGCATCAGTCGGCGTCCTGTGTGTATCCCTGTCGCGTCCCGTGTGTGTCACGGTGGGACACCCCAGAGACACAAGAGAGACGCCGTTTCACGGCTGTTTCATGGGGCCGTGAAGGCTGGCTGTACCCCCTGTTGAAGCCCGCCGGCGGACACGGCAAGGCAGCTCCAGAGCGCCGACGGAGACAGACCAGCACCGCCGCCGACGAGCCACCGGAACAGTGCTGGCACAGCGCTGGTGCGACGGTCGGTACAGGGGCGTCATCGGGCCGTCATGGTCGCGCAGAGGGGGGCAGAGGGGGGCGGAGGTGGAACCCCGCACTCCGTGAGTGTGCGCGGAGCAACTGGCCCCGCATGAGGGGCCGAAAGCGGGTGCGGCTGCCGGAGCAGTCTGCTCCGGCAGCCGCCACATCAGCCCTCCTCGTCGTCAGCGGCCACGGCCTGCCGGTGGTCGTCGCTCCAGCAGCGGCCGCTCCACGGGTCCTCGTGCAGTGGGTCGCCACGCCGGATGTGCCCCGGCGTCTTGCCGCACTGCACCCAGCCGCCATCTTCCGGGTCGGCGTCGAAGAGCAGCGCCGCACACAGATCGTCCACCCGTTCAGGGGTCGGGCCGTAGAGCCCCAACCGGAACAGCAGGCTGTCCGCAAGCCCTTCTGCCGCCTGATCGTCGAGCTCCGAAACAGCCGTGATCAGCTCCACGAGCTGCCCATACGTCCCCTCCGGCGTAATCGTCGGCAGAAGCGTCTTCGGCGGGATCATCAAGTCCTCCAGTACCAAGTTGAGCGACACCTTCACTCTTCAGGGGCGGCACCGACCCAAACCGGCAATAGATCTTGATTCAGTGACGCATGTCACAGGCTTCCGAATCGCGCACGCCGCGACCGCTGTTGGTTCTCGCCCGATCTGGCGAGCGCTCACGCAACGCGGCGAGGACGGGGCGAGTTCTCAGACGACCTGGCGGTTCGCCAGGTCGTCCCGCTCATGTTGGGGCACACTCCGGGCCCCGAAGAGGAGAGGAATACTCCACCTATGGACTTCGAAACACGCATGTACCGCAAGTTCGTCGCCGTGCTGGTCGCCGGCACATTCGCTGGGATCGCGGCCGGGGCCCTGGTCGCCTGGCTGCTCGACATCGAGCTTTCCGGCGGCGACGCCTTGTGGCTCTACGCGGGCGGCGGCCTGCTGGGCGTCCTCATCGCCGCCGTGCTCGGCTGGCGCACCTTTGAGGACGTGTGAAGCGGCGCGGCTTTACCAAGACCCTGGCCGCGCTCCTGTGCCTGGGATGTGTTCACCGCGACCCCAGATTCGCCAGAAGGGTTGAGGCGAAGTGCGAGACCGAAGGCGCTAGGGACATGGCGGCCGCAGGCCAGCGAGCCGGACGCTCGCCAGGCCGTACGAGACTGGACAACCGCGGCGCTCCGGCCAGCGCAGCGCGCTGATGCGAGGTCGGCTGCGCCGCCGCATTGAGCGTTGTGCAGCGTTATCCACAGCCGAAGCGACGATGTCGCGAAAGGACGGATCCGCTGTGCGACGAGGACTGTGCTGCCTGCGGCAGCAGGGCGATGAACCGGGGCTGCGCCCCGTCGGGAGCAGACCTGTACCCCCGCCTCGCTCGTGCCTCACGCGGACGGATCAAGGTGGGGGTACGGCCGTATCACGGACGGTAAAACAGCAGTACAGCCAAAAGGCGCAATGACCAGGCGAAACAGCCAGACCCGTACCCCCGCTACGCGGAAAAAGGGGAGGGGTACGGGTCCAGAGGGTACGGACTGTTTCCCCTGATGTTCCAGGCTTCCGCTAACGCTCCAGCCGTGGAACAGCGACAGTGACGACAAGGAAGCGAAGGGCATAAGGGAACCTGATAACACGTGTCCTGCGGACCCTCGCTTCGCTCGGCCTCTCCGCTGCGCTCCGAGGACGTGTTAGTCGGCATAGCCGACGGGTTCCACCGCTCGCTTCGCTCGCCGGTCCGTCGGTCGCTGGCGCTCCCTCCGGCTATGCCCAGCGCTGCGCTTGAGTGAGGAATCCCCACCACTGCCCCGCTGTAGTTGTCCACAGATGTGGCCAGCAGCGAAGGGTGCAGCAGTGGTGGATCGCCTGGCGCTGCGCGCCCGGCTCTGGCGAGAAGTGACGACCCGTGCGACGGCTCGCTGCGCGACCCATCGGGAACAGATCGCGCCAGCGAGATCTCCCGGGTCGTCAGGCCAGCAGAGCTGGCACGGGCGCTCCGTCGAGCATCGAGATCACACGGACCCCACCGGGATCCGCACTCGATGGTCGCCACCCGCACCCGAGACCATGAAGAGGCATCACCATGACTCACGCCGCCATCAAGAAGTAAGAGGAGCGAACATGTCCGTCAACTACTACGCCTTCGGCCCGTTCCAGGGCGGTGAGCAGAACGGCGACGGCCTGCATATCGGCCAGTCCGCCCAGGGAAGCAAATTCCTCATGCGTGCCCACCCTGACCAGTCTGAATGCCTGGACGACCTTCCTGCGCCAGACCGACGTCGTCAGTCAACGAGAACGGCATCTCCCCCACCGTGGGAGACCTCCGCCACATCATCCTTGCCCGCTTCGACTCTCACCATCGCCCCTTGCGCGACCGCTTCGTTCACGGCTACGAGCGGCCCGGCTACCACGTCGACCCCGAGGGCGTTGAGTTCTGCGCCCTGGAGTTCTGCTGATCCCCCAACCACACCACCAACCAGCGAGGAGGAGAAGAGCATGTTGGCAGTCAGCGAACGGATCACGGGCCCCGGAGGCGTCACCGAAGGCCTGATCTGGCACAAGCCTGTCGGTCGCGACCCGGACGCCACGTTCCAGCAGATCGCCTGCAGTGATGAAGACAGCATCGTCTTCCGCAGCGCCAAGCGCGACGTTCCACTCAGCCTGAACGAGACCGATGAGCGATGGTGCCCGGATTGCCTCGCCATCATCCGCCGACTCACCAGCGATAGGAAAGGGCCAGATGCCGACCACCGACGACTACATCCCCGGCACCAGCCACGCTTCAGCAGCATGTCACCGAGGTCATCGTGAATGAGGTCAGCATGAGCCAGCGGCAAGCAGGTCGCCATGCCTGTCCCGATGCCATGGTCACCGCTCTCGACTCCAGCCGCAGAGCCCGCCGAGTTACGAGGAGAGGAGGCTCGAATGATTGCTGAAATGATTACCGACTCGTTCTCGCACGTCGTCCTCGTCACCGGTTCCCGCAGCTGGAACGACGAGCCATGCATGCGTGAGGCGTTCAACGACGCCTGGCGCAGCTGGGGTCTGGCTTTATCGACGTCACACGACAGCAGTTGTCGACGATCTCCGGAGGCACCCGCCGGGCCCGGATCTCGATGCCGACGAGAACGGGAGGCACCCGGCAACGGCGGGACGATGGCCGCCACCTGCGCCCGTAGCCAGCGCCTTTGCCCCGGGCCCCGGACGAGCGGCACACGGCGTCTTGCCGGTCGGCACCGAGCTGCTGTCCGAAGCCATCGATATTCGACGCGGGCAACGCCTCCCGAACTGCCCGAGAAACGCTGCTCCTCGTCATCGACAGAGCCAGGGGTCCCCAGAGCGTCACCCGACCGGTGCTCCTCTCGGGGCACTGCCCCAAGGGTGCTGACGCCATAGCTGAGCAGTTGTGGCGGGCCGCCGGCTTCGAGGTCATCACCTTCCCCGCCGACTGGTCGGCTCGCGGGGGAGCGGCCGGCTTCCAGCGCAACCAGGAGATGGTCGACGCTGCCCAGGTCTTCCGCGACGCCGGGGCTCAGGTGCTCTGCGCGGCCTTCCTCGACCTCTGTCGGAAGCCTGAGTGCCTGGAGCGAGGCCGGGAGCAGCTCATGCCGCATACACCGGGGCACTTCTCGCACGGCACCATCCACTGCCGTGATCGCGCGCGAGCTGCAGGGATCGAGACGGCCACCGTGATCCATCCATCGCTGCCGCCGTTCTGAAGGCGCACGAAGGGCCCTGCAGCACACTGCAGGGCCCTTCAGGGACGAACGAACGAGAGAAGTAGGAGGAGGCGCGCGCCAGGCTCAGCGCTTCTTGCTCCGATCGATGCCATGCGCCTCGTCGAAAGCCTTCATGACCTTCTTCGGGATGCGCCCCCGCTCCGCGAAGTCATAGCCGTTCTTCTTGCCCCACGCGCGGATCTCCTCGCGCTCCTCGGCAGTCGTCTCGGGTACGACTCGCTTCGTAGCCGGCGCCGCCTTCCCGGCTTTCCGGCCGACCTCCAGGTACGGCTTCAGCGCCTCCTCGAGCTTCTTCCGCTCCGCAGGGGTGAGATCGATCTCGTACCAGGTGTCACCCAGACCGAACGTCGCCGTAGCCGCATCGGGCTTACCACTGAGATCTGACTCGACAATGCTTCGAATGGCCATACCAGCGAGAGTAGCCGATTCGCAAGGGCCTTGGAAAGTCTGTCGCAGTCATTCGAGATAAGTATGTCATGGGGAACCCGAAAGAGTCCCAGAAGTACTGCTAAACGAGCAGAAGAGGCGAATGCCACTGCTAAAATCACAGCATCATGAGGGGTGTCGCATACCCCGTTCTCCACCGACCAGCAACCCCGATGATCGAGAGGTCCCCGCCATGTCCACGCTCCATACCGTCGACAACCATTCGCTCGCCGACGAGGACACTGACCTCTTCACGCTGCTGTGCCAGCGCCGTGGCTGGTCGGATCAATACCTGAAGGAGATCGAGTCCACCGAGCACGACGAGCTCCTGGACCTGGCCGAGATGGTCGAGGCCCTCCATGACGCCCGGACCACGGGCAAGAAGATCACCATCGCCCCCGACTTCGACATGGACGGCATCTCCTCCGGCGTCCTCGGCTACGCCGGCCTGGCCGAGCTCGGCTTCGACGTCGAGCTGCACCTGCCCGACTACCGCCGCGGCCACGAGCTCGCGCCCGAGGACATCGCCGAGATCCATGCCAAGTGGCCCGACACCCGCATCCTGCTCACCTGCGACGGGGGAGTGAACTCCCACCGCGGCATCGCCGCCGCGCGTGCCCTGGGCTGGATGACGCTGGTGACCGATCACCACGAGGAGCGCGCGCCGGGCTCGACCGCGGACGTCACCGTCGACCCGTGCCGGATCGACGAGACCTACGCCCACACCGGGATCTGCGGTGCCCACGTGCTCTATCAGGTGATCGAGGCCTACACCCGCGTGCATCGGCCCGAGAAGCTCTGGGAGATCCGCCTGCTGCGCCTGTTCGCCGGCCTGGGCACCGTCTCCGACGTCATGCCCGTGCTGTACGAGAACCGCCAGCTGGTGCGCGACGCGATCTCGATTGCCCGCCTGCTGCGCGTGGCCGCGCCGAAGACGATCCCCAATCCCTGGGGTGGCTTCGACGCCGATCCCGATGCCATCGACGTCGAGCAGTCGATCCTGATGCAGCTGCTGCGCACCGAGCCTCATCACCCGGTCTTCCTCCGGGCCTTCGAGGGTTTCGCGATCGTGCTCAAGGCCTTCGCGCAAGTCGGCAAGGTCCGCGATGTCGACGACCTCGACGAGGGCTTCTTCGGCTTCTACCTCGCTCCGGCGATGAACAGCCCGCGGCGCACTGGCGCGTCCCTCGAACCGTGCTTCGCCGTGTTCACGGCCGCCGGTGCGGACGAGAAGCTCAAGGCCGCCCACCAGATGATCGAGACCAACGAGCTGCGCAAGCAGATGGTCATCGAGCACCTGGAAGAACTCGCCGCCGGCGACCAGCCCTTGGCCCCGTGGGTGTACTTCTCGGACGCCTACCCGGGCATGTACGGGCTGCTGGCCAACCAGATGATGGAGCGCAACGGCCACCCGGTCGTCGTCATGAACCGTCCCACCAGTCCCGACGACTTCGTCAGCGGCTCCGGCCGCGCGCCGGGCTGGTTCGACATCATCACCAGCCTGGAGCCGCACGACGGGCTCAGCGCCATCGGGCACCAGCAGGCCTGCGGCGTCCGCGTCACGAAGGCCGAGAAACTGGGCGAGCTCGTCGCCGTGCTGCAGGAAGCGACTCAGGTCGCCCTGCTCGCCATCAGCACCGAGGGCCCGAACGGTGATCTCGTGCTCGGTCCGGACGCCGACTGCGACGCCGGCCTCGAGGACCTGGAGCCGTTGTTCGAGCTGGTGCGCCGGACCGAGGGGCTCAAGCCCTTCGGACACGGCTTCACCGCGCCGGTCGTCGAGATCGCGATCGAGCCCCTGGGCCTGCGCGTGGACCGGATCGGATCGGAGAAGCAGCACCTGCGCCTGGTCACCCGGTCCGGCCTGTCCTGCCTGTGGTGGAACGTCGCCGAGGAGAGGTTCGGCATGCTCCAGAGCCTCGTGCAGCGCGCCAGCCGCACTGAGCTGGGGACGCTGCGATTCACGGCCTCGCTGCAGCTGAACACCTTCCGCGGCGACACCCGCGTCCAGGCCGTCATCAACGAGCAGATCACCACGGCTGCCTGAGACCCGTAGAGGAGGAGACCATGACGACTTCACCGATCACCTCACTTCTGCTCGGCATCGGGTGGTGCGCCCTCGTGCCGTTCATCGTCGTCGCGGTCTACCTCGGCATCGGCACCGGCGCAGTCTTCCTCATCGGAGAGCCGATCGTCGCGACCGCCGCCCTGGGCGTGCTCGTCGTCGCCCTGGTCGGTGCCGTGAGGATCCTGTGGCCCCGGTGGCTTGCACATGCGCCAGCCTTGCGGACGAGGCCGGAGACCCCGCACTTCGGGCGGACCGTCCTCGGCTGTGCGGTTTTGGCTTTCCTCGCCGGGCAGTCGCTGGCCCTGTGGATCTATGCCACGGCAGGATCCGCCGGCTTCGACGAGTCGAACCAGACCAGGCGCGCGGCCGGAGCTCTGACGACCCTTCTGCTCACCTTGGTCACGGCACCGGCGGGGGAGGAGTTCCTGTTCCGGGGGCTGATCTACCCGTTGCTGCGCAAGCGGGTGGGCATCGTCGTCTCGACGCTGATCACCGCCGTGGTGTTCGGCCTGCTGCACGGCAACGCCGTGCAGTTCGCCTCGACCCTGCCGTTGGCGGTGCTCCTGGCCCTGGTCTACGAACGCACGCGCGCTCTGTGGCCCTGCGTGCTCCTGCACCTGAGCTTCAACCTCGCTGCCGCCTTCGTCCCGGCGCAGGCGCTCGGCGCTCTGGTGAACCCCGTCTCCGCGGGGTTCCTGTGCCTGGCCTTCGCTGGGTGTGCCGTGGGGCTCTACCGGCGGGTCGCCGGCGGGACTGCGCCCAGCGCAGTCCAGGGCGCGGGAGGCGAGTCCGCGGTGCAGTGAGCGAGGTCCTCAGCCTCTTCTGAAAAACGATGGTGCCCTCCGTCCGGGACCTGACGGCCTTTCGGCCGCCGGTCCCTGGTGCGGAGGGCATGCTCGTGGTGACCGGGGTGATCCGGTCACCGGGGGTGTGACTGAAAGTAACTATTCAGTCATACTCATCAGGAGAGGAGAGGATCTCATCATGGCCAAAGTCAGCCCCTGCACGTACGACTCACGCGGACAGCTTGTCCGTCCGGACACGCTCGACATCAGCCGTGCGAAGATCCGTCTGGACCTCGACACTGGTGAGAAGCCGACCTTCGATCGCGGTCACACGCACGTCTTCGTCGTCTCCGACATGGGCGTCACGCCCGAGCAGGCCCGTGATCGTGTGAACGCGAGGCTGCGCCGGTTCTTCGAGCGCGCTGAAGCCGTCCATGGCTTCCGCAAGATCACGATGAAGAAGAGCCAGAGCAAGAACCGGCTCAACCTCAACACCACGATTTCCTACGAGATCCTCTACGTCGTCGAGTCCGACGCGCGATCCCGTAGCCGCAGTCCCGAGTCCCCCCATGCGGGATACCAGCGAGGCTGGAGCACGGTCACCCCCTAGGTGATGCGCCCCATCCAGCCTCGCACTCATCGACAATGCAAAGAGGCCGGAGAGCTCCCTTCCCACGGGGATGCTCTCCGGCCTCTCTGTTTTCACGTTCCAGTGCAACATCGATCACCTGCCGTCAACGATAGCAGCTGTCGTGGATCACTCGCAATGACCAGCGAATGCCAGTCCAATGCCTTTTGTGTCGAATAGAGTCTCATGAACGTGGCGACTCGGACAGGACTCTGACTCGCGCCCGGAGGGCGCGCCAGGAGTCATCTGCGAGTCTCAGGACGCCGAGGATGGCTCCATGTGGCTTCCAGTCCCACTGGCACCCGGACGCGCCGCCTGAGGGTCACGCAGCGGCTCGACGCGGAAAGCTGCCTCGGATTGGTCGCCAGGGGAGCGGGCCAGGCCTCTGAGCCTCCGGGTGTACCACGAGACGTGGTACACCTCCGAAAACCGCGTCTGACCTGGGCAAACGCCTGTACCACGAGTGGCTTTCCCCCGCCGGGTGTACCACGTAGGAAGAGCGACGTGGTACGACGTTTTGCCTGGTCAACCAGCGTTTCCCGCCCATGTACCACGTGTACCACGCTTTTTTCACCGTTTACATAGGGGACGCGTTCGGGAGCGATCCGGCCGGCTCCAGCCCCGGCTGGACATTCTGCTCTCTTATCCCCCCTGCGCGTGTATCTAGTCTCTATTTCCTGGTACAAGTGGTACAGAGGGTATATAAACCCCGCCTGACCTGGGCAAACACCTGTACCACGTAGAAAATGCCACGTGGTACACCCTGCTCTTGAACTCTCGTGAATCCTGCTCTGACCTGGGGAAACAGGTGTACCACGTCAAGTGGTACACGCTCGGATACCCCCAGAGGGTATGAAGTCTTCGGGATCCCCCTGGTGGGCGTCCAGTCGGTGCCCTGACGGCTGCTGGTTTGGCCGGTCAGAAGAACTCCTCCGAACCCTGACCACAGGGCCGGGCGGCTCACGCCGCCCGCGGGTGCATGGTCGAGCAGGAGAAGCCAGTGACTCCGAGGTTGCATGCCCCCGGAGTCACTGGCTTCTCGCATCTCATTCAGGCTCGTGAGGCGTGTGGCGTGGCCGCGGTGGTCGCGCGCGCGTCCCCCTCGGCTCCTGCCGGTGACCCATTCGAGCCTCTTCTGAGCGCTATCCAAGACCCCAGTCGCACCTCTTATCGACTAGCATCTGAATCGTTGTGAAAGGACACTCCAATGACATAGAGTCAAGATCACGTTCCATTCGATTACGAGTCCAATCGGCTTCCCACTCATCGCCGGCAGGAACTCGATCACGATCGAGAAAGCAGCAACATGACGCCTCCTGATGCCCCCACACTCTCACCTGCCGTCGGCTCCAGCGCCGGACCGCGCACCAACCCCGTCGCCGACGTCCTGGCCAGCGTCATGGGGTACTTCTCGGGCCGCAACGACATCGCTCCGCAGAACGAGATCGTCACCTATGTCACCGCCGCCTACCTCGACCAGCTCGACCCGACCAATCCTCCGACGCCCCGCGTCCTGGAGAAGGAACTGCTGGCGATCGTGGGCGGCGTCACCAAGGCCGAGAACATGAAGACGAAGGTCGCCACCGAGAAGCTCCCGCTCTCTCGGGTCCTGACGTACTGGCAGGTCGCGCAGATCCTGCTGCGCCTGCACCACGTCATCCGCATCGCGCCCAACGCCAAGGACACCGACCGGGAATACGACCTGCTGGCCATGTACCAGGCCGACGGCCGCGCGCGCGGGACGTACACCACCAGCGAGGACGACATCCGCACCACGGCGCGCATGTACAACACCCAGCTGACCCTCAAGGAGTTCGCCGAGGTCCTGGCCGTCCTGCGCGAGGACAGCCCGCGCCGGCACCAGAGCACGAACCGCGACTTCATCGCCGCGCGCAACGGCATCGTCTTCTACGGCACCGAGCCGCTGGACGTCACGATCTTCGGCAAGGGCTTCCACTTCGAGCCCAAGCAGGTCCACCCCTTCGACCCCGCCGTCGTGCTGCTGACCAAGAACGACGTCGACTACGTGGACGACGCCCCGCAGCAGGTCATCACGCACCCCGAGGACGGAGATTGGGAAGTCGTCGCCTGGATCGAGGAGCTCTTCGACCAGCCCGGTGACGAGGGCCTCGCCGAGCTGATCTGGGAGATCATCGGCGCGATCATCCGGCCGCACGTGCGCTGGGGCAAGACCGCCTGGTTCTACAGCGAGCAGGGCAACAACGGCAAGGGCACGCTCTGCGCGCTCATGCGCAACCTCGTCGGCAGCGGCGCGCATACCTCGATCCCGCTCTCGGACTTCGGCAAGGACTTCGCGCTCGAACCGCTGGTGCGCGCCAACGCGATCATCGTCGACGAGAACGACGTCGGCACCTTCATCGACAAGGCGGCCAACCTGAAGGCGATCGTGACCAACGACGTCATCCAGATCAACCGGAAGTACCGGATGCCGATCGCGTACCAGTTCTTCGGCTTCATGGTCCAGTGCCTGAACGAGTTCCCGCGCGTGAAGGACAAGTCCGAGTCCTTCTACCGCCGGCAGCTCTTCGTGCCCTTCACCAAGAGCTTCACCGGGGCCGAGAAGAAGTACATCAAGGACGACTATCTCCAGCGCCGCGAGGTCCTGGAGTACGTCTTCTGGTACGCGATCAACCGCGCCGGCGCGGCATCTCCGGGTGACTACTACCAGCTCTCCGAGCCGGTGGCGACCAAGGCGGTCCTGGCCGAGTACAAGGAGGCCAACGACCCCGTGCGCGCCTTCTGGGAAGAGTTCCGCGGCCGGCTGGTCTGGGACCTGGCACCGTTCACGTTCCTCTACGACCTGTACAAGGCCTGGTTCGCCGACGTCTCGCCCTCGGGCTCCCCGGTGAGCAACAAGCAGTTCATCACTGACCTCGTGGCCATCGTCCGACCGGATGCCCTGTGGCACTGCCCGGACAAGAACCGCAAGATCCGGCCCGGCCAGATGATGCACACCCCCGAGGTGCTCATCGCCGAGTACGAGCTGAAGAAGTGGATGCATCCGAGCTACACCGGCAGCGACCGAAAGAAGAGATCCCAGCCGACACTGCAGGCCAACTACCGCGGCCTGCTCCGGCAGACGGGCGCACCCGCCCCGACCGACGACACCACCGACGAAGAGGACTGATGCACTCATGGCCAAAACTGCTGGCGCACTCGGCGAACTCACCCAGGCCGTACTCGAACTCGCCCGTGGTCAGAGCCGCCTGACCACGGCGATGTCCGACGTCGCGCGCGAGCAGCGGATCACCAACCTCATCGTCCGCTCGCAGATCACGGCGGACCCCGTGGGAAAGGCCCGGCTGATGAGTGAGGCGTCCCGGCGCATGGATACCCCGCGCCGGCGCTCTCCTCACGATTCCGTTTGAGGCCGCGCGCGCCTCCTCCCCAGACACCGGCCGTGATGGTCGGACCAACGAAAAGAGATCCCCATCATGAGCACACAGCGAACACCCGTCACGGCCTCGAAGGCGCGCTTCACCTTCTACGACATCGAGTCGTTGTCGGACGTCTTCACCCTGTGCGCCTACACTCCACGGCCCGATAGAGCCGTCGACGACCTGGAGATCTTCTTCCTCGCCGACAACCAGCAGCTCGCCGACTCCGTGGACCCGCAGGCACTCTACGAAGTGGTCGTGCGCTCCAATCCGGGCCTGCCCGCGGTTAGCGTTCAGCTGTGGAACCTGTGCAGCGAGCGGGGCAACCTCCGTCTCGCCGAGCTGATGGGTCTTTCGAACGCCGACCAGGTCAACGACCGCAGCCAGGTCTCGGCCTATCCGGCGAGCCTGCGCCCGGTCTGCGACACGGATCCAGAGTACGACCCGCTGCAGCACCCGTTCCTGGCCGGGTACAACTCGCTGAACTACGACATGACCATGCTCGCGCTGTACCTGATGGAGACCTTCCCGGCCCCGCACTCTGGCCGGCTGGTTCAGCCAACCACGGCGCGCGAGATGCGCGAGCACAACGACAAGCTGTTCAACGAGCACATCGAGTACATGCCCGGCTACCTCGGCTGGGACGGCCCGGCCGCCAAGATCCGCCGCGCCATGATGCACTCGGGCCGGCACCTGGATGTCGCCCGTCTCAACGAGCTGCAGACCAAGGTGAGCCTCAAGCGCCTGCTCGGGATGCTCGGCCGCCAGATCAAGGAGTCCAAGAAGCTCAGCCACGACACCTCGATCGCCACGATCGAGGATCTCTACGAGCTGCTGGCCTACAACGTCTCCGACTGCCTTGGTCTGGCCCAGCTCTTCCTGCACCCGGCCTACGCCAGCAACTTCGGCCTGAAGGCCGGCCTGCTGGCGCAGTACTCCGAGACCGTTTTCGCCAAGAACGGCGCAGTGCGCCGGGACCGCCTGACCATCGACTCGTCCTCGGCGAAGTTCGTCGGCCGCATCCTCGCGCCGTACACCGCGTTGAACGACATCGAAGCGGTGTCCTATCTCTACCCGGACGCCGAGGTGGCCAAAGAGCAGGGCGTCCGTCAGGTCAACGTGCTCGACGAATGCCTGCGCTTCTTCGAAGCGAACGTGGCCCCGGACCCGGCGAAGAATCCAGCCGCGACGCCGGCACAGGCGAAGGCGCACCGTCAGTTCATGCAGGTCGTCGACTACTACCGCTCGATCGAGGGGCAGAACTTCAACGACTCCGAGGAGTACCGCGACCTGTTCAGCCTCCCGGCCAAGAACCTGCGCGAGCTGCCGAAGACGCCGAACAACGTGCCCTACTTCCACCGGGATGCCTCCCCGTCATCGTGCTTCGCCACGTTCAGCACGGGAGGTATCCACGGGGCCGAAGCGGACATGAGCGTCTTCGACGCTGATTCCTTCGAGCACCGGGAACAGACAGCCATGATCGGCATCGCCCGGCTCGTCCACCCGGACGCCAAGGACTTCGTCGCCGAGGCCAAGCGCCAGCACAACCTGCTCGCACTGCCTGATGGTTCCTCCGTCGACAAGCGGCTCGTGCTGCTGGGCTCGGACCCGGAGAAGGTGAAGTACCGCAAGCCGAAGAAGGAAGACCCCGACCAGGCCGAACAGCTCGCGCGCGCGCAAGCACAGCTGCCGGATCCGGCGGAGCTGCTGGCCACCCAGCGCCCGGAGGCTGAAGCTCTTCAGGTGCGCCTGGCCGACGGCACGGTGCTCGACGGCAAGGTCGTCCTGGCCGTCACCTCGGCGGCCAAAGCGGCGTACCGCGATGAGCCGTCGAAGAAGGCCCCCGAGCTGTTCACCGCAAAGGTCGACAAGTCGACCAAGCTGCACCCGAAGTTCGCACGGACCTCGGCGGGCCTGGTGATCCACGAGGACTTCACCAGCTACTACCCGAACCTGCTGCGCAACCTGCGGGCGTTCTGGAACCCCGAGCTGGGTGAGGACCGCTATACGACGATCTTCTTCGAGAAGGAGCGCCTGGGCCGGGAGATGAAGAAGTCGGGGATCGCCGCTGAGGAGAAGGCCCGGCTCGCGACCCTGCGCAACGGCACGAAACTGATCCTCAACTCGGCCTCTGGCGCAGCCGACGCAGCCCACCGGACCCCGATCCGGATGAACAACCGCACCATCGCCATGCGGATCCTCGGCCAGCTGTTCAGTTGGCGGATCGGACAGGCCCAGACGCTGGCCGGCGCGCGGATCATCTCAACGAATACCGATGGTCTCTACTCCGTCGTCGGCGGCGAGAACGGTTTCGACGAGGCCACCAACAACCGCGTGCTCGCCGAGCAGCAGGCCGCCATCGGTATCGACATCGAGCCGGAGCTGATGTTCCTCATCAGCAAGGACTCGAACAACCGGCTCGAACTGGGAACACCTGGAGAGGAGCGCAGCGTCGCCGACAGTCCGATCATCACCGCCTCCGGTGGAACGCTGGCCTGTCACGCGGGTCCCACCCCGACGAAGTCATTGGCTCATCCGGCCGTGATCGACTTCGCCCTGGCCCGCTACCTGCAGACCGTCGCCAGCAGGGGAGAAGCGGCTCTCGCCGAGTCGTTCGATCCCGTGCTCGGTCGAAAGGTGATCGAGGAGGCGGTCTTTGCCGACGACCCGGTCAAGACGCTGCTGCTCTTCCAGAACGTCCTCGCGGCGTCCCGGGGCTCGATCACCTATCCGTTTGCCGCTGATCCCATCAGTGCTGGATTCGAGGGTGACGAGACCGAAGACGCTGATGCTGACGCACAACTGGTGAACCCGCGGGCTCTGCAGATGGTCAACCGGGTCTTCATCGTTCACGACGGCACCGAGAGGGCCGTCAGCCTGCACAACGCCGGCGCATGGAAGGTGAACCCTGCCAGCCAGACCAAGCGTCGCGAATCTGGCAGCGCCGGCGTACGGCGTGACCCGATCGCCCTTCAGATCCTGCGCCATCACGGCTGGGCGAAGAACCGCAGCGAGGCCAGCACCACCGACGGCCTCACGCTGCTGCCCGATGACCAGGACGTCGTGATCCGCCGGATCAACGGCATCGACCCGAGCTGGTCGATGGTCGTCGTCAACGACGACCTCCGCACGCTGCCTGCCTCCCGGGCCGCGCAGCTCATCAGGGCGCTCGACCTCGACATCTACACCCAGATGCTCGACGAGACGTTCACCAAGAACTGGAAGAACGCCGCCTGATCAGCGCCTGCACCACCGCCGGAGAACAGGGTGCCGGGCCGTGTCGACACGACGCAGCCCGGCACCCTGTGGCTTTCCGTGGTCATTTCCGAATGTCTATGTATAAGTCATTTGTTTCAAGTCATAATTGAGCTTAAAGGCGAGTCTGACTCGCCACTGATAAGAGAGCCGAGAGGCATTATGTCCCAGACCGCACTTCCTGTCTGCACCGACGACCCCATCACCTCCTACGGGGCCGCTCTGAAGGCAGCGCTGCGTGCGTCCTGCGTCCGCCCCGTCGTCCTGGCGATCCTCGCCGAGTCCGGCCCGCCCACTCATGACGAGCTCGTCGCTGCGTACCACATGCGCATCGTCATGAACCCGGACACGCCTCGCGCCTCCGAGTCTGGCGTCCGTACCCGGCTCAAGGAACTCGTCTACGCCGACCTCGTCACCGAGGACGCCGAGAAGGGCTTCTCCCGGTTCGGCAATGCGGCCAAGCGCTGGGTCGCCGTCGAAGCAGATGACGCCTTCGCCTACCTCGAAGACGCTGACGAGGAGGAGCTGTGAGCGACTCCATCCAGACTGTCCGGCCCGGCCAGCGCTGGCGACGCAAGAAGGACAGGGTTCTGACCAAGATCATCGCCGTGGACCCGCCGTCGCAGTCCCGGCGCTCGGTCCATCACCGCGCGCGGCGTCGAACAAGCACCGAGCTCGGCCCGTTCCTGAAGAAGTACGAGCTCGCGTTCGATGCTCCGCCGGTCGACGCCGCGGCCGAGGCCGAAGACGCCCAGATCCAGAAGAAGCTGAACACGACCCGCGACGGCGTCCTGGTCGCTCCGGGCCAGATCTGGGAAGACCTCGACACCCGGCAGAACAAGCGCCGCCTCGTCGTCGAGTCCGTGAAGAACGGCAGGGCCCGGGTCCGGGCGCACTACGGCACGAGGCTCTCGACCCTCAGTGTCACCCGGATGTACAAGCACTCCACCGGTTTCCGGCTCGTCAAGCCCGGCGAACTGCGGTACGGAGTGCCGACGTCCTCCCAGGCCGGGAAAGCACAGCCCTGATGGCCCGCACGCCGGAAGGGACCATCGAGGACTACCTCCTTGCGCAGTGCCGGGCGAGCGGCTTCCTCTGCCTGAAGTTCGTCTCCCCGGCCCGTGGGGGTGTGCCCGACCGCGTCATCGTCACCCCCGGCGGCACCGTCTTCGTCGAGGTGAAGAAGCCCGGCGGCGAACTCGAGAAGCGCCAGCGCGTCGTGCACGCCAAGATGCGCCGCTTCGGTGCCCGGATCCACGTCGTCGACGACAAGCCGAGCGTCGACTCCTTCATCGCGCACCTTCTCGCGTCCCCGTCTGATCAACAGAGAGCAGCGTCATGACCCAAACCACCACAGCGCCTCTCCAGCAGCCATAGTTCGAGACCAAGGACCGCGAAATGAAGGTGGCCCAGACGAAGCAGTGCACGAGCTGCCTTCGTGATCTCCCGCTGGAGAACTTTCATCGAGACACGAGAAGTCATGGCGGTATCAGGGCTGCCTGTGCAGAGTGCCGAGTCGCGAACAACCGACTCGCTCGATACGGCGTGACCCGAGAGCAATTTGACATCATGTCTGCTCAGCAAGACGGAGTCTGTGCGATCTGCCGGGAGCCGGAGACCGCTCTCGCGAACAACGGCGCTTCCACCAAGGAACTCGCGGTCGACCATAACCACAGGACCGGGCGCACGCGGAGTCTCTTGTGCTCTAGGTGCAACCAGGGCTTAGGCAAGTTCCGAGATGATGCCAAACTGCTCCGCGCCGCGGCCGACTATCTCGAGTCCCACATCACCGACCGATCCGTCGGCGAGCCGAGGTTCTGATGGGAGCCCGCAGCACGAAGACCAACGGGTTCAAGGCCCCCTCGTTCCGCCGGCTCACCCGCGCCGACCTCTCCGCCTTCGACCAGGAGGCCAAGAATCTCGTCCTCACCGCGATGGAGACAGGCTGTGTAGGTCGGATCTCCTCCAAGGGCCACTGCATTCTGCGCAACAACGCCGGTGGCACCGCCTCGGTACCACCCACCATGTCCTCGCAGAACCGCACGGCTCAGAACGCCCGGGCCGACATTCGTCGCCTCACCGCCGAGCACCGCACCGTGGCTCCGTCGCCGGAGTCTGCGCCCCGGCCCAGAGAGGCACAGGAGATCACGGTGGCCCAGGCGTTCCTCAAGCACAGCAGGGCCTTCACGACGTGGTTCGACGCCCGGGAGGACAGCCTCCCCGCCGAAGCGCTGCTGAGAGTGACCTTCGACGCGGCCGACCAGCCTCGGTTCGAGGTCATCCGCATGCCGGATGCCGAACCACTCTTGCTGAACCTGAAGCTCGACACACCGATCAGGATGCTGGCCCGTGACGAATCAGGGAAATCGCTGTCCAGGGTCTTCCAGATACCTGAGACCGGCACTGGGATCGCCGAGCCCGAACCAGTCACCCAGCTGCGGGAGTTCAGATGCGAAGTCTGCAAGCGGCTCCGCGGCACAGCAGCGGGTCTGGGCTCGCACCGGCGGGTCCATCGTGATCAGACCCCGCCCGACCCTTCAACCAAACACGGCTCCGACATCGATCAGACGACCCCGCAGAAAGCGACGCACGACATGCCAGCACCCACACACCAGACAGCACCGACTGACACAGCCGGGCGAGTTGAGGACCCAGTGGCAGTGCTGCATCGAGTGCGAGAAGCCCTCGGGTCCGACCCGCGGGTCACGCAACTCGAAGCCCGGGTCGCCGAACTTCAGACCGAAGTCATGCAGCAGAAACAGAGAGCCGACGAGGCCAGCGCCCGCCTCGCCCTCATTCAAGAGGCATTCCATGCCTGACCGAACACCCGAAGAGAAGGGAGGACCAGCGTCATGACCACTATTCTCGCGCCGTCCCCGATCTCGCTGATGCCGCATCAGCAGCAGATCCATGACTTCCTCGTCGACCACCCCTTCGCCGGCGCGTGGCTCGGCGTTGGGGCCGGCAAGACGCTCACGACCCTCAGCGTCCTGCAGACGGTCCGCCCGATGGGTCACATCCTCGTTATAGCGCCCGTGGCAATCGCCCGCTCCACCTGGATCGACGAGATCGAGAAGTGGGGCTTCCCCATCCGGACGAAGTCGCTCATCGTCGACGAGAACGACAGGAAGCTCTCCAAGGTCAAGCGCCTGCAGCGCTTCCAGGAGGTCTTCACCGATCCGCCGACGATGTACTTCATCAACCAGGAGCTGCTGACCCAGCCGTCCCAGGAGACAAAACTGCTCACGCCGGTGCCGGGCGCAGTGCCCGCCCCGACCGCCTCCCCGGAGGCGACAGCGATCCTGGGTCTGCTTCAGGCCCGCGGACCGCTGGACCAGGACGAGTTGATCGATGCGTACCGCGCTCTGGTCGTCGGCAACACCAACAGCCGGCCTCCCGCCAAGACCAAGATCCGCGCCTTGATCCAGGAGCTGCTCAAGGCGTCCCTGGTGACGTGGGAGACCTATGACTGCCGAAGCTGTTCCGGTGACGGCTGCCCTCAGTGCCGCTTCGGTCTGGTCGATCAGCTGCCCATCCAGACCATCAACGGACAGCAGACCATCATCTGGCCTTTCCAGACGGTCATCATCGACGAGTCCCAGGGCTTCAAGTCGCACGACTCGCAGCGCTTCCAGGCTCTAGCGATGGTGCGGCCGGCCGTGAACCGGCTCATCGAACTGACCGGAACGCCCAGCCCCAACGGTCTCCACGACTTGTGGAGCCAGGTCTATCTGCTCGACCAGGGCCAGGCACTGGGGCCGAACATCACCGCGTACCGCAATCGATGGTTCACGGCCAAGATGGTGCCCGGCACCACGACGCCGGCGAAGTGGATCCCCACGCCGAACGCCGAGGCCGAGATCCATCAGGCCATCTCGCATCTGGTGATGAGCGCGCAGAACACGAGCCTGCAGCTCCCGGCGCTCACCATCCAGGACGCCAACGTCACGCTCCCGCCGGACCTGCTCCAGGCCTACAAGGAGTTCAAGCGCGAGCTGGTCCTGGACATCGTGCACAGCTACACGGACGACGACGGGAAGCTGACGCACAGCGTCGAGTCGATCGTCGCCGCAAACCAGGCGGTGCTCACCAGCAAGCTGATGCAGTTCGCCTCAGGCACGCTCTACACAGCCGATCCCGACGACCCGGCCACGAAGGGCCGGTACGAGGTCATCCACGACAAGAAGATCGAGATGACCGAGTACCTGGTGCGGAACAACGGTGGCGAGCCCGTGCTCATCGCCTACCACTTCAAGTCCGACAAGGAGCAGTTGCTCACCAGGCTCCGCAAGGCCGGCATCGACGCGCGGGCCTTCGACGGCTCGCGCGGCATGGTCCGACGCTGGAACGCCAAGCAGATCCCGGTGATGCTGCTCCACCCGGCCGCCGCCGGGCATGGCCTGAATCTGCAGCACGGTGGCTCGACGATGATCTGGTACACGCTGCCGTTCTCGCTCGAGCACTATCTGCAGACCAACGGGCGACTCTTCCGCACGGGCCAGACGAAGCCGGTGACCATTCATCGGCTCATCGCCAAGGGCACGCAGGACGAGCGGATGCCCTCCGTGCTGGCCGGCAAGCAGCAGGTTCAGGACGACCTCATCGCGGCCGTCTCTGGGGACTTCGTCGCCGAGCAGGTGCTCCTCGCCGCCCTTGAGGAAGAGATCCGCGAGGACCTCAACGACCTCTGGGCCTCCGAGAGGGTCTGAGAGCTGGATCTCTGCCATCCGAAGACGGCCCGGCCGTGATCCCACGGCCGGGCCGTCGCCCTCTCGCACAACAGGAGTCGATCAACGTGCCTCTGCGAGCCCTGCCCGACATGATGAAGCACAACGCGGCGCTCAAGGCAGAACAGAAGATCGTCTTCCGCATGCGGTCCGTGGATCAGCTGCTTGCCCTCCGATGCCTCGGATGGACCAAAGGCCAGCCCTCGATCGCCTGCACCTGCGGCTCGACCAGGTTCCGCCCGCCGAGGCTAACAGCGAGCTCACCCTCGCTGGCTACATCGTTCTCGCGCCCGGCGTCTTCGCCCACGACGTCGACGAGATCACCGAGACCGAGAAGCAGATGCTTGACGAGCTCCACCTGCGCGAGATCAATCTCGCTGACGAGGTGCTGGTCGTCGACCCAGGCGACTGCGCCGGGGAGTCAACAAGCCGCGAGATCGCCTACGCCGAGGAGCGCGGCAATCCCGCGACATTCATCAGCAAGCGCGAACAGCGCTGACGAAAGGATCCTGCCCATGTCGTTCGAGATCTACCACCCCAACCCGAGCAAGGGTCGTCGTATCAGGGGGCCCGCCAAGATCACCGTCACGCACGCCGAGAACGGCCGTTCGCAGATCTCGCTGTCCGCCGCGGCACGCGACTGGTTGCGGCCGACCCCCGGTGACAGCGAAGCACGCTGGCCCGCGAACCAGCCGACCATGAAACTCGTCATCCTGATCGATCGCGACGCGAGGAAGATCAAGCTGCAGCGCACTGAAGGCACCGATGCCGGAGACCACGTCCATGATGTCAAGGGCCTGAGCCACAACGGCACCGCCTACATCACCGGTTGGCGACTGGACGAGGAGTTGGGCCTCGAGGAGGGCCACTTCTTGGCCGAGCTGCTGCCTGACCCGGACGACGACGCTGATGCCGCGGTGCGCGCCATAGTTGTCGACGCCGCCGCCGGCACGCCGATCAAGAGGCGTCAGCCGCTTGCAAAGACTGATTCCGCGAGCAGCCCCTGATCCCGACACCTGCAACCACCGACGAACACGCATCGAAGAGATGTACCAGCTTCGATGAGGGCGTCACCGTCGCCGTGCCATGAGTGAACGAGAGGTACGCCTCGCGTCACGTTCCGATGAGTGACCGAGCGGGCCCCTCGGCTTCGCTCCCTACGGGCGCTGGCCTCAGGGGGCTGGGTCAGCGTGGCTGACCCGGGTGCGGGATCGACTCCGGCACGGGCCGGGTGTTCGCGCACCCGGCCCGTGCCGTCTTGTACATCGACGTCTCGTCAAGGGTATCCCCGAGTCCCGATGACGCCCCTGACGAGACGTCTTGTTGCCACCGACTGGACGCGGCCGCGCCATCGATGGCCGACGCACCAAGCAAGACACCGATGAGACCCATCGGTGCACCGATCAGGACACAGCTCGGCCGCCAATCAGACACCAAGGAGGCTCGAAAGCCGATCACGACCCTCATCTTCAGCGTCACCCCCTTCGACACCCCGGACATCAGGGTGCTGCGCAAAGCGATCAATGAAGAAGACCAGGCGCACACCGAAGCCGTGCGGGCGCACCACCGCAAGCATCGCGAGCTGTGTGACCGCTACGAGGGCCTGCTGCTCGCCCGACGGCCCGAGTACCCCACTCAGGAACATCTCACGGCACTCGACGAGATCGCATTCCTCGTGCACAGCGACACGCCCTACGGCGACTGCTTCGGGATCGCAACGGAGGCGGACCGTGCAGTCGGCCGCCAGCTGCCGTCGAACGTGCGGTTCGACTCTGGCACAGGGCGCGTCAACGCCTACGCTCTCGCGCCGAACAGTGCCACGTCCGGAACGCCTCTCTGGAAGTTCACCGAGCCGGAGTTGGACGCGTTCCGCGCACAGATCAGGCAGCGCTCCCTGCGGATCGTCAGCGAGTGGGAGCACAACGACGGCATCGCCTTCATCATCGTCTCCTCGAAGGCCTGAGGTAACGCATTCGAATCCGCCGCGAACGGCATCGACCCACCATCTGGAGGACCCCTTGACCACCAAATCAGCCGGCCTCACCGAGGAGCAACGCAAGCAGCGCCTCACCCAGGCCCACAAGGCCATCGAGACCGCCATCGCCAACACCCCGCGTGCTGAATTCGCAGCGCCCGCCGACCTCGCCATCGACTCCCTCGGTGACCTGGCCGCCGAAATCCTGGTCGACGGCACGATGATGCGCTCCCTCACAGTCCGTGACGGCGTCGCCACCCTCGAAATCGCCGAGGCTAACGAGATGGTCCGGATCTTCGCCGCTGGGATGCGCGGCTGCCTCGACGGCCACGGCGCCAAGAACTACGTCGAGATGGAGATGACCGACGGGCAACCGGCGACGGCTTCACCGTGACCGTCCAGCGGCGTTCCAAGAAGACTCCGCACCAGTTGCGGCAGACGGCCGAGGCCCAGGTGGCTGAGCTGGAGGAGACTCGCGACGCTCCCGCGGCGGCCCGGCAACTCCTTGGCGAGCAGGGACCGAAGGGACTCAAGTCCACGACCGCAGACAGTGCCGCTGCGCTGGGCATGACCCCGACCGAGTACCGGGCGCACAGGCGCGCACTCGACACCAGTCCCACCGTGACCAAAGGGGCGACCCGATGAGCACATACGTGACCAAGAGGGCGCCGAGTCTCCGCTCGCTGAAGCACCTGCCCGACGGCAAGCTCAGGTACAGCCCGACCGAGTGGCGACTCATGACACAACGCCGAGGCCGCGGCGGCCAGTACTCCTAATCCAGCGCGCCGTCCGCACCGCCGCGCTCCACGATGAGCTGGCCGCGAGCCAGCCAGCCGTGGCTGGCTGGCAAGCCGAGCACATCAAGCAGTTGGCTGCCCGTGCCGAGCCGGCCGCCGTGACGCAGTAGCCCGCATCCGGACGGCCCTCGGCGAGTAGGTCATCACGAGGATCCCAAATGAAGCCGCCAAGCGGCCAGAGTAACTGACGGTGTCTTCTTGGATACCTTGCGCCGCGACGGTCGCCTGGTGTTGACGTGACGGCGGGCGGGCTCGAGAGACCCTCACATGCGCCGAGGTCTACGTAGAACGCGGCAACCGCATCAGCAGGACCTCGCCGCTCGTTCCAGGGCGGCAGAGCCGCCCCGGGTGGGTCGCTGAGAGATGTGATGCAGACCTTGCCTCATGTCGCCCTCTGGTCCGCTCGTTGCGTCCCGAGCCCTCCTTCACCAACTTCCCTTGGCTCGTTGTGTCCACCGCGGACCGACAGTCACGGGCTGGTTCAGCCGGCCGTCGAGACGAGCCGGCACCGGACGCCGTACCTCAGCCCGAATTACGCGTAGTGGGTCGAGCGCACCAGGACCAGTGACCGCTTTCCATCTGAGCTCGAAAGGCACCGCATGTCCAACCTCAAGCGCACCGCTGCCTCCGTCCTTGCCGCATCCGTCGCTCTCGGCGGAACCATCGCGCTGACCGGGACAGCCCAGGCTGCAACGACGACGCACTGCAAGACCAGCACCAAGAACTTCGCCCTCCCGGGAAAGCCCGACGTGAAGGTCAGCCTGAACATCTGCATGAAGTACCAGGGCTCCAGCGGCGGATACCGCCACTACAAGGCCTGGCTCAACAAGGCATCGTGGGACGGCACCAGCTGGTTCACCGGCGGCAAGCGGTTCCACAGCTTCTCGGTCCTCATGTACGCGCAGAGCGGTTCGACCACGAAGAAGAACTGCAGCTACGGCATCTGTGAACAGCGTGAGATCAGCACGGAGATCAACAAGTCCGAGAACGGCTCGAAGACCTACCCCACCGGAGCGAGCGGCTACGGCGAGGTCTACGTGAAGACCAAGCAGAAGAACTGGACCGCGGACGCCACCGCCTACTACGACATCGCCAATGACGGCAAGAACGGCAAGAGCTGGAACCTGGCCGGCACCGCCGCCGTGTCCTGACAACGCGTCCAGCACCCCCCTATCGGTCCAACCCAACTGACGCGATGCGTGCGGCAGCCCCACGTCCCCGATCGCCTCCTCAAGGCGGTCGGGGACCGGTGTCCGCGGGGCGCGGATCGCCTTCCACCGCCGAGCGACGTACACCTCCTGGTCACCGGTGTCGGCGTGTCCACCCCGCAGCTGACATCACTGGTCGCGCCGTCCGTGGACGGCGCCGTGGTCGGCTCCCCCATCGTCCGGATCCTGCTGCGCCCTGACCACACGGGCATCACCACAGCCGCCGGTCAAGCGGCCCTCTTCGCCGACTCGCTCCAGACACCCGCACATACCTGACCCAAGTTCCACACGCCCGACCCAAGGAAAACTCGCCGCCCTGGAGCCCCCGTGCCCCGTACCGAAGCCCCGCCGACGGAAACCCCCTTCACACCGGCCTCTCCCGGCCGTTGGCCACCCGCGATCTGGGCGGTGCTCATCGGCACCTTCGCCGTCAGAGGGCTCGGCTTCGCCTATCCGTTCCTGCCATATCACCTCGACGGTTTGGGATTCTCCGCCCGCACCACGGGCTGGATCGTCGCCGCGTTCGGTGCCGGCTATCTGATCGGACAGATTGCATGCGGCTGGCTCTCGGACCGGATCGGCCAGCGGGCCACACTCGTCACAGCCATGGCTGTTGCGGCCGTCATCCTGCCGCCCCTCGCCCAACTCCGCTCCACTGCAGGCCTTTTCGTGGCGGCATACCTCACAGGCGTGATTTACGACGCCGCCCGCCCCGTCGTCTCGGCAGTCATCGCGGACGTCATACCCACAGAAGCCGAGCAGGCGCTCGTCAACGGTTGGCGCCACTTCGCGATAAACTCCGGGGCCGCCCTCACGGGGGCACTCGGTGGGTACCTCGCGGTCCGCACTGGTACAGGCGTCTTGTTCTGGGTCAACGCGGCGGCCTGTGCGGCCTTCGGTATTGTGGCGCTGCGCTTCTTGCCCGGCCGACGCGTCGCCGTCCAACCCCGGGCGGAGCGCCCGGGGTACGGAGAAGCTCTTCGAGATGGACGACTCTGGCTCCTTTCTCTGGCCAGTCTCTGTGCCTTGATCTGTGCCGGCGGCGTCTTTACCGCACTGCCGATCCTTATGACCGCTGACGGTCTGGACGCGGCCGCCTACGGCACGACCCAGGTTGCCAATGGGACCGCGGTCGTACTCCTATCACCTCTCCTGACTCCGTGGCTCGGTCACTGGGCCAGCGCAGAGAGACCCATGACCGGCCTGCTTGCAGGCAGCGGACTCATTCTCGGCGTCGCGATGGGTGCTGCCGGGCTGTCCGATTCGACGCTCAGCTACAGCCTTGCTGCCGCGCTCGCGGTTCCCGGAGAGATCCTGCTCTTCATCGCCGCCGGCGAGCTGGTTACTCGCATTGCGCCGCGGCAGTCCCGCGGGCTGTACGCCGGACTCTGGGGCACCAACCTGGCCATGGCAATCATGATTGCACCAGTGATGACTGCCTGGGCCCTTGACCACGGCGGCGGGCTCACAGCATCCGCGGTGTCTCTCGGCACCGGGCTCCTCGGCGCCGCCCTGTGCTGGCCCCTGCACTCCAGCATCCCCTGAGGTCAAAACGTCACCAGCAATCCCGAGAATCACGACCGCCGCGATGATCCGAACACTCGATGCGGTCGACCGTCACCACTGAGGAGATCAATTCGATGAACACCGAGGCACGGGGGCCTGTCAGGGCGACCTTTGCGATGAGACTTCGCTTGCCGCAGTCGTCTACCCCCTCTCTGTCAGCCTTGGGTGAGACATCCCGTTCTGCGGGGTTAGCCTGAGAGGGCACGACAGGAGAACCGTCCCTTATGCCCAGCACAGAG
>NZ_JBVJMV010000054.1:0-47900 GCF_055584025.1 Streptomyces sp. NPDC104309 | reverse complement strand
CAGACCGCATGGATCAACGACCCAGCCAAGCGCAGGGAACCCACACCACAAACCTCATAGCGTCACGACCGTCTCACTGGACTTGAAATCTTCCGGCTCCACTGTCAGCCAGTCGCGGGCGGGGTCGGCGGCGTGGTTGTGGAAGCCGCCTTCCGCAGAGAGGCCGATCCTGCCCGGCGCTGGCCAACCTCGACGCCCTACGAGCTGGCCCTTGCCAAGGTGGTGACCAGCTGCCCGGCCTCAAGGCGGTGGGTGAGGTCGAGGCCGCTGTCGATCACGGTGAGGACGGCGTGATGCCGGGCGGCGGGGATGGCGGCGATCTGACTGCCGTCGCGGTTGACCTTGATGGTCGCCGGCTTCTTGCCTGGGTGGTTCAGGGTGACCGGCCCGTCTGCGGTGCCCGGTCCTACCAGCGCAAGAGGGATGGTCACGGGGCGACCTCGCAACAGTTCGTTGAGCGGGTTGGCCGACTTGCTCACGTAGTCGAGTAGGTCCTCGACCTCGTATGTGTTGGCCTTGTAGGCGGTGATCCAGCCGTCGATCTGCTGATCGGCGAGCCAGGTGCGAAGCTCGCCGGAACTGATGCGGGCATCTGCTGCGGCGCGGCCAATCTGGTGGGCCAGGCGGCGGGAGGTGATGCCGGAGGTGAGCAGGGTGATTGCCTGCTCGCTATCGACGCCGTGCCGGATGTGCCAGGCCGTGTGTGTGAACAGGCGGGGCGTGGTGGGGGTCAGCAGGGGGTGGGTGTTGACGAGGTTGACCAAGGCGCCGGCTGTCCAGCTGATCGCGTGCTCGAAGGCCTGGCTGATGTTGTGCACGGCCTGCTCAAGCGGCTGGGGATCGGACGGCTCGCTGTCGGGCATCCAGGTGCGCGCCAGTTCCGGGATGGAGGTGCCGGAGATCCAGTCCCGGATCGCGCCGCTGATCGGCACGTCTGAGTCCAAGTCCCAGCACCCGGAGGTCTCGGGCATCTCCAGAAGCTCCTCGAAGACGCCTTGCTCGGACAGGAAGCTCATAGTCTGCTCCAGCTGCCATTCGGGCGGCCCGAAGAAGATGCTGATCTCGTCTGGGGCGTCTGCTGGGTCCGCTTGGGCGACGAGCTGCTCCGCGAGGCGCTGAGCGATGCTGTCGAGGGAGCGCGCGGATTTGAGGCTGGTGCCGGTGCTGGCCCAGCGACGTGCGGAGCCAGGGTCGGTGGTGTCGTAGACCGTGGCGACCTTCTCCGCGAGCGCCATCCAGCGGGTCGGGACCGACGCGTCGTCAGCCTGTTCCATCGCGAGCAGCGATCGCACCGGGTCTAGCCGGTCTCCGGGTGCGTGAAGGGTCTCGGCATGGGTCTGCAGGACGAGCCACACGAACGTGGCGAAGTCGGCCGCGACAGTCCCTGTCACATCGAATAGGTTGCCGAGGTATTGGTGCAGCTGCCGCTCAGCCTCCTCCAGGGCCGACAGTGCTTCCTCGCTGAGCAGTTCGGAAGTGACGGTGAGCTGCTCAGCGTCAGGGGTGAGCGTCTCGAACTCCGCTGAGCGTGGCGGGTAGGCGCGGGTAGGGCGGGTGAGGATGACCCACCCTTCGCTCTCACGCCCAGCCCGGCCGGCCCGGCCGATGGCGTTTAGCAGCTCCGCTGGGCTGAGGCTGCGCTGCTTCTCGCGCTTGAAATCACCGTCGATCGTGTGATTGATGATGACAGTGCGTACTGGAAGGTTGACGCCGTCGGTGAGAGTGGTGGTGCTGGCGATGGCCAGCAGGTCTCCGTCGCGAAGCCCTTGTTCGACGGCGTGGAGGACGTCGTCGGGAAGGTCACCGTGGTGGAAGGCGACGCCGTGGCGGGTGCAGTTGACCAGGGGGTGCTGCTCGCCGAGGGTCTCGGCCAGGAACTCGGTGAGCGCCGCGGCCTCGGGCCGGACACCCAACCGCTCGGCCATGGCGTTCGCGGCGTTTCTGGCGATGGCTTTGCTGGCGACGACCATCAGGACGCTGCCGGCACGGGTCAGGGCAGCGGCGCCGGCGGCGAAGACCTTGTAGTCCTGGATGCTCCCGGTGAGCTTGGTTCCATTGTTCCACTGCCAAGAGTTGGCGGAGGCGTACGCCCTGGTGCCGACGTCGGGGATGGTCAGACCGAAGGTGCCGCTGGTGGCAGTCGGCCGGACGTCGAGCTGGGATACCACCGGCACGGTGGCCCGGGTGGTGGAGGGTTGCTTCTTGCTCGGGTTACGCGTGGTGAGCTTCGCCTTGCCCTTGAGCAGCTGCGGGTACATAAGGCCGTGCAGCCGCCGGGGGCCGCGCCAGTCGTCGGTGAAATACACCTCCTCCGGTGGCCGTGTGGGGTCCAACCACGAAGCCAGGGCAGCCCGGTTGCCGACGGCGGCTGACAGCAGCACCAGCCGGATGTCGGGGCGGGTTCGCAGGAGGGCGAGCAGGCTCTCCAGCACGAAGCCGCGTCGTCCTTGCGTGAGGTGGTGGGCCTCGTCAACGACGATGAGGCTGACTTCGTCCAACGCATCGCCAGGGTTGTTGCGGATCATGTGCATGAGCCGTTCCGGGGTCACGACGTCCACGTCCCCGATTAGGGACCCGCTGCCGTCGGCGAGCGGGAAGTCCGGCTGCTCGGCGACCAGCTTGCGTTCCATCAGCCGTAGCCGACCGCGTAGCGCGGCCCTCATCTCCCGGCCGAGGCTGCGCATTGGCGATACATAGATCACGCGGCCGGGCTTCTGCGCCAGGTGGGAGCAGATGATCAGCTGGGCCATCAGTGTCTTTCCCGCGCTGGTAGGCACGCTGATCAGGCTGCGGCCAGTGCCGGGGTCGACCGGGTTGCCCCGCTCCAGGTTCAGCAACTGGCGTTGCGGGGGCCACAGGGTCAACACCGGCGGGTGGGACACAGTGAAGGTCCGGGCAACCGCATCCGGTGTCCCTTGCGGAAGCAGCGTGTACAGGCTGCTGGCGGCCATTTCGCCGCTCAGATGGAGAAGGTGGGCCGCGACCCACCGGGCGGACGGGTCACCGCGGCCGGCACGCCCGTCCAGCACGCTACCCAGAAGGTCCTGTGCGTCGTGCAGACGGTCCAGATCACCGAACGAGAGGAACAGTCGGAGGAGGTGGACCGCCTCGACGACGGCTTCGGCGGGGCCGTACATCGTGCCCGCCAGCGGTTCGTCGTCCATCAGCATGCGCAGCTCAGCGAACTGGCGGCGCCAGGCAGACAGGGCCCTGTTCATGTCGGGCCGGTCGAAGGCCAGGAACACGACACCGGCCTCCAGGGCCAGGGTATCGAGGTGCGCCGGGAGCGAGGAAGTGAAATTCACCAGACTCTTGACCTGGCGGTAGACGGCGGTGGCGTTGGGCTCTTGCTCACACCTGCGGTACCCGGCCTGGGCGGCGAAGGCGATCCTCAGCCGCTCGGTCGGGGAGTGGCGCCCGTCGGCCAGGGCCAGATCCATCACGTGCGCGCTGACCGCGAGGGCCTGCCGGGTCCGCATCGGGTCGAACCCGGGCGTCTCCGGCTCGACTGCGGCCAGTCCGTGCAGAAGCCACGCCGTCGCCAGCACATCGTCGGGGATCTCCTGGTCCCCGCCGAAGGCGGCAATCTCCAGCCGGGTGATGGACGCCAGCAGTTCCTGCGCCGAGGGCAGGACCCCGCCAGGGCGGTGTTCTCCGAGGGCGGTCGCGAGTGCAACCGGATCTAGAGTGCGGTCCACACGTACTCCCTCACCTCATGGGCGAAGCCCTCGAGATCGTCGAGCGCCACCACCAGGCCCTGCAATGCGCCAGGGTGCTTGTGAGTGGTGAAGTGCTCGTGCGCGAGGTGGAAGGCCTTTGTCGGGATCGCCGTGGTGTTCAGTGCGACGCTGACCCCGCCGCCGGCCGACTCCTCCTCATCGACCCACTGCTCGGCCAGACTGCCCACGAACTCCCGAGTGTCGTCAGCGAGCAGTTTGTCGCCCCAGGAGAGCATTCCCAGGTAGGTCGCCCCCTTGGTGCTGAGCTGCGTCCAGCCCTTGTGGATCGCCCCATCCGGCCGGTTCGCCTTCCCGGTGTACTTCTTCATCTCCCACAGACGGAAGGAGAAGCCCCGGGCCGTTCCGTCTTCCCGGTAGACGATGAGTCCGTCGCCGCCTCCGTCGTTGACGGCGGCCTTAGGCGGTCCGAGAATCTCCACGGCGCGCGCTGGATCCTCGGGCAGGTCGCGGGTCAGGAGGTACCAGAGCCACTCGCCCACGTACCCAGCCAGCCCGTGATTGTGCTCCTTCTTCGCCGCTGCCGCTTCGAAGACGGGCTTCGCGTAGTGCTCCACCAGGGCGTGATCCTTCCCGGTCAGCTTCACCCCGTTTAAGGTGGCATCGCGCCACTTTCCGTAGCTCCGTGGGCGCCCGCCGGTGCGTTCCCGCATGATCTCATCGGCGATGATCCACCCGGCAGCCGCCCGGTCCTCGAGGCTGCCGCTGAGGGTCACGACGAGCTCCCAGCGGCACGTCTGGTCGTCTCCTCGGGGCTCTCGTCGTACCAGATCGGCCACCCGCCCACCGACGGCCGTCGCTCGGGCCAGCGCCTGCGCGGGCGAAACGTTTGCCACCCGAACCCCCTGCTCGTCCGAAACGACCCGCACCGTATCGGCTGGGTGCAGGGACCGAGGTGGCCCTCGGCAGCGTCACCCTATCGAGTGGTCCTCTTCGAAGCCGAAGGGCCGTCCGTGCGTGAGCATTTGCGCTGGCAGCGGCCTGACTGGGGACGTCGTTGCTGTCCTCGGTGGGCCGGCGCAGGTGTGGTCACTGCGATGACGAGCTGTTGGTCGTGGATGAGCAGGTGGAGCTCTGCGGCTCCGTTGTGAGTGCGCAGGGTGGTGGGGACGTATTCCGAGATGACCACGGCATTTCAATGGGCCTCTTCTTCGGATGGGGGAGGCGACGTCGAAGGGGCATTTCAGAGAATCCAAGGGTTTCATTGGCTCGGGTGACCAGGGATGTTCAGTCCTCGTAAGCATCTGACCTGCAGGGACGCGGAGATCTCGAACGGCCGGCGGGGCGAAGTCGCCTATCTGTCCCGTCGGTAGATCCTCATCGGGGCGCACCGGGCGGGCAAGAACGGTTCAAGAGCGAACGCCGTTGATCCGACGCGAATGGAGCAGAAGCTATGGCACGCACTCTCATCACGGGCGGACTGGTGATCACGGCCGCCGACGAGTTGCACGTTGATGTGCTCGTCGACGGTGGCCACGTCGTGGCCATGGCCACCCGTGACAGTCATGGGTGGACGGCCGACCACGTCATCGACGCTGCCGGGAAGTACGTGATTCCGGGTGGGGTCGATGGTCACACGCATATGGAGATGCCGTTCGGTGGCACGTTCGCTTCCGATACTTTCGAGACCGGTACCCGGGCTGCGGCGTGGGGCGGCACGACAACCATCATCGACTTTGCGATCCAGTCCAAGGGCGGGTCCCTAGGTGAAGGGCTCGATGCCTGGCATGAAAAGGCGAATGGAAAGTGCGCGATCGACTACGCGTTCCACATGATCATGTCCGATGTGAACGAGTCCTCGCTCAGAGAGATGGACGGGCTCGTCTCGGCCGGCGTTACATCATTCAAACTCTTCACTGCGTACCCGGGGGTCTTCCTCTCTGACGATGGTCAGATCCTTCGAGCCATGCAGCGCGCCGGTTCGAACGGTGGCCTGGTAATGACGCATGCGGAGAACGGTCTCGCGATCGATGTGCTCGTAGAGCAGGCGCTGGCGCGCGGTGAGAGGGACCCGCGCTATCACGGCGAAGTCCGCAAGGCGCTCCTTGAGGCAGAGGCGACGCACCGGGTGATCAAGCTGAGCCAAGTTGCGGGTTCTCACCTCTACGTGGTGCATGTGTCGGCTCAGGAGGCTGTCGCAGAGTTGGCGAGAGCTCGGGACGAGGGGCTTCCTGTGTTCGGTGAGACGTGTCCGCAGTACCTTTTCCTGTCGACCGACAACCTTGCTGAGCCTGAATTCGAAGGTGCGAAGTATGTTTGCTCCACTCCGCTGCGCCCGAAGGAGCATCAGGAAGCTTTGTGGCGAGGGTTGCGGACGAATGATCTGCAGGTGGTGTCCACGGACCATTGCCCGTTTTGCTTTAAGGGGCAGAAGGAGATGGGACGGGGAGACTTCTCGAAGATCCCGAATGGCATGCCGGGTGTCGAGAACCGCATGGACCTGTTGCACCAGGCCGTTGTTGACGGGCATATCAGCCGACGTCGCTGGATCGAGATTGCCTGTGCTGCGCCTGCTCGCATGTTTGGCCTTTATTCGAAGAAGGGCACGATTGCTCCGGGAGCGGACGCCGACATCGTCATCTACGACCCGACTGCCGAGCAGATCATTTCCGCAGAGACGCATCACATGAATGTCGACTACTCGGCTTACGAGGGTAAACGCGTAGTGGGGCGGGTTGAGACCGTGCTATCGCGCGGGGTTCCCGTGATCGAAAACCGTGCGTATGTGGGGAAGTCCGGACACGGAGCCTACTTGCCACGCGGTATTTGCCAGTACACGAACTGACTCGACAGTGGTGATGGGATACCCGGGCCTCAGAGGGTGGCGCACGCCGGTGATGGGCCAGTGCGCGACGACGTCCTGCGGTCAGCTTCGTCTGTCCACGCCGATTGTGCAGCTCTCTTGGGATCCACGGCCGGAGCCCGCAGCACGGAGACTATTAAGACGGTGTCCTATGTGGTGACGGCTCGTTGGGTTGTTCATGGGGCGGGATACGTGGGGTTGGATTGTTCCGGACGGGCTGTGGGAGATCGCGAAGCCGTTGATCCCGCCGTCGAGGGTGCGTCCGCAGGGTGGCGGGACGCAGGACACGCCTGATGAGACGCTGTTCGCGGCCATCATCTATGTGCTGGTGAGCGGGTGTGCCTGGCGGGCACTGCCGCCCTGCTTCGGGGTCTCGAAGTCCACCGCCCACCGGCGCTTCGTCATCTGGTCCAGAGCCGGTGTCTGGGGCCGGCTGCACGAGGCGGTGCTCGACCGTATCGACGAATGCGGACTGCTCGACCTGACCCGCGTAGTCCTCGACTCCGTCCACGTGCGGGCCAAAAAAGGGGGCGAACTCACAGGTCCGAGCCCCGTGGACCGAGGTAAGCCGGGTTGCAAGATGCACGTCCTGTCGGACGCGGCCGGGCTGCCCCTGGTCGTCGGCGTCTCCGCTGCCAACACCCACGACAGCCAAGGTCTGAAGCCCATGGTGGCCGGTCTCCAATCGAGACGCGACCCCCACCGCGGCTGGAGCCATAAACCCGGCAAGCTCCACGCCGACAAGGCATACGACATCCCTGACCTGCGGAGATGGCTCCGCGGGAAACGTATCGGCGTCCGCATCGCCCGCAAAGGAATCGAATCCAGCGAACGGCTCGGACGCCGAAGGTGGGTCATCGAACGGACCATGTCCTGGCTGACCGGCTACCGCAGACTCAACCACCGCTACAAACGCCACCCCCGCAACTACCTGGCCTTCCTCGGCCTCGCCGCCACCCTCTGCTGCTACAAACGACTCCTCCGACTCACCACATAGGACACCGTCTAAGCTTTCGTCGTGAACGACACCACATATGGCATACGGATCAGACCAGGTAACCTGGCCGACGCACCAGCCGTGCTGGACATGCTCGACTCTGCGGTGGCCTGGATGAACGATCGCGGCAACACCGAGCAGTGGGGCACGACACCGTACTCGCAGAAGCCCGGCGGGGTGGCGCGGGTCGAGCGGTACATGACCGAGAACACCCCCTACGTCGCGGAGTTGGGCGGATCACCTGTCGGAGCCCTGGTGTTGGACTCCGGGCCCAGCCCTCAGATGCCGATCGCGCCGGCCGGGGAACCCGAGCGGTATGTCCGGCTGCTGGTCTCCGACCGACAGCACGCCGGTCTGGGCATCGGCGCAGCGTTGCTGACTCATGCCGCAGGGGAGACCCGGCGGGCCGGCGTGGAGCTGCTGCGGGTCGACTGCTGGGCGGGCGGCGGGGGCGAACTGGTCGCGTTCTACGAGCGCAGAGGTTTCACTCCCACCGATCGTTTCCTGTCCGGGTCATGGCCGGGGCAGGTGTTGGCCCGGAGGGTCGGCTGACGACGCGGACATCCGGCACCGGCTCGCACCTGGCCAAACCGGGCGAATGCGACTCTCCTCAGGGCCTTGCCATCGTCCTGGTCTGGGACAACCTGCGTACCCATCTCATGCCGCAGATGAAAGACTTCATCGCAGCGAACGAGGACTGGCTGACCGTCTTCCGCTTCCCGTCCTACGCACCCGACCTCAACCCACAGGAAGGCATCTGGTCCCTGGTGAAACGGACGATCGGCAACCTCGCCGCCGCGAACCTTTCGACCAGATTGCCGCCACCGTGAAGCGCAGCCTCAAGAAGACCCAGTACCGACCGCACCTCATAGATGGCTGCCTCAGACCGCGTTTGAGTCTGGTCGTGGGACGATCGATCGGTGGCGCACCACTTGAACCACGCCCGCTCCCTTGAAGAGCTTGAACGCGCCTGCTGGCCGGATCCGTCAGCCGACGACACTCGTCTTGTAACTACCGCTCACGCCTTGCGGCGTCGGCCGATCGGCGAGCTGACCGTCGAGGACATGCACTTGTTGATCGGGCAGCACATAGGCCTGCCCTACCTCCTGCCACCGGCACTGGAGGTACTGCGGGAGAACCCGATGGCAGAGGGGCACATGTACGAAGGTGATCTGCTGTCCGCGCTCCTCACCAGGAACCCATCGGTCTGGGCCGAGTTTCCCGAACTCGGCCGAGAACTGAGCGAGATCGTCTCGAAGTTGGCTGGCCTACCCCCTGACCTGCAACAGAAGGTTGAACACTTCCTGGCTCCATCGGGCACCGCCGCAGGACGTTCCCCATGGAAGGGACGGCTGGCGTATCTACGGAACGTCTCGCAGGAGCAAGCGCGGGCCGGGACGCGTCGCCGGTCGGCCACGGGTGAGTCGGCGGACCATGATGCCGATCATTGCCCAGCGGATCATGGTCTCTGAGCGAGCCGGGCTGGTCTCGTAGTCACGCGCAAGGCGGCGGTGGGCGGTGAGCCACGAGAAGGTGCGCTCGACCGCCCGTCTCTTGGGCTGGACCTGGAATCCACGCTGGTCCGGGGCTGTGCGCACGATCTCCAGCTCACGGCCGAGGATCGTACGTGACCACTCCACGAGGCGGCCGGCGAAGCCCTGGTCCGCCCAGATCTTCTGCACGCCCGGATGGTCCAGGCGGGTCCACAGCAACGAACGCTTCGCGCCGTCGCGGGCCTGGATGTTCGCCGCGACCACGTGAACCGCGAGCAGCAGGCCCAAGGTGTCCGTGACGATGAACCGCTTGCGTCCCTTCACCTTCTTGCCCGCGTCGAAGCCGCGGGTGTCGGAGGGGACAGTGTCGGCCGCGGGGCCGAGCTCCAGACTGTCGACGCTCCCCGCTCTCGGTGAGGGTCCGGACCATCGTCAGGCGAACCCCGTTGCCCCCTGGTTGGCGTCCTCGCGTCGCTCGCTACATGCCCCCGGCCACGCGCAGAACCGCGCCGGTCGTGTAGGAGGCGTCAGTGGACAGGAGCCAGGAGACGGCTCCGGCGATCTCCTCGGGATGCCCGGCCCGGCCCATGGGGATGTTGGCGGCAACCTTGGCGGGCCGCTCAGGGTCCGCGTGAAAGTCCGTCCAGATGGTGCCAGGGGCGACGCAGTTGACGCGGATACCGTCTGCGGCAACTTCCTTCGACAGGCCCACAGTCATCGCGTCGACCGCCGCCTTCGCTGCGGCGTAGTGCACGTACTGGCCAGGGCTGCCGATGGTCGCTGCGGCCGAGGAGACATTGACGATGGCGCCCCTGCCGGTCCGTGACATGTCTCGCACCGCGCGCCGCGCGCACAAGAGGTAGCCGAGCACATTGACGCCCAGAGCCTGGCGCATGCCTTCGGCGTCGGCCTCGGCCAGCCGCCCGTTGGGGCCGCTGACCCCCGCGTTGTTGACCAGGCCTGTGACGGGACCGAGTCGCTGCGCGGCGACCTGGGAAAACATCACCGGAGTTCGAAGAAAGGTACTCAGTCTCCCTAAGGAGTGACCAGACAGAAGGGATGGCCGACGGGGTCCGCGTAGACCCGGTACCCGATCGGCTTGTCCGAACCCTCCAGCAGCGTCGCACCGAGGGCGAGCACTTGGGCCTCAGCCGTGTCGAGGTCCCCGACCATTACATCGATGTGCATCTGCTGAGGGCGCGCGGAATCCGTCCACTGCGGCGCGCGGAAGTCGTCCACTCGCTGGAAGGCGACCACCGGGGTGCCCGCGGCGTTCTGGAGCACGACGAACTCACCGGGGTCCTCCTGTCGTGAGAGCGACAGCAGCTTCTCGTAGAATCCGGCGAGCTCACGCGGGTCGGGGCAGTCGATGACAACGGTGTACAGGCGTCCGATCATCCGGCTCACTATGCCACTCGCTCGCGAGCGGTCCAGCCTGTGGGTCGGTGCAGCCCCACCTGCAGGCGTGCCAACCTGCGGTCGCCCGGCCCAGGTTCCGACACAGGCCCTCAACTTGTGATTTATCCAGTGCGGCGTGGCTTGGTGCCGACCTTGTGGTGAGCCGGTCGGCGGTAGGACTCGCCGATGGCCAGGAGCAGGCCCACGTCGTAGCGGTTCGCGGGGCGGCGGTTCTTGGAGCCGGGCGGGCGCCCGGGGCCGGGGCAGGTGGGTTTCGGCACTGCGGCCGGCGTTGAGGTTCTGGCGTGCAGGTGTCGGAACCCGCGTCGGACCCGTGCTGGGGTGAGCTTGTTCGGTTCGGCCGGCTTCTCCCAAGGCCGTCGCAGGTCGGTGGTCAGAGAGCGGGCGAGGCGGAGCTGGGTGCGGGCGGTGACGATCAGCCAGGTCCAGCGGTCCGCCGCCTCGGCTTCCCGCAGTCTCGGAGCGGTCCAGCCGAGTGTCTGCTTGATCATCCTGAAGAAGTGCTCGATGTCGAACCTGCGCAGGAATGCCTGCCAGGCCAGGTCGGTCCCCGCAGGGCCGGCCGTGGGCCGTGACCACCACAGCCACAGCGGCTTGGGGTCGCCGCCGCTGGGCAGGTGGTCAACTTGGAGTCGGACGACGGTGCCCTCGATGACCGGAAGCTGGCCGGGGTGGTCCCGCCAGGCGGCGCGCCCTTGCAGCTCTGGGTGGAGCCGATCCCAGCTCCGGGCGTGGGCGGTGCCGTAGCGGGTGGTCTCCGCCTTTGTCTCCGCGTCCGGGGCGCCCCAGGTCCGGGAGTCCTTGAAGATGAACTCACTGCCGTGCTTGGGCGGCCGCCCACCGGCCGGGTTGGCCAAGGCGAACTCCGCACGGGTAGGGGCCGGGCGGCGCATCACCTGGTCCGAGCGCAGACGGCCCAGAATCTCCACGGGCAGGTCGCGTAGCAGGTAGGCCAGCCGCATCACGTCGTAGCCGGCGTCGGCCACGATCCACACCAGCGGGTCGCCCGGGCGCCACTGGCCTGCGGCGATCAAGCGCTCGACCAGTTCCCGCAGCTGCGAGGCGGTGACCGCGGCGAGGTCGTCGCCGGGCCTCAGCCGCACCGCGTCCAGCGGGGCGACCCACGAGGTCCGGCCCGATTCCAGGGCGACGACCCACGAGTAGAGCCAGCCCGGAATCATCTGGTGCCTGGCGTCGCCTCGACCGTAGGTGTGGCAGAACGAACGGGCGTCGCTCGTGTCGGCGTCGGGCCGCAGCCACGGCGACACGTCCACCGCCAGCACCAGGCGGCCGTCGGCGGCACGCGGCAGGGACAGGCTGGCCAGCGCGGCCCGCAGCCGATCGACGTCCAGCCGGCCCCGGTTCAGCGCGCCGTACAGGGCGCCGTGCCCGCGCCGGTGCTCGGGAGCCAGCGCCAAGTCGACCAGGGTCTTCACGGGGCCGTCGGTGCACAGCACCGCGTCGGTGAGCTCGAACAGCGCGTCGCGCCGTCCGGTCAGGCAGTCGTAGAAGACCCCCCGAAAGCGTGACAGTTCCGCGAACGGATCGCACTGCACGGCCTGTTCCACCACACTCACCACTACGGCCTTCGCGTCATGTCCTGTACCTCTTGGTCGAGTTCAGGATCACGCGAAGGCCGTGCTGCCGTCCCGGAAACACCCGGACGAGTGACCACCGGGCCCCTTGTTCGAAGCCGGACGCGAGAAGCCAAGCGCGAATCGCCGCAACCGGTTGGCAGCAATGGCGGCTTGCTACCGCCATCAGTGGCACGGGGCCCACGGGTCGTCGCACCCCACCGGATCGGCCCTCTCGGGGTGGAGCATCTCTCGGACACAGCGCTGCAGCCCTGTCTCGCCGGATCCGCCGGCGGCACCCATCCAGGGCAGGGCTTCCATGGCGTGGGCGCGCTCGTCGGTGGCGAGGTCGTCGACGGCGACGCGCAGGTCCTTGGGAGCGGGTTCGTCGGCGAGGCAGAGCCAGCCGATCGCGGCAGCCAGCCGGACCTCGGGCGCCTGCGTCCGGTCCTGCAGCCGATCGCTCATCCACGCGGCGGCCAGCAAATGCGGGTGGGCGCGGGTGGCCTCAGCGATGGCGAGGACCAAGGCGGCGCGGACGATCGGGTCCTGCTCGATGGCGAACCGGGTGCGAAGAGCTGACCGGACGGTCCGGTGGGGGTCGGCTGCGGTGGCCAGTGCGTAGGCGGCGTGGACGCGGATCGTCGAGTCGGGATCGTCGAGAAGGGGCTGCAACAGGGCCGTGTCGGCGGTGATCGCGGACCGGGCGGCGGCGACCGACCAGCCCGCCGGGTAGCCGGTCACCTCGACACCGTAGCTGTCGTAGAGGTCGTCGCCGTGGGTGTCGGAGCGGTGGAGCAGCAGTTCATCGCGGGAGGCGACGCCGAAGTGCCGTGCGCGGGCTGGCGAGGAGAGTTCGGCGAGCGTATCGACCCGGTGGGCGTGGCGGGTGTCGGCGGCGATGCGCGCCATGAACGGCACGGCGAGCGCGGCGGCGGCCCTCATGTCGTTGGCGCACATGCCGTCCACAACGCCCGTGCCGACGCGAACGGGCGCGCCGACATGCAGCAGATGGACGGCTTCCCTGACACGATCCCCCTGCGGGAAGTTCTCCCAGGGGACCTCGTCGAGCAGGAATCCGTCCTTGGCCTCGGGTGAGATGGCGGCCACCACTGCACGCACGTCGAACGGACCGCCCGCGAAGGAGGCCAGTTCCGCGCCATCCACCAGTGCTCGACACATCGCGAAGGTCGGATCGGTCCGCCAATCGCCCACTCCACACCACCCCACCGCTGAGTCTGATCAGGCCCGAGCGGACCGACAACCGTGCAGACGGACTACCCTCGCGCGGCTTGGCGGGACGCGAGCTCTGCCCTTCCTGACCCAGACCGCAGATCCGTGATCGTCAGGCCCGCGTGTTCGAAGCCGGACGTTAAACGCCAAGCTGAGCTTGGCATTTAGAGTCGCACACAGTTCCTCCTTCACCAGAATCTCGGCCACCTCCGCCACCTCGGCCCCGACGACGGCCGCTGCGCGCTCCAGGGAAACGGGGCGGCCGCTGAGCAGCAGCCGCAGTGCGGGTACGGCCTTGGCCGTGAGGGTGAGCCGCTTGCCCGATGCCTCAACGGTGACGGTCTTTCTGCTCCAGTGGAGTTGGGGCGGGAAGTGAGTGGTGCACACCACAGCGTCGAGCGGGGCCAGGGCGTCGAGGAACGGGACGTGTCGGGGTAGCGTCGTCGCCTGCTCGTACGCGGCCAGATAGTCGGCCGGGGAGCGCTCGTCGATCAGGCGGGCGGCAGCTTCGGCCAGAGCCTCGTTGTCGGTCTGGTCCTGACGGTCCAGGTCGTGCCGGAAGACCTCCCGCTCGCGACACCAGTCGCCCAGGCACGCCAGCCAACTCGCCCCGGTGCGCTTGGTGATGCCGAACGTCACATGGAGGCTCTTGCCCGAACCGCTGCCCGTCCGGGTGGACGGCGGCGAGCTCCTCCACCGCCACCAGGAGGCCACTCGGGGCCGGCGGCGTTGTCTTCGTACTTTATGTCACCTCGTGCTCCTTCCTCTTCCGTCTCCTGTCGGAGTCCCGGCGGGAGGCCTGTTGGAGTGAGGCCGCCGCCCGGGTGTGGAGGCTCGATGCCCTGCTTCTGGACGGCTGATCCCAGTCAACGGCCAGTGCGGGCAGGCGCGGAACGTTTCCACGGGGTTCCTCCTGGGGACGCCCTTCCACGCACGCGGGGTAAAGCGGCCCGGGGCGACGTCCCAACGGGATGACGGAGGTGATTCGTGTCTGGTGAACCGTTGGCGATCCACCCGCTGCCTGCGTCCGACAGTCGCGCGGCTGGGGCAAGGCCGAGTTCGCTCGACTCATGCAAGCCCATGGGAGGTCGCTCGGAATCCCGCTCGCGACCAACGGCACCACCGTCTGGAAGTGGGAGCAGGGCCAGGAGCCGGATGCCGACGCTCGACACGTGCTCGCCGACCTGCTGGAGGTGCCGTACGAGCAGGCGCACGTCTCGCCCTGGCCGCACTGGCTGCCCGCATAGGGAGTGGCCGGGCTCAGCATGCCCTGGAACGAGGCCGGAACCGTCGAGGCTTTGACTGACCTGGTGGGGAGTGGCCACTTGGACCGCAGAGGCTTCCTCACGATCAGCGGCGCCGCCCTGACGGGACTCGCGGCGAGCTGGGCCGAGGCGCCCTCCGCCTTCGCCTCCGCGTTCAACGGCGATCGCGTTACGGACACGATGGTCTCGACGATCGAGCAACGAATCAGCACCCTCCGCACGCTCGACGACCAACTCGGCGGCGCCCGTCTTCTGGAACAGGCCCGTGGCGACCTCGCCCTGATCACCGGTCTCCTGAGCGCTGCCCGGTACACCGACACGATCCGCCTTCGCTACCGGGTCAGCCACATGGTGCACAGCAAGCCGGATACCGACCTCACCACCGTGCCTCCGGAGTTGCTCGCCGAAAATTTGCGCGACCAGGTTGCTGCCTGGAGCGACCCGAGCTCGCTCAGCAACAGGGCGTACACAGTTACCGAACCGGCGGGGATCGACTTCAACTCACCCGAGGTGCAGGCAGCGGAGCTTCCGGCTTCCAACGGCATCGGGACCGCGCGGGCGCTCGCACGGATGTACGCGGCGTTGATCGGAGAGGTGGATGGCGTACGTCTGCTCACCCCGGGCACCCTGACGCTGGCGGCTAACGAGCAGGCGGCCGGGATGGACCGCGTGCTGATGGCGCCGAGCCGATTCAGCTCCGGATACCAATTGCCCACCGAGGACAACCCCATGAGCGGACCGCGTGCCTTCGGTCACAACGGCCGCGGCGGCTCCCTCGGCTTCGCCGATCCGGAGCTTGGTGTCGCCTTCGGCTACGCCATGAACCACATCATCAGTGGCGCCGACGACGTACGCGCGACGTCGATGGTCGACGCGGTGCTCACGTCATGACGTGATGGCGTGGCGGTGGACCCACCCCGCTCAGCCCAAGCGTGCCGACGTGGCCTCGACGGCCCCCTCCCGCGGCATCGTGGCAGACTCGTCAGCGCTGACGGGGGACTGAGGGGGGACAACGTGGGGTCGTCGGAGCTGCTCATCGTCCTGGATCGGGAGAGTGGCGCGTCCTTGCAGCAGCAGGTGTGTGATCAGGTGACGGTGCTGGTGCGGTCGGGGCAGCTGCGGCCCGGGGACGCCGTGCCCGCGTCCCGGGAGCTCGCCCTTCAGCTCGGGGTCTCGCGGACCGTGATCACTCGGGCCTATGAACTGCTGCGGGCCCACGGCATTCTCACCGCCCGGCGCGGCTCCGGGACCCGGGTCGCCGGGCTCGCGGGCGGGGCAAAGGCCGGTGTCCGGCGGGCGGTGCCCGCGACGCTCGCCCCGCAGCCGCCGAGGTCGACGGACGAGGGCCACTCCCTGTGGCAGCCGTGGGAGCCCGCGCCCACCTACCGTCCGGGCACCGCCCTCGACTTCCGGCACGGCACGCCCGCGCTCGCCGACTTCCCCGTGGCGCGCTGGCTCCAGTCGCTCCAGGAGGCGTACGGCAGGGCCGACGCCGCCGCGCTCGGCTATGGACCGGCCGAGGGCTCGCCCAGGCTGCGTACGGAGATCGCCACGCTGGTGCGGCAGAGCCGCGCCCTGGACGCGTCCGCCGACCGGATCATGGTCACCGGCGGCGCCACCCAGGCCATGGACATCCTCGTCAGGATGCTGGTGAAGCCGGGTGACGTGGTCGTCATCGAGGACCCGAGCCACACCGTGCTGCGGCAGGTCTTCGGCTGCTCCGAGGCCACCGTGGTGCCCGTACCGGTGGACGAGCAGGGGCTGCGGGTCGGTGACATCGACGCGTGTGTGCGGGCGCAGGGGCACGACCCGGCGCGGGTCAGGCTGGTGTACGTGACGCCGTCGCACCAGTTCCCGACCGGTTTCATCATGTCCGAGGAGCGTCGGCGCGCCCTGCTCGACTGGGCCTACGAGCGCGGCGCGACGATCCTGGAGGACGACTACCACAACGAGTTCACCTTCACCGCCGAGCGCCTGCCCGCCCTGGCCGCCGCCCGGCACCGGGACACCGTCGTCTACGTCGGCAGTTTCAGCAAGACGCTCTTCCCCGCGCTGCGGATCGGGTACGCGATCCTCCCGCCGTACCTCGTGCAGCCCTTCCTCGGCATCAAGTGGATCACCGACCGGCTGACGCCCACCGTCGACCAGGACGCGCTCGCCCACTTCATCGCGACCGGCGCCTACACCCGCCACATCAGCCGGATGACCCGGCTGTACCGGCAGCGCAGGAGCCGCCTCATCGAGGTCCTGCTCGAACACTTCGGCTCCGAGGTGCGCATCTCCGGCGAGGCGGCGGGCCTGCACGTCCTGGTCACGCTCACCGGCACGCGCGGCGCGACGGAGGTCCCACGCCGCCCGGTGGTCGTCTGGCAGGGCCTTGGCCCGGGCTTCGAACGCCTTCCAGTCCCTGGTGAGATCACTGCCTGTGATGGTCTCCCAGAAGTTCATCTCCCGCCCTCCTTGAGCCTGTCGATGCGTGATGAGACGTACTGCCATTTCGTCCAGAACTTCGCGAGTTCCTCGCGTCCGGCGTCGGTGAGCGCGTAGAACTTGCGCGGCGGACCCACCCCGGATGGTCGTTTCGTCACCTGGACGAGTTTGTTCCTCTCCAGTCGCAGCAAGATGGTGTACACCGTCCCCTCGACGACGTCGGCGAAGCCGAGCTCGTTCAGCTGGCGGGTGATGGCGTATCCGTAGGTTTCCTCGCTGCCGATGATTTCGAGCACGCACCCTTCGAGCGTGCCCTTCAGCATCTCCGTCAGGTCGTCCAACGCGAATCCTCCTCGGCGCTATCGGTACTGCGTAGTACCGAATACCACTATGCGGTATCACCGAGTAGTGAAGGGTGTCAGTGCGGCAGTCTTGCCTTCTGCAAGCTCGGGGCTTCCCCTACCGCAACACGCTGAACTTGACAGAGAAGTCGTCGATCACCGGCACCCCGCCCGCGTGCGGCGCGGTCGCGGGATCCGCCAGCAGCAGTTCCACCCGGCGGGCGTTGACCCGCTCGTGATCCCACGTCGACTCTGACAGGAAGAACTGCAGCCGCTGCACCGAGGGGTGCTGGGCACCGACCACCGGCTCCGTGCCGGCCAGGCAGGTCAGGGTCTTGTTCCGGCCCCGCGGTAGCAGCGGCCCCGCGAGGTACTCACGGAACCCGCGGCGCTGTGCCAGTGTGGAAAGCAGGTCATCGAAGCGTGCCGCATAGGCTTCCAGCGGCCCCGGAGCGGGCGGACACGGCAGACGACGGGTCATCACAGCCCCCCAGGCGGCGAGGCGACGTTCCTACGACCCTGACTCCCCGTCAACAGCCCGGGGGCCATCCAGCCGAGCAGCCCGCCGGCGGCCATCGCCGCCAGGTAGATCGCGACCTGGTGGTGTTCCATCCGCTCGAGCAGGCCCGGCGGTCCCTGCTGCGACACTCGAACTGATCCTTCGTGCTGTACCGGTCCCCTCGTGGCGGCCGCGCGCTTTCATCCTCACAGGCCACCGTGGGCAGCCAGACCTGTGGCTCCCTCTCAGCGAGCGGCCTTGCCGCCGTCCGTCTCTAGAGGTGGGCCGAGGGTCGGCATGCCGAGATCGGCCCGCGCCGGTGCCCTGCGGCAGGACGCCGCCCGGCGTCGGCGCCGTACAACGAGTACGCCGAGTCCGGCGGCCACCGTCAGTACTGCCAGGACGGGCATCCACAGCGCCCCGATTGCGGAGGTCACGCCGATACCGCCGAGGACGGCCAGGATCGGACCCGCGCAGCACACCGCGCAGGCGGCGACCGCGGCCGCGCCGACGCCGAGGGCATTTCCAGGGCCGGGACGGACGGGAACCGGGGGATGAGGCAGTCATACGTTCGCTCCGAAGAGGTCGGCCAGCATCCCGGCGGCGGCCTCGGGCGCCCGCACCTCCAGCTGGAGAGCGGTCGGGGTCAGGTGCAGGGTGAAGTCGAAGAACGCGCAGCAGCCCTGCTCCGCCGCGGCGAGGGTAGCGACCTCACCGGCGAGCTCGGCGCCGGCGGGGAACGAGAGGCGTACGCCGTCGTCGATTTCCTCGCGTAGCTCGGCCTTGCCGACCAGCTGCTGCCACTGCTCGGTGCGCTCGCCCAGCTCGGCGCCGCCCAGCGCGCAGGCCACCGGCACGTCCCGCCACGGCTCGGCAGCCGGCCCCCGGCGGGTCGGCGACAGCGCCACCGGCACAGGCCCGGCCACCGGAGCGCTGGTCGTGGTGCAGCCACAGTCCGGACCGCACGCCCCTGCGGGCGCCGGGCCCGACAGCTCGTCGTGGACACCGGCGAGGCGGTCGGAGAACGCGCGCAGCTCGGCGATCCGGCCGTCGGTCTCCGCGATCCGGTCCGCGACCAACGGCAGCATCCGCGCCCGCACGGACGCGCACACGCCTTCCTCACGGACATCGAGCAGCTCGCGGATCTCCTCCAGAGCCAGGCCCAGCAGCTTGGCCGACGAGATGAAGGCCAGACGCTCCACCGCATCCTCGCCGTACACGCGATACCCGGCCGGTGTGCGGTCGGCGGCCAGCAGACCGGCGTCCTCGTAGAAACGCAGCGTCGTGGCCGGAACGCCGGAGCGCTCGGCCAGCTGCGAGATGCGGTAAGTCGTCACACCGCCGACCGTAAACCTTCGACCCGGCTCGAAGGTCAAGCCGGAACCCGCACCGGATCAGCAGCGGATCCCCCACCTGTGTACGTGTTCGCCCGAGGGCCCCTTCAGGATTCTGCGAACCCGCGCGCTTCGCGGAGGCCGGCACGGAACCGACCTCCGGCGCGGGCCAGCGCCGTCAGCGGATGGCTGACCTACGACGCCCCGGCCCTGGCCTCCTTCACCGACAAGCTGCACCTTGCCTACCGCGACCGCAGCGGCACCCTGTACGTGGGCGTACAGAACGGATCCACCTGGTCAGCCACCCAGATCCAGACCGGCGGATACGGCACCCCCTCCCTCACCCGCCACTCCAACCTCTACACCCTGTACGTGTAGCCCCGGCTGGGTCCGCAGCTCGTACGTAGAGCGAGGAACTCAGACGACCCAGTTCGATGAGACATCGACTGGGTTCGTTGAGAACGGACATGCGCCACCAACAGAACCAGACCCTCGCGGCGTAACGACGACGTGTCCGCCGCGATCCGGTCGCGCATCCACCGTACGAGCGGCCAGCCGGCTTCCCAAGGCCACCGCTGCCGCGGTGTCGGTGGTACGGGAGGCGTTGCCTTCCGTACCGTTGGCCTTGACGAGCGAGGTGATTCCGGAGTGGCGGAAGACGAGCCGGCGAAGCCGATGACCGACCCGGATCTGGGTCTGCGTCTGGACGAGCAGCTGGAGGCTGTGGCCTCACGTCTGCGCGCCCTGGCCAAGGCGAAGGACCGGCTGCAGGGGCTGCTGGACGCCGTGCTGAACATCGGCAGCGAGCTGGACCTGCCCATGGTGTTGCACCGCATCGTCACTACCGCCATGGACCTGGTGGGTGCCCGCTATGGTGCGCTCGGGGTCCTGCATGCTTCGGGCGACCACTTGGAGCAGTTCGTCACTGCCGGTCTGTCGGAAGACGAGCGCGCTGCGCTCGGTGATGTCGACTTCCCGCACGGGCGTGGCGTGCTGGGACTGCTGATCCACCATCCGGAGCCCCTACGGGTCGTTGATATCCCTTCCCATCCGGCGTCGGTCGGCTTCCCTGAGGGCCATCCGCCCATGCATGCTCTGCTGGGCGTGGCGATCAGTGTCCGGGGTGAGATCTACGGGGACCTGTATCTGTCGGAGCGGCATGACGGCCGACCGTTCGACGGCGACGACGAGGAGGTCGTGCGGGCTCTGGCGGGTGCGGCCGGGCTGGCGATCGAGAATGCGCGTCTGTTCGGGCAGGTGCGGGCCAGTGCCGAGCTGTTCCAACGGTTGTTGCTTCCGACGTTGCCGGATCTCGTTCCATTTGAGGGAGCGGGGTTCTACCGTCCGGCCGCCGAGCCGGCCCACCTGGGCGGGGACTGGTACGACGCCGTCGTCCTGCCCGACGACGCCTGTGCCGCTGTGATCGGGGACGTGATGGGGCATGACCTGCACGCGGCCGCCGCGATGGCGCAGGCCCGCAACATGCTTCGGGCGCTGCTGTACGACCGGAAGAAGCCGCCGAGCGAGGTACTGGCTCAGCTCGACAACACGGTGCACGCCATCACCGATCTGCCGGTCACTACGACCTGTCTGGCACGGATCGAGCCGGCGGCCAAGGGCTGGCGGCTGCGCTGGAGCAGTGCCGGTCATCTGCCTCCGCTGGTCGTCACGCCTGACGGCCGCACTGAATACCTGCAAGGCGAACCCGGCATTCCGATCGGTGTCGATCCTGACGTTGAGCGCCCTGATCACACGCATTCTCTGCCGCCCGGTGCGATCGTGCTCCTCTTCACGGACGGTCTCGTCGAGCACCCGGACCACGCCATCGACGGCCAGCTGGGCGCGCTCGCCGACCTCGCTGCCGTGCACGCGGGCCTGCCACTGGACGACTTCGTCCGCACTCTGGCCGATCAGCATCCCAGTGACGGCCACGACGACATGGCCGTCCTCGCCTTGCGCGTTCCTGCCGCCGACTGAGACGCCACTTGCAGCTACGGCCTGCCTTCCCCTGAGGACCCGCTTCGTCGTGACTCTCTCGGGGCAGACGACGTGCGCGACCGGCACACGATGTGCTTGCTCCATAGCCAATTCCGCAGGCGGGGGATGCCCTCGGGCCGACCGCGAGAACGACGGAGCCCTGGGCCGGAAGGGGGAACTTCACACCCCTCACCGAACAGGCGGAACAGAACGTCGAAACTCTCCCTCACCCCGACCAAAACAATGCCTGACCAGCAAGAATCAAACGTTCACGTTCGGTTGAGATACTGCTTCTCACCACAACCTCATCACAACTTCATCACAACTTCCCGCACCAAAGTCGGGGGTGGGAGCACATGCGCGGCAGGCGTTTTATCCGATGTCAGCGCATACGCCGTCGAGCGAAGCGGCCACGCTGTCGTTCGGACGCGCGGCAGGGGAAGGCGGAGCCGCAGACGTCAAGACGGACTGCCGCGTGTTCGGGTCACCTTGCGGTAACAGTCAAAATTCGACCAAATGTGATTCATATATTTTCCCCTGTGTAATTCCGCAGCCGTGACGTCACTCGACGTGACGGTCTGACTGCAGGGGTGTGTTTTGAGGCTTTTGGGGAGATGGATCCCACGTTCAAGGGGACGCGGAAGACAGCCGCTTGATGGTTCGCTGAGGCGAACCGCGCTGGCGGTTGCCGCTGTTCTGGCGGCGGAGACGGCGCTGGTGTCGCTGGGGGCCGGACAGACCTTCGCCGCCGCGGACTCCGCCACCGCGAAGGTGACGTCGACGGCTGCCAAGCCGGCCGCGTCGTCGGCGGATTCGACTGCCGCGGCATTGCTGATGGCCCGGTTGCAGGGCCGGAAGATCGAGGTGTTGTCGGAGCGTTCGGCCAGCTCGACGACGTATGCGCTGCCGAACGGGCAGTTGCAGACGTCGACGTACGTGGCGCCGATCCGGCAGAAGGTCGACGGCGTCTGGCGGAACATCGACACCGCCCTGTCCGACGAGGGCAGCGCCCTGAAGCCGGAGGTCGCGGTCGCCGACATCGCGGTCTCCAACGGCGGGGACACCGCGCTGGCGTCGGTGACGAAGGGCGCGAAGTCGTTCGGGATGGGCTGGGAGTCCAAGCTTCCGACGCCGTCCGTGAAGGACGATACCGCCTCCTACGACCTCGGTGGCGGCGAGGCCCTGACGGTCACCGCGCTGTCGCAGGGCTTCAGCCAGAACGTGGTCCTGGAGAAGGCGCCCGAGGGTCCGCTGGAGTACCGGATCCCGATGCGGCTCAAGGGACTTGAGCTGTCGGTGGCCGAATCCGGTCACCTGCTCCTGAAGGACAAGGCCGGCGAGCTGGTCGCCGAGGCGCCCGCGCCGATGATGTGGGACTCCTCCAAGGACCCTAGGTCCGGCGAGTCGAAGTACCAGGCCAGGGTCGCCACGAAGGTCGAGACGACCGAGGACGGGTCGCAGACCCTCGTTCTCACTCCCGACGCCGACTACTTCACGAAGAACAAGCCGACCTACCCGGTCACGGTCGACCCGACCAGTACCCTCGCCGTGACCACGGACACCTGGGTCGCGACGAACTACACCGACTCGCAGGTCTCCTCGGGCGAGCTGAAGTCGGGTACGTACGACGCGGGCACCACCAAGGCCCGCTCCTACCTGAAGTTCGACGTGTCGGCCTTCAAGGGTAAGCACATCATCGACACGAACCTCGCCCTGTACTCGTACTACTCCTCGACCTGTGACACCACCGGTGCGGGTACGGAGGTGCGGCGGATCACCGGGACCTGGACCTCGGCCGACATCACCTGGGGCGTCCAGCCCGCCACCACGACCTCGGGCGCCGTCACCAACAAGGCCGCGCTCGGCTACAGCACGTCCTGCCCGGCCGGCACGATGAACTTCGACATCGACGCCATCGTGCAGGCGTGGGCTGACGGTTCCACCAACCAGGGCCTGCGCATCGCGGGCGCCTCGGAGACCGACAGCCTCACCTGGCGGCGCTTCCGCTCGGCCAACTACGTCTCTGGGGACGGCTCGACCGAACCGCACCTGACGGTGACGTACAACTCCTATCCGTCGGTGCCGAGCTCGACGGCCATCTCGCCGTCGCAGGTCAACGCCTACAACGGCAGCCGGTACGTCACCTCGCTCACCCCGACCCTGTCGTCGAAGGTGACGGACCCGGACGGCTCCAACGTGCGGGCCCAGTATGAGATCACGGCGGACCCGGCCCGTGCGGACACCACGTACGCGTACACGGCGTACGGCAAGACGGTGGCCTCCGGCTCCGCCTCCACGCTGACCGTCCCGTCGGCGAGCGCGTTCCCTGCGGGTGTCCATCTGCGGTACCGGGTGCGGGCGTACGACGGCACCGACCACGGCTCCTACAGCGGCTACACCACGTTCGTGCTGAACACCGGCAAGCCAGTCGCGCCGACGGTCACGTGTGACACGTACACCCAGAACGGCTGGACCGCCAGGGCAAGTTCGGCCGTGTCCTGCACGCTCGACACCACCTCCACGGACGGTGCCGGCTTCCAGTGGGGCCTGGACGACTCGTCCCTGCCGAACAAGAAGCTGGACACCAGCAACGGCACCGGCGGCGACCCGCAGACCATCAGCATCAACCCGGCCAATGGCTGGCACACGCTGTACGCGCGCACCATCGACTCCGGCGGCAACCTCTCCACCGCGACCACCGCCTACAGCTTCGGTGTCGGCACCGACGGTGCCGCCATCCTGTCCCCGTCCGACGGTGACACCACCGCCCGCCGGCTGACCCTGTCCGCCAAGGGCCTCACCTCCTACACGGGTGTGACCTGGCAGTACCGGCGCGGTGAGACCGACTCCTGGCACACCGTGCCGGTCGGTGACGTGACCGCTGCCGGCGCCACCGTCTCCGCCTGGCCGGTCGCCGTCAACAGCGGCACCGCCACCAAGCTCGTGTGGAACACCGTCTCCAGCCTCACCGAGGACGGCGTCATTCAGCTGCGGGCCGCCTTCACCAACGGCACCACCACCGGGTACTCGCAGACCGTCGGTGTCACGCTCGACCGCGACGCTGGTATCGCGCCCTCCGCCCAGGTGGGTCCGGGTCAGGTCAACCAGCTCACCGGTGACTACACGCTGTCGGCCACCGACGCCTCCGCCTTCGGAGCGAGCGTGGGACGTACGTACTCCTCGCGGGCCAACAGCACCAACACCGAGGGCCAGGCACAGATCTTCGGCTCCGCCTGGGCCTCCTCCGTCGACGCGGCCGGCAGCGACTACACGCAGCTGCGCAAGACCTCCAACGCATCGGTGGAACTGCTGAGCGCGGACGGCAGCTCTGTCGCCTTCACCGCGACCACCGGTGGCGACTGGGAGCCGGAGACCGGTGCGAAGTCCCTGACCCTGACGGGTTCGCTCACCGGCAGGACCTTCACGCTGAAGAGCGACGCCGCTGACGTCACCGTCTTCGCCAAGGCGGCCGCCAACGCGGTCACCTGGACGCTCGCCTCCTCGGCGACAGCGGTCGATGACACCACCGTCACCGTTGCCTCGGAGACCGTCACGGCCGGCGATAAGACGCTGGCCCGCCCGAAGTATGTAGTCTCCCCGACCGGCGCGGTCACGGTCGCCACCTGCCAGGCCACCCCGGCCACCAAGGGCTGCCGCGTCCTGGAGTACGTCTACGCCACGGCCACCACCGCCACCTCCAGCACGCTCGGCAACTACGCGGGCCAGGTCACGTCGGTCAAGCTGTGGGCCACCACCCCCGCCGCCTCCGCCTCGACCGCCGAGACGATCGCCTCGTACGCCTACAACGCCTCCGGCCAGCTGCGCCAGGTGTGGGACCCGCGCGTCAGCCCCGCGCTGAAGACGGAGTACACCTACGGCACCGACGGTCGCGTCGCCACCTACACCCAGCCGGGCCAGTTGCCCTGGACCTTCACCTACGGCAAGGCCGGCTCCGCACTGACCGCAGGCGCGGGCATGCTGCTGAAGGCCGCCCGAGCAGCCCTCGCGCAGGGCTCGGACAGCACCACGTCCGGCACGGCGGTCACCACCGTCGTCTACGACGTCCCGCTCTCCGGTCCGACCGCCCCGCACCAGATGGACGCGGCCACGGTCGCCACCTGGGCGCAGGACGAGGCACCGACGGACGCCACGTCCGTCTTCCCGGCCGGCTTCGTCCCCGCTTCGAACACGGGCAGCGATCTGACCTCGTCCTCGTACGGCCGGGCCGCCATCACCTACATCAACGGCAACGGCCAGGAGGTCAACACCGCGAGCCCCGGTGGCTCGATCACCGCGACCGGGTACGGCGAGACCGGCAATATCGTCGCCGAACTCACCGCCGCCAACCGTGAGCTGGCACTGAGCAGCAGCAGCTCCGACGAGCTGGCGGCCCTGGGCCTGGTCGACCTGTCGACGGCCGAGCGCGCCCAGCTCCTCAGCACGGTTTCCGAGTACTCCTCCGACGGCGAGTTCCTCACCGACGAGTACGGCCCACTGCACGAGATCACGCTCACGAAGGAACTCACGGGCACCACCGCCGAGTCCACCCTGGCCGCCGGCACCGTGATCCCCGCTCGCGCCCACACCTCGTACACCTACGACGAGAACCGGCCCAGCGAGGCGGAGGTCTCCGGCCTGGTCACCTCCACGACCTCCGGCGCCGCCATCGCGGGCTACGCCACCGACGCCGACACCGCCACGAGCACCACGACCTATGACTGGTCCACCGGACAGGAACTGTCCACCGGGGGCGCCGAGTCCAGCTCCGTGGTGACGGTGTACGACGACGCGGGCCAGGTCGTCAGTACCCGGACGGCCGGCTCTTCCGGCTCGGACGCGGGCACGCTGCGGTATACGTATTACGACGCGGCCGCCACCGGCACCTGTGCCTCCGTCGAGTGGGACGGGATGCTGTGCAAGACCACGCCCGCAGCCGCCATCACCGGCGGCGGGAACAACTTCACTGAGTCCGTCACCACTGTGTACACCTACGACCGCTGGGGCCAGATAGCCACCCAGACGGAGACCGCCAACGGTGTGACCCGCACGGCCACCAACACGGTCGACGCCGTCGGACGCACGACGAAGACGGCGGTCACCAGCGCCACCGGCAAGGCCACTCCACCCATCACGTACACCTACGACGGAACCACCGGACAACTCGCTGCCCAGACGTCGAATGGCCAGACTGTCAAGTACGGCTATGACGGCCTCGGGCGCCAGACGTCGTACAACGACGGCACGGGCAGCATCACCACCTCGGCGTACGACAGCCTCGACCGCGTGGTGACGGTGTCCGACTCGGTGCCCTCCACCTCCACCTACACTTACGACGGCACCACAGGCCGGGTCCTGTCCGTCACCGACTCCGTCGCCGGGACGTCCACCGCCACCGCCTACGACGCCGACGGCGCTCTCATCGGCGAGTCCCTTCCTGGCGGCTACACCCTGGCCACGACCTTCGACACGGTGGGCAACCAGACCTCTGTGACGTACAGGGACTCCGCAGGCGTCGTCGTGCTGTCCGATGCCGCGGCCTACACGATCCATGACAAGCAGGTGAGTCACACCCAGACCGACGGGTCCACCACCCAGGCCGACTACACCTACGACGGCAAGGGCAGACTCACCCAGGCCGCCGACACCATGGCCAACGGCTGCACCACCCGCGCCTACACCTTCGACGCGAACAGCAACCGCAAGGCCCTGACCGCGAGTTCGGACGACTGTGACAGCAGCACCGCCGACACCACCACGGCCACCACGTCGTACACCTACGACACGGTCGACCGCCTGGTGAACTCCGGCTACACCTACGACGCCTTCGGCCGCACCACCACCAGTGCCGGCACCAGCCTCACCTACTACACCAACGACCTGGTCGCCTCGGAGACCCTCGGCACCAGCCGCAAGACCTTGGGCCTGGACGCCGTCGGGCGCCTGGCGTCCTCGACCACCGAGACCACCAGTGACAGCGGTGCCACCTGGTCGACCACGAGCACCACGGTGAACCACTACAGCTGTGGCTGCGACACCACTTCGTGGACGGTGACCACCGAGGCCGCAGGCTCCGCTTCCACCGTCAAGCGCAACGTCTCCGACCTCTTCGGCGGCCTGGCCGTCACCACCAGCGCCACCGGCGACGCGGTCCTCCAACTGTCCAACCTGCACGGTGACATCTCCGTCCAGCTGGATCTGGAGACCGCCACCGCCGGAGTCCAGCGTTACGACGAGTACGGCACCCCGCTGGACGCCACTGCCGCCGCAGCGGAGTACGGATCCCTGGGCTCCTACCAGCGCGCCACCGACGGCCTGGCCGGATACACCCTGATGGGTGTCCGCGTCTACGACCCGACCACCGGCCGCTTCCTCCAGGCCGACCCGGTCTACGGCGGCAACGCCAACGCCTACGTCTACCCCGCCGATCCGGTCACGCAGCTGGACACCAGCGGGAGCCGACTGAACTATCGCGATCAGCAAAAGGCGACAAAGAACTACACGCTGTATCTCAGGCGATCCTGCACCGGGCATTCCAAGTGCAGTCTCACCTGGCGCCTGAAGCTGAAGAGCATATGGAAGAAGTACGGCTCCGTGAAACTGGTGTTCAGTATCACCATTCCGGGGAAGCGGATTGTGTCGAATCAGAGCTACGGTCACGCGGAGGCAGGGGATTACTTCTTCCACGCCTCCTGGGGGGTTCCGAACGGGAGAGGCAGATCGGAGTCTGAGCGAGGAAAGTACAGCGTCCTCGGGTTCACGAGATGGTTCGACTGGACGGACAATGTTGAATGGTCTGGCACCGTCACTGTCCAGAACATTTGCGTGAGAAACCCGAGGCTGAGCGTTTGGGCCCTGTTTACCTGAGGATCTCCGGGCCGATCCAGGTGAACGCGTGAAATAGCATATCGCCGGAAGGAATCCTTCCGGCGATATGCTATTTTATGGGGCGAACTTTCAGCAGGTGAATCCAATCGGAAGGCTGGCGAGGGTGTCGAATTTTCTGGACTGGCGGGACAGGATGTTGCAAGCGGTCTGGCGGCAGGGGGAGTCCATGTCGGAGGAGGTGCTGGCGTGGATGTCCGAGGTGCATGATGAATTCGGAGAAATTTCCGGAGAAGAATTCTGTGAACTCTGGACCACGCGAACCTTTTCCATGGCGAGATCGGCCTTCGAAGTGATCCAGAAGTCCGTACTCGACGAAACAGGGAAAAGGATTGTCGGGGAGGAGTTCAGCTACGTCAACTATTTTCGCGACCCGGAATTTGGGCCCGTCGGCGTGGTTCGCTTCAAGTCCGCAGAAGTCTCGACACCGGATTGGGCGGAAGTCCTTGGTGTCGTGGCGGAAGGGGTGCAGGAATTTCTTATGGATTATTATGTCACGGTCTGGCCCGTCTGTGGCCGCCACTCCTTCGGTCTGCACGTGGATTATTTCCGTGAGACTGCAGTTTGGAAATGTAATGGAGGGCCTGCAGGTGGTCATGTGGTAAGGGCGCTTGATCCTTCGATCCGGCTGTAGATCGTGCGGATAACGGCGTGAGAGGGCGGCATGTGAGTTGACATATGCTTTGCCTTTCGCCCTCGACGCAGCCGACCTCTGTGAAACCGACATGGAGCTGTAACGGGATCATGAGTGAGTCTTCTTGAGGTGTCGCCGGCAGACGAGACTGCATGCCGAGGAGGCGAAGGCGTCGTGGAGTTCGAGGCGTCTTCGCCATCACGCGGCGAGTCGTTTGAACTGGTGGAGCAGAGCGAAGGTCCGCTCGACGACGTAGCGGAACGTACCCAGTACTCCCTTCGTCCTTTGCGATCTGACGGGGCGACAGGTAATTGTCGGGGGCGCCGGAGCGCGAGTGAGGCCACCTGGTGATCATGGTGTTTCCATGGCGTCAGCTCCGCCCAAAGTCCCATAGACGTCCCAGAGATGCCGCCGCGCCCCTTCCCGACCCGCCAAACAGCAGGCCGGAAGGGGCGCGGCGGCATCCGCACATCAGGCGCCGCGGAAGAGACCAGCGGGGCCCGTGACCTGCTGCGCTGTGCGGCTGAGGGGTGCTGACCTGCGCAGATGGTCTTTCGGCTGTTCCACGTTCGTGCTCGCTGATGCAGCCGGAAGTCCCAGAAAAGTCCCAGAGCACTCCCAGCAGCGATGGCGACTCTTTCGGCTCTATGCAGCGTGCTGGGCCAAGGTGTGGGCTGGGACTTGTGCATCAGCCTCGCCGTTTCGGTTGGCTGAAGCGGCGTCGCTGATCACCAACTGTGGGGTGGTCGGGGCGATTTTGTTGCCTGGGCATGGCGGAGTCCCGGCGCGGTGGTCGGGTTCTCCGGAGTCCTTCGAGTTGTGGGTGGGTGGGGGGTTGAGGGGCGGCGGGTCAGCCTGCTGGTCGGGGCAGTGCGGCGAGGCGGTGGAAGGCCGTGGCCAGTTCGTGTCTCCAGGGCCAGGTCGCCGAGATCCGTAGGCGGAGGCGGCGGCCGCCGCGGGTGAGGCGGGCGGCGACGTGTAGCAGCCGGTAGCGGAGTTTCTTGGGTTCGGCGGCGGTGAGTTCGCCGTCCAGCAGGAGGACGCGGGCCCAGGCGAGGAGATCGATCGCCGTGAGGCTGAGTTCGAGCCAGGTGGCGTTGATGGTGAAGTGGCGGGAGGGGAAGCGGCCGAAGCCGGTGCTCTTGCCGCACCGGATGTGGTCCTCGACGGTGGCGTGTCCGCGGTGGCGGACCTCCAGGAACTGCGCGGAGCCGCCGCTGGGGTAAGGGGTATCGGTACGGAATACCTGGTGCCGCAGGCCCTCGTCGTGATCGAACAGGGACAGTTGGGCGCCGGGGTGCGGACGCTCTCGGCGCACGGTGATGCGGGTGCCGGCCGGGTAGCCGGCAATGTCGACCATGCCGATCAGCTCGGCGACGTCGCGCAGTGTCCCGTTCTGGTCCAGGGCGGGATGCCAGAGGTCTTCGGGCAGCGAGCGGATCGCGCGGCGGACGGGCGCGGTGATGGCGTATCCGACCGAGAAACGCAGGTCCAACCCGTGCTCGCGCAAGGTCCGGATGTGGGTGAGGAAGGCCTTCGCGGATCCGGCGCTGTCGGCGCGGACCAGGATTGCGGTGCCGTGCCGGTGAGCGTCGGGGATCTGCGCGAGGGCGTCGTCCAGCACCGCGATGTGATCGGCGGCGGTGTTGGCTCCGGAGTTGCCTGGCCGCAGCCGGCCGGACACGGCCTCGCCGGTGTTGGCGAGGAAACACAGCAGTAGATGGAAGCCGAAGCCGCCCTTATAGGTGGGTGCGGCCTGTTCCTTCTCGGAGTGGCAGGTGATCAGCGTGGCGTCGAGGTCCAGGACCAGGCCGGGAAGCTCTCGTCCGCCGGAGAGCTCGGCGTCAGCGAACGGACGGTGGCACGCCGCATCGTCCGCCTCCAAGAAGTCCTCGGCGCGCAGACCCGGTTCCAGCTCGGCGTCCAGGTCGGCCGCCGCGGCTGGCTCTGAGCGCATCGCGACGATGACTGGTTGCGGAGCTTCGATGACCGGATCGATGTCCTCGCCGATCCTGTCCAGAGCTTCCAGTACGCCACGCCGGATGACCAGCGTGGTTGCCGGACGTTGTCTCAGCCACCCGCGCTGAGGGACTCACCGTATAGATCGTCTCCACGCCGCGAGGGGCCTGGCAGGGTGATGGCTACGCGACGCCCGAGGTATTCGAGGGAATCCAAGCTGTTCATGGCCTACCCGGGCGTCTTCTACAGCGACGACGGCCAGATCCTGCGCGCCATGCAACGGGCCTCCCACAACGGCGGCCTGATCATGATGCACGCGGAGAACGGCATCGCCATCGACGTTCTCGTCGAGCAGGCGCTCGCCGAGGGGCGCACCGACCCGCGTTACCACGGCGACGTCCGCAAGGTGGCGCTGGAGGCCGAGGCCACCCACCGCGCCATCCAGCTCGCCCGGGTCGCCGGATCCCCGCTGTACGTCGTGCACGTCTCCGCCGACGAGGCCGTCGCCGAGGTGGCCGCCGCCCGCCACAAGGGGCTTCCGGTCTTCGGCGAGACGTGCCCGCAGTACCTCTTCCTGTCCACCGACAACCTCGCCGAGCCCGACTTCGAGGGTGCGAAGTACGTCTGCTCCACGCCGCTGCGCCCCCGGGAACACCAGGAAGCACTCTGGCGCGGCCTCAGGAACAACGAACTCCAGGTCGTCTCCACCGATCACTGTCCCTTCTGCTTCTCCGGCCAGAAGGAGATGGGCCGGGGCGACTTCTCGAAGATCCCCAACGGCATGCCCGGCGTGGAGAACCGGATGGACCTCCTGCACCAGGCGGTCGTGGACGGCCACCTCTCGCGTCGCCGCTGGATCGAGATCGCCTGTGCCTCCCCGGCCCGGATGTTCGGCCTCTACCCGAAGAAGGGCACCATCGCCCCGGGCGCCGACGCCGATGTCGTCATCTACGACCCGGCGGCCGAACAGACCATCTCCGCCGAGACCCACCACATGAACGTCGACTACTCGGCGTACGAGGGAAAGCGGATCACCGGCCGGGTCGAGACGGTCCTCTCGCGCGGCGAAGTCGTCATCGACGGAAGGAAGTTCACCGGCCGGGCAGGCCACGGCATGTACACCCCGCGCGCCACCTGTCAGTACCTGGAATAGGAGCACCCGTCATGGACTTCGGACTCGTTCTCCAGACCGACCCGCCCGCCTCGTCCGTCGTCGGCCTGATGCGCCGCGCCGAACGCAACGGCTTCCGCTACGGCTGGACCTTCGACTCGACGGTGCTCTGGCAGGAGCCCTTCGTCATCTACAGCCAGATCCTCGAACACACCGAACACCTCGTCGTCGGTCCCATGGTCACCAATCCGGGCACCCGCACCTGGGAGGTCACCGCCTCGACCTTCGCCACCCTCAACGACATGTACGGCAACCGCACGGTCTGCGGCATCGGGCGCGGCGACTCGGCGATGCGTGTCGCCGGCCGCAGGCCCAACACCCTGGCCCGCCTCGGCGAGGCCATCGACGTCATCCGCGATCTCGCCGAGGGGCGGGAGGCCGTCGTCGACGGGCAGCCGGTCCGGATCCCCTGGGTGAAGGACGGCAGGCTGCCGGTCTGGATGGGCGCGTACGGCCCGAAGGCGCTCGCTCTCGCCGGGCAGAAGGCCGACGGCTTCATCCTCCAGCTCGCCGACCCGTTCCTCACCGAGTGGATGGTCAAGGCGGTACGGGACGCGGCGGCACAGGCGGGCCGTGACCCGGACTCCGTGACCATCTGCGTCGCCGCCCCGGCCTATGTGAGCGACGACCTCGACCACGCCCGCGAGCAGTGCCGTTGGTTCGGCGGCATGGTCGGCAACCACGTGGCGGACCTGGTCTCCCGGTACGGCGAGCACTCCGGTCTCGTCCCCGAGGCCCTCACCGCGTACATCGCCGGGCGGTCCGGCTACGACTACAGCCATCACGGCCGTGCCGGGAACCCCGACACGGCCTTCGTGCCGGACGAGATCGTCGACCGGTTCTGTCTGCTGGGTCCCGCCGAGGCCCACATCGAGAAGCTCCGGGTCCTGCGCGACCTGGGCGTCGACCAGTTCGCCGTCTACAACATGCATGACGCGCGCGAGGAGACGATCGACGCCTACGGCTCGCGGATCATCCCCGCCCTGTCCACCTGACCATCAGGCCCGCCCCCCCACGGCTGTACGTACGCCCCGCGTCTCCCGCCCCGCACGGCACCGTTCCCGAGCGAAGGGTCCAGCCGCCATGACATCGACCGTCCCGCCCACTCCACCCACTCCACCCACCCCACCTCCTCCACCGCAGGCCCGGATACTCGATCCGTCGGGCCGCATCGAACTCGCCCCCGGCGCCGTGCCCACCGACAACCGCTTCGTCAACGAGGACCTGCTGCCCGTTCCGCTGGAACGGCGCCGGTGGACGACGTACAACTTCGCCGCGCTCTGGGTCGGCATGGCCCACAACATCCCGTCGTGGCTGCTCGCCTCTGGCCTGGTGGCGCTCGGCATGGACTGGAAGCAGGCCGTCCTCACCATCGCCCTCGCCAACCTGATCGTGCTCGGCCCGATGCTCCTCACCGGGCACGCCGGACCCAAGTACGGCATCCCGTTCCCCGTGCTGGCCCGCGCCTCCTTCGGTCTGCGCGGAGCCAACCTGCCCGCGCTGATCCGGGCGGCGGTGGCCTGTGCCTGGTTCGGCATCCAGACCTGGATCGGTGGCGTCGGCGTCTTCACCCTGCTCGGGAAGATCTTCGGTGGCTGGGCCGAGGCCTCCGAGATCGGCGGGCAGCCCTGGACGCTCTGGCTCTGCTTCGTCCTCTTCTGGGCGCTCGAACTCGCCATCATCTACCGGGGGATGGACGCCCTGCGCCGGTTCGAGAACTGGGCGGCCCCCTTCGTCATCGTCGGCGCGGTCGTTCTGCTGGTCTGGGTCGCGGTCAGGGCGGGCGGGTTCGGCCCGCTGCTCGACCAGCCCTCCCGGCTCGGCTGGGGGAAGGAGTTCTGGCCGGTCTTCTTCCCCTCGCTGATGGGCATGATCGCCTTCTGGGCCACGCTCTCGCTGAACATCCCCGACTTCACCCGCTTCGGGGCCGGCCAGCGCGCTCAGATCCGGGGTCAGTCGCTCGGCCTGCCGACCACGATGACGCTCTTCGCGCTGCTCTCGGTCCTGGTCACCTCCGGCTCGCAGGCGGTCTACGGGGAGGCGGTCTGGGACCCGGTCCAGCTCGTCGCCAGGACGGACAACGTCTTCGGACTGCTGTACGCCCTGGTGACCGTGCTCGTCGCGACGGTCTCCGTGAACATCGCGGCGAACGTCGTGTCACCTGCGTACGACCTGGCGAACCTCGCCCCCAAGCTCATCAACTTCCGTACGGGAGCGCTGATCACGGGTGTCGTGGGCGTCGTCATCATGCCGTGGAAACTCACCGGGACCCCCGAGCTGTACATCTTCACCTGGCTCGGACTGGTCGGCGGGCTGCTCGGTACGGTCGCGGGCATTCTCATCGCCGACTACTGGATCGTCCGCCGTACCGTGCTCGACCTCGCCGACCTCTACCGTCCCGGCGGCCGATACTGGTACGTCAACGGCTGGAACTGGCGGGCGGTCCTCGCGTTCGCCGTCGGCGGTGTCCTGGCGATCGGTGGCTCGCACTCGGCCCCCGGGACGGGCCCGTTCCCGGCCGGGGGACTGATCCCGTTCCTGAAGCCGCTCGCGGACTACGGCTGGGCGGTCGGGCTGGCCTCCTCGTTGGTGCTGTACGCGGTGCTCAGCGGACGTTCCGACGTCACAGCGGCGCCGACGTCGTACGGCTCAGCAGAGCATTGATGTCGTACGTCTGATCGGGCGGCGGCGTGGCCGTGGGCACCGGCTTGTCGAAAGCCGAGAAGTCCACCGCCGCGTTCGCCCCGCCGCCCCGCACCGTGATCCTCAGCGGGTAGGGCTTGCCCGTGTCCGCGACGTACATCGTCAGCGTCCGACCGTCCCTGATCCTGGTCAGCGGCACCACCGAAGCCCCGTCCAGCGTGGTCTTCCTGCCCTTGTTCAGCGTTCCCCGGTCGTTGTCCGCGTTGTCGCCGACCACCTTCTGGAAGGTGTGCAGATCGCATCCGGCGACCACGTCGCGCAGCCTCGGGTCGGTGGCCGAGCCCTTCATGTAACGCCCGTTGAGGATCGCGGCGAAGGCCGGGCCGCCGTTGGGCACCTGGTTCTTCCAGAAGTCGGCGTCCGGCTTGACCCAGATGGCGTCGCCGCGCTTCACGATCCGGACCGATCCCTGTTGGTCGCCGAGATCCACCGAACCGTTGCAGTTGCCGTCCCGGTCCAGCGTGAGACTCAGGGCCATCGACGGATTGCCGCCGTCCGGGTCGCCACGCGCGCTGAGGTGCAGGGATCTGACGCTCAGGAGCGCGTCGCGCGAGCGGTCGGCGATCTGCTGGGCGGAGAGCGTGTCGATGCCGTTGTCCGCGCGTGCCACACCGCCGCCGACGAGGCCGCCGCTCGTGAGTCCCAGCACGAACACCGCCGCCAGGGCGGTCCCGCGTGTGCCGATGAGTTGGCCGGTCACGGCGCCTCCCTCGAAGGGCCCGTCGGGCCTGCTCAGGTGTGCGATCCGATCCTCTTGAGCGTACGCCGGGGCGTGGTGGGCCGCGCGACGGAGGACGCGAGGGAGAACACCTGTGAAGCGCATACACAGTGTGACGTTTTGCCTCGTTTTGCGTAAGGGGCGTTCGGGGACGGTTTCCGGACGCACCGAGTTCGTCACCGACGAGGAGGAACAGGGAGACATGAAGCCGTCGAGGGGGAGTCTGTCCAGGAGCGCGTTCCGGGGCGCCGTTGTCGCGGGAGCGGCCGCCGCGCTCGCGGTGTCCGCGACCGTCGCCACCGCCGCGGCGCCCGCGGCGACGCCGCCCGGACTGTCCTGCGACACCGGAAAGCACGAGATCGACGACTACACGGGCTACGCGCTCTGCCGGAACGGCGGAAGCACCACACAGACCTTCTGGGTGCATCTGGTGTGCGGCTGGTCGCCGGATGTGGACGGTGAGCACGTCACTCTCGACCCGGGGCAGTCGGGTCAGTCCACCGCGCACTGCGCCGGCCTCGGAACCGGGATCGGCGAGATCAGCGTCCAGCCGTGAGCCGTGAGCCGTGAGCCGTGAGCCGTGAGCCGTGGCCCGTGACCCGTGACCGGTCGCGTCGGCCTCCGTGTACCGGTGGCCGGCCCGAACCACATGACGACGAAACCCTTCCCGCTCCTCCTCACGTCGCGGACCCCGCTTCCACACACCTCCAGCAGGGCTCTTTCGCCGTCCGTGTCCCCGGACGAACGCTGCGAGCCGTGCGGCCGTCTCCGGCCGCCGTCCTCCGAACGGTTGAGCGGACCGCCCGCGACTCGTTACCCTCCGGTAAGTTCGTTCTGGCGTACAGGTGCGGGCGCGCGCACCTGCCGATTCGAGGAAGGCGGGCAGCCCATGTCCTCAACGGAAGCCGTGGAAACCGGCGAACCGGCCGGCGCGATCGGGCTGACCGACAGCGCACGCGAGCTGGCCGAAGGCCGTACCACCTCTGTCGAACAGGTACGTGCCGCCCTGAGCCGGATCGAAGCCAGCCAGGGCACCCTCAACGCCTTCCGGCACCTACGGGCCGAGGCCGCGCTCGCCGAGGCCGCCGAGGCCGATCGCCGGCTCGCCGCGGGGGAGCGGCTGCCCCTGCTCGGGGTACCGGTCGCCGTAAAGGACGACACGGATGTCCTCGGGATGCCGACCTACTTCGGCTGCGACGGCGATCTGCCCGCCGCCACCGCCGACAGCGAGGCCGTACGCAGACTGCGGGCCGCCGGGGCCGTGATCGTCGGGAAGACCAACTCCTGCGAGCTGGGCCAGTGGCCGTTCACCGAGGGCCCCGCCTTCGGAGCCACCCGCAACCCCTGGAACACCGGGCACACCCCCGGCGGCTCGTCCGGCGGCTCAGCGGCGGCCGTGGCGGCCGGGCTGGTACCCGCCGCGCTCGGCTCGGACGGCGCCGGATCCGTCCGTATCCCCGCGGCCTGGACCCACCTCGTCGGTATCAAACCGCAGCGGGGCCGGATCTCCGTCCACCCGCAGAACGACGCCTTCCAGGGCCTGACCGTCAACGGACCGCTGGCCAGGACCGTCGCCGATGCGGCCCTGCTCCTCGACGCGGTCGCCGGACCACATCCCGACGATCCGCACCGGCCGCCCTCCGTCCAGGCCTCGGCCGCCGCCCGCCGCGACCCCGGCCGGCTGCGCATCGCCCTCGCCTGGCGTCCCCCGCTCACGCTCACGGGCTCCGCGCCCCACCCCGAGGTGCGGCGGGCCGTCACCGCACTGGCCGAGGCCCTCGCTCGTCTCGGCCACGACGTGGAGGAGGCCAGGCCCCGCTACGGGCTGATCGGCCTCGGCTTCGTCCCCCGCGCCACCGCCGGGATCGCCGAACTCGCCGCCCGCCACCCCGACCCCGCCCTCCTCGACCCGCGCACCCGCAGCGCCCTGCGCACCGGCACCCGGCTCGGCGGCCGGGTGGTGCGGGCGGCCAGGGAACGCGAGGTGCGTCAGCACCGCAGGATCGGTGCGTTCTTCCGCACGTCCGGGGCCCGTGCCGGATACGACGTGCTGCTCACCCCGACGACCGCCCTGCCGCCGCCCCCGATCGGCAGGTTCGACGGGCTGAGCGCCTGGCGCACCGATGTGACGATGGCCGAGGCCTGCCCGTACGCGTGGCCCTGGAACGTACTGGGCTGGCCCGGCATCAACGTACCCGCCGGGTTCACCACCGACGGGCTGCCCGTCGGCGCCCAGCTGCTCGGCCCCTCGCGCAGCGAGGAACGGCTGATCTCCCTCGCCGCCCAGCTGGAGGCCGACCGGCGCTGGTACGAGCACCGGCCCCCCGCGTCGGCCCCCTCCGTCAGGCCGGGCGGCGGGCGCTGACCACCCACACCCCCGCCCGCATCAGCACACCCTCCGGGGTCTCGTGCGACAGCAGCACCTCCGCCATGGAGTCCCGGGTGGCGTCGGAGACGGCGAGCCCCGGCGTCCGGGAGACGAAGAACTCCACCGCGTCCGCCGCGTCCCGGCCCCAGCAGGTGGCCGCGGTCACGGCGACCGCGTCGACCCCCGTGAACCCCGCCGCCCCCAGGACCTCGTGGAGGCGCTCCGGCTCCGAGAGGGAGGCCATCGCCGTCGCCACCGCGTTCTCCGTCGCATGGTCCCGCCCCAGCAGCGAGGCAAGCAGGCCGAGCGCCTCGCTCTCCCCGCCGTCCGCCCGCGGGGGCTGCGGGCAGACGAAAGCCAGCCTGCCGCCGGGCCGCAGCGCACCGGCGATGCGGGTGAACGCGGCGATGTGGTCGGCGAAGAACATCACACCGCCCCTGCTGATCACCGCGTCGTAGCCGCCCGGCTCGAACGGATGAACCTGCGCGTCCCCCAACTCATAGGAGACGCGGGGAAATCGGTCCGCGGGGGTGAGAGTCCGGGCCCGTCTCAGGAGTGGCGCCGAGATGTCCACGCCGGTGACCCGGCCCCGCGGGGCGCGCCGGGCCGCCATCCGGGTCGTGAGGCCGCTGCCGCAGCCGATGTCGAGGACCCGGTCGGTGGCACCGATCGCCGCCGCGTCGAACAGCGGCGCGTCGAATCCGGTCAGCATGGTGTTGTAGCGGTCCTGGTGGTCGGCCCAGTGCCGGCCGAGCGGTCCGTTCCAGGCGTCGGCGACGGTCATGTTCACGCGTGCTCCTTCGTCGGGGTGGTGAGAGTGGCCTCGATGCGGTCGACGGCGCAGATCGCACCGAACGCGATGAGGTGGACCAGGCAGTGGTCGGTGTACGGGGGCACGAGCCAGGCGGCCACGTCGGCGTCGCTGATCCGGTACGGCGCACGGGCCGCGAGCAGCGCCAGCCGGGCGCCAGGCAGTTCGTCCCGGTCCGGGAGTCCCGCTTCGTGCAGCGGCAGAGGCGTGACACCGTCCCAGGCCGCCACCGACTCCCGGACGAGTGTCTGCTCCTCGTCGCTCAGCAGCCCCGCGCCGAGATGTGCCGCGGTTCGCAGCGCGCCGAACGCCGTGCCGATCGCCGTGCCCGCCGCCCACCACGGTGACTCGCCCTCCGTTTCGAGCAGCGCCAGGCTCTGGCCGGGCGTCAGCTCACGGCGCACGGTGCCGGCCAGGGAGCGGCCTGCCACGGTTCGTACGAGGCGGTACTTCTGGGCGCCGCCGGGCAGCATGTCCTCGGTCAGCAGCGACGACACGATCCGGTTGATGAAATGGAAGGCGAGCGCCGTCCCGATGTACTCCGCGGCCTGTTCCGCCGGGAACGGCGGTGCGGTGCTCATGTCCTCGCCCCAGGCCAGCAGCCGGCGGTGTCCCGGGTCCTTCGGCTGTTCGCCGCGGGCGATCGTCTCGGCCAGCCGGTGGTCGCCGGTGGCATGCAGCAGCACGATATGCGCGTTCACACAGAACGGGCAGCGGTTGACGAGTGACACCCCGGCAGCCACCACCTCCTTGTCCGTGCGCGGCGCCCGTCCGGCCAGCAGGGACTCCCGCAGCACGGCCCAGGTGCTCGTCAGCAGCGGAGGGGAGGCGGACAGGACGACAAAGGTCGAGGCACGTTCGATGCCGAAATCGGTGCCCAGTCGGGCGTACACATCGGCGACCGTGCCGGTCGCCGACTTCGGCGGTACGGGTGAGGTGTAACGGGAGGGTCCGGTCATGGCGACGATGCTCGCCCGCCCGACCGTCCCCGGTCGTCGTACAGCCGAAGGCAGTCGCAGCCGGTCCCGTGCGACCGGCCGCCACCGCGTCTACTTCCCAGGGAGTAGTCGCGCACCCGTCCCCGAGGGTGATGCCTCCGCAGCCGTACGGCGGTTAGGGTGCCGCACATGCGGGGGGACGTGAAGGACATCGACCGGCGAACTCGCCTGCTGGACACGGCACTCGCCGTCGTCATCGCGGCGGCGGTCATCATGGCGGCCGTCGTCGCCTCGGCGCCCGACAGCCTCGACCTGCTGCTCATCGTGGCCGGCGCACTGGCCCTGGCCGGTCACCGCCGGGCCCCGCGCACCGTTCTCGCCGTCACCACGCTCTGCATGCTCGGTTACGTGGTTCACGCGCACCCTGGAACCTGGGCGGCGTTCCCCGTACTGGCCGCCGTGCACGGGGCCGCCCGCAGTGGACACCGCGCGTGGGGTGTCACCGCGGGCGCCCTCTTCCTCACCGGCTACTTCACAGTCATCATCGCCTGGGCACCGGACGACCGGGACACCGTCGAACGGACCCTCCTGCTGCTCGGCTGGTTCCTCTGCGCGGGGGTCACCGGACTCATCGACAAGAACTGGCAGGCGTATCTGCGCCAGACCGAACAGCGGGCCCTGGACGCCGAACGCAGCCGGGACGAGGCCGCGCTGCGCCGGGCGGGGGAGGAGCGGCTGCGGATCGCCCGCGAACTGCACGACTCGCTCACCCATTCCATCTCGATCGTCAAGCTCCAGGCGGGAGTCGCCGTGCACCTCGCCCGCAAACGGGGCACCGAGGTGGAACCCGCGCTGCTCGCCATTCAGGAGGCGAGCGGCGAGGCGATGCGCGAGCTGCGGGCCACGCTGGAAGTACTCCGGACCGATGTCGTGGAGCCCGGCACCGGGCTCGACCGCATCGACGAGCTGGCCGAGCGGGCCCGTACCGCGGGCATCGCACTCGCCGTCACGGTCGACGGCGACGCACACCCGCTGCCGCCGGCCGTCGACCGGGCCGCGTACCGCATCGTGCAGGAGGCCCTCACCAACGTCGCCCGGCACGCCGGCCGCGCCACGACGACGGTCCGCCTCACCTACACCGAACGGGCGCTGACCGTGCGCGTCGACGACCAGGGCCCCCGCACCGCCGGTGCCACCGTCACCGCGGGGACCGGCCTCACCGGCATGCGCGAGCGCGTCACCGCGCTCGGCGGCACCCTCGAAGCCGCTCCCCGCCCGGCCGGCGGCTTCTCCGTACACGCGGAACTCCCCCTGCACGCCGCCGGGACCACCGGATGACCGACGGCGGCGACCCGGCGATCCGGGTGCTGATCGTCGACGACCAGGCGCTGATGCGGGCCGGATTCCGGGCCCTGCTCGACGCGGAGGACGGCATCGAGGTGATCGGCGAGGCCGCCGACGGCCGCCATGGCCTGGAGCTCGCCCGGCTGTACACCCCGGACGTCGCACTCATCGACGTACAGATGCCGGTGATGGGAGGCATCGAGGCCACCCGCGAGATCGCCGCCGACCCCCTGCTGGCCGACGTCCATGTCGTGATCCTCACCAATTACGGCCTCGACGAGTACGTCTTCGACGCGCTGCGCGCCGGAGCGGCCGGATTCCTCCTGAAGGACACCGAGCCGGCCGAACTCCTGAGGGCCATCCGTGTCGCGGCCCGTGGTGACGCGCTGCTCTCGCCGGCCATCACCCGCCGGCTGATCGGCGAATTCGTCGCCCGACCACCCGACCGGAGCACCGCGCCCGGATTCGAGAACCTCACCCGTCGGGAACGCGAAGTCAGCGCACTCGCCGCCCGCGGTCTCACCAACGAGGAGATCGCCGCACACATGGTGATCAGCCCGTTCACCGCGAAGACCCACATCAGCCGTGCCATGACGAAGCTGGGCGCCCGTGACCGGGCACAGCTCGTCGTCTTCGCGTACGAGTCGGGGCTCGTCGCACCCCGGGAACCCCGCCCCTGAACCTCCGCCACGGCGGTCCCGCCTACCCTCCACGGCCGCGGACATTCGCACCGGAGCGCCGCAGGCGGGATCATGGACTGGGACCGGAGTGGATGGGTGGTGACCAGTATGGCGTCCGCAGGCCCGCCGTCGGCGCCCGGAGCCGAACCGCCGCAGCCGGGCACCGCCCCCCACTCCTTCGACACGGCGAACGACGCGACCGCGGTGGTCGCCGGGACCGGAACGGTCGTCGGCTGGACGCAGAGCGCGCAGGACCTGCTGGGATACCGCGCCGCCGAGGTGGTCGGGCGGCCCGCCGGCTTTCTCCTCGCGATGCCCGGGGACCCGGTGCGCGTTGCGGGGATCGCCGAGCGGTGCCGCGCCGGTGTGGGGTGGAGCGGCGCCGCCACCGTGCGGCGGCGCGACGGCCGGCAGACCGACGTGGATCTGCGGGTCTCGGCCTCGTTCCACCTGGACGGCCGGGAGTGCTTCCTCGTCTCGGGACGCGAACGACGGCCGGAATGGACGCTCGGGCAGTCCGTGCTGGACGCCTTCCTGACCAGCTCACCGATCGGGATGGCGGTGCTGAGCCCGCAACTGCGCTACGTATGGATGAACGACACCCTGGAACGCTTCGGCGGCGTCCCGCGCGAGCAGCGCGTGGGACGCCGGATGAGCGACGTGCTCCCAGGGCTGGAGGCCGACGCCATAGAGACCCTGATGCGCAGTGTGCTGGACACCGGCGTCCCCGTCATCGACTACGAGTACCGGGGCTGGAGCTGGGCCGATCCGTACCGTCCGCGCGCCTACTCCACGTCGTTCTTCCCCTTGACCGCCGGCGACGACACCATCACCGGCATCTGCTACATGGTCCTGGACGTCACCGACCGGTGGAAGGCCCAGCAGCGCCTGGCCCTGGTCAATGACGCCGGAGCCAGCATCGGCTCCACTCTGGACGTGATGCGTACGGCTCAGGAGCTGGCCGACTTCGCGGTACCGCGGTTCGCCGATCTCGTCTTCGTCGATCTGCTGGAGCCGGTCGCCAGCCCCGAGGAGCCGGGACCGTGGCCCCCCGGCACGGGGCTCTCCGGTACGGGGCTCCCCGACGCGGGCACCGCGCGTCCCGGTGCGAGCGGCGCGTCGTCGTCCCGGCCGAGAATGCGCCGCGCCGGGTTGAGTTCCGTACGGGAGGGGTGCCCGGAGGCGATCATCCGGATCGGGGAACCGGTGGATTTCGTGCCCCCGCCCAACGACGTCCGCTTCCTCGTGGACGGTGCACCCGTCCTGATCCCGGTCCTCGACTCCGTCCGCCAGCTGTGGGCGGTCGAACAGCCCGCCAGGGCGGCGCGCATCCGGGAGTTCGGTCTCCACTCCCTCATCTCCGTCCCCATGCGGGCCCGGGACACGGTGCTCGGCCTGACCACCTTCATACGATCGGTGAACCTGGTCCCCTTCGAACCGGACGACGTGCTGCCGGCCCGCGAACTGGTGGCACGGGCGGCGGTGTGCGTGGACAACGCCCGCCGCTACACCCGCGAGCACGCGGCGGCGCTGACACTCCAGCGCAGTCTGCTCCCGCACACACTGCCCGGCGGAATGGCCCTGGACGTGGCCTCCTCCTATCTTCCGGCGGACGCCAAGGACGGTGTCGGCGGCGACTGGTTCGACGTGATCCCGCTGTCCGGCGCCCGGGTCGCCCTGGTCGTCGGCGATGTCGTCGGCCACGGCATAAGCGCCGCCGCGACCATGGGCAGGCTCCGCACCGCGGTGCACACCCTCGCCGACATGGACCTTCCCCCCGACGAACTGCTGGCCCACCTCGACGACCTCGTACTGCGCCTGAGCGAGGAGGAACCCGAGGGCGAGGCGAGCGGCACGACCGTGCTCGGTGCCACCTGCCTGTACGCCGTCTACGACCCGGTCACCCAGCGCTGCACGATGGCACGCGCCGGCCACCCGCCCCCCGTCGTCGTCTCCCCGGACGGGCGCGTCAGCTTCCCCGAACTGCCCGCGGGCCCCCCGCTCGGCCTGGGCGGGATGCCTTTCGAGACGGCGGAGATCGAGCTGCCGGAAGGAAGCCTCATCGGCCTCTACACCAACGGTCTCATCGAAAGCAGGGACCGGGACGCCGAACTCGGGATGTCCCGGCTCGGCGGCGCCCTGTCCCAGCGCGGACTCTCCCTCGACACCCTGTGCGCGACGGTGGTGGATCAGCTGCTCCCCGTCCCGCAGCCCGACGACGTCGCCCTGCTGCTCGCCCGCACCCACGAGCTGAGCCCCGACCACGTCGTCTCGTGGGACGTGCCCTCCGACCCCGCCGCCGTCGCGGGCGTCCGGGCCCGGACGGCCCGTCTGCTGAGGACCTGGGGCCTGGAGGAGATGGAGACGACCACCGAGCTGATCGTCAGCGAACTGGTCACCAACGCGGTGCGCTACGCCACGGGCCCGATCCGGCTGCGACTGCTGCGCCAGTCCGTCCTGATCTGTGAGGTCTCCGACACCAGCAGCACTTCTCCCCGGCTGCGCCACGCGAGGACGACCGACGAGGGCGGTCGTGGCCTCTTCCTCGTCGCCCAGCTCACCCGCCGCTGGGGTACGCGCTACACGCCCGAAGGCAAGATCATCTGGACCGAGCAGGAGATTCCGACGACGCCGGCTTGAGGACGTTCCTGGACGCCGGCCCCGAGCGGGGCACGCGATCCATGGCTCCGGCCGTGCGACACCGGCCGTACGGACGAGCTTGCGGAACCGGCTCCGCGGGACCGGCTCCGCGGGACCGGCTCGGTCGGCTCCGTTTCCCGGCACCCGTTTCCCGGCACCCGGCACCCGCACCTGCTGTCCGGCACCCGTTTCACGGCACCCGCGCGGTCCATTCCGAGGTGCCGAACTTCGTGCGTACGAGCTCCTCGGCCCGCGCCATCTCCTCGTCCGTCACCTTGCCCCGCGTGAGGCCGTGCCGGGTCCGGAAGGAGTCGATCATCCGCTCGATGACGGCCTCGCGCGCGAGCCCCGTCTGACGGCGCAGCGGGTCGACGCGCTTCTTCGCGCTCTTGGTGCCCTTGTCGGAGAGCTTCTCCTTGCCGATCCGCAGCACCTCCAGCATCTTGTCGGCGTCGATGTCGTACGACATCGTCACGTGGTGCAGTACGGCCCCCTCACCGCCCACCACACGCTTCTGGGCCGCGCCCGCGATCTTCCCGGCGTCCGTGGCGATGTCGTTGAGCGGCTGGTACCAGGCCTTGATGCCCATGTCGCCGAGCGCGCCGAGCACCCAGTCGTCGAGATAGGCGTAACTGTCGGCGAACGAGAGGCCCGAGACGAGCGCGTCCGGGACCGAGAGCGAGTACGTGATGGTGTTGCCGGGCTCCACGAACATGGCACCACCGCCGGATACGCGGCGCACGACCGTGATGCCGTGGCGTTCGGCGCCCACCGGGTCGACCTCGTTGCGCAGCGACTGGAAGCTGCCGATGATCACGGCGGGCGAGGCCCATTCCCAGACCCGGAGCGTGGGAGCCCGCCGCCCGGCGGCCACCTCGGCGGTGAGGACCTCGTCCAGTGCCATATGCAGGGCCGGGGCCTGCGGCTCCATGTGCACCAACTGCCAGGCGTAGTCGCTCCACTCGGTCGCATGGGCCAGCGCCCGCCGAACAGCGATGCCGACGCCCTCCGCGGTCAGTCCGAACATGACGGTCGACTCCGGCAGTGCTGCCGTGATCCGGGCGGCCAGACCTGCGGCGTCCGTCGAAGAAGGGGTGCCTTCCAGGGCCCTGTCGATCGAGAGGATTGCCTCGTCGGGCTCCAGGAAGAAGTCCCCGGCGACGCGCACATTGCGTAGTACGCCTTCTTCGACATCCAGATCTACGGCGACAAGCTTGCCGCCGGGCACCTTGTACTCGCCATGCACGGCTTTGTTCCCTTCCAATGCGCGGCGTTGCCCCTGAGCCTGTTGCTCGGACATGGGATAGACGCGCACGTCCTTCGCATCGCACTTTAATGCTCGCTCGTGACGAGCGGCTACGCGGCCTCGATGCCGCTGGAGCGGCCCCTGTGCTCGTCGATGAACGCTACGAGCGCGTGTGTGACCGGTCGAGCTCGGCCGCAAAGAAAGACGCCGGACTTCTGGACGACCGCCCTCAGCGCGGCCGACTCGTTCGGATAATTGCCACGAACCTCAGCGACCATACGGACCGCCCATTTGCGCAGCTCAAGAGGATACGAAGAGGGGCGTGCCATGACTCAATCCCTTCACGGAATCGAGTCTCCAATCGAACCGGGGCGGTTCAGCCACCGGAACTACTTGTGTTGGCTGCGGCTGTGCGGTGGCAGAGCGGCAAGTGCGAGCAGAATGGCAAGTCCGAGCAGCACGATCGCCTCGGGCACGGTCTGCTTGGCGCGCCAGAGCTGGACTGGCAGCCCGATCCAGGGCACGCGCAATCGTGCTACGCCTTGGAGTGCCGTGGGCCGTATCGGGGTGGAGTCCGGTGCGGAGTTGGCGTCACCTTTGGTGATCAGATCGTTGTTGGGAAGTACCTGGTAGACCCGATGAGTGAGCAGATGGCTGGGGCGGGTGGGATCCTGGGCCAGCACAATTTGGCCCACCGCCGGTGTACGGTCGCGTGGCGGAGGCTGGTAGAGAACGACGTCGCCGGGCATGAGGGCGGGACGCATGGAGCCGGACTGCACCACGCCCGCTGTCCAGCCCAGCGCCACCACGGGCAATTGCGCCCACACCAGCAGCCCAACCATCGAGCCGAGCACGGTACGTGAGATGACCGAGGTGACCACGCGAATCGGGTGCGGGGCGCCCTCGGCCGTGGGTTGGTGGAGCGCGCCGGCGGCCAGGCCACTTTGGAGAGTCACTCGTGTTCCCGCGCTTCCCAGGTGAAGGACGCCTCGTTGGTGTCCACGCTTTGCGAGCTGTTGGGTGCGCTCGGGCTGAACTTCCACGCGAAGCGGAAGCTCAGCGAGTTGGGTGGCTTGCCGGGCAGGGTCCAGGGACCCACGCCGGTGCGGAAGTCGGTGTACAGGGCGATGAAGGTGTCCAGAGTGCCGTCGAACGCAGTCTTGTGCGGAATGAAGCCGTTGCAGTCGCCGAAGGTGCCGCCGCTGCCTACCTCGATTTTGAGGTTGATGAAGGATTGGAAGTTGCTGGGCCAGTTCGGTGAGTTGCTGTACAGCTTGAGCTCGGTGGGGAAGCTGGCGTTCGACTTGATCCTGATGCAGTTGGAGCCTGTGTCGCCGGGTCGCATGTTGTCGATGCGGAACATGGGCACCGTGCTGTCGTTGGCCAGCCCCAGCGAGCCGGCGGCCCACGTGTTGCCACTGTTGCTGCTGGTCCCACTCCAGTCGGCGTTGGTGGCACTCCAAACCAGAGCACCGCTGAGCAGCAACCCGACCGGAACGGGCACCACCTGTGCCAGCACGATCAGCCACGGACGCCCCATCACCCACTCCGTTCAATTCCGTCGCTCCTGCACCATATTGTCTCGCCCTGTCTCACCTGCGGCTGTGCCGCTCCGTGTCGCAATCCGGGTCTGAGGGAGGGTCGGGAACCGGAAACAGAACGTCCGTCACCGCGTCAGGTCGGCGGCGATCCGTGGCAGCGCCGCTACCGGCCCGCACAGTCGGTGACGTTCGCCGGCGGCATGGACGCCAAGCCGCTGATCGAGGCCGGGACTCTACCTTGCCCAGGGGCGGAACAGGGTCAGGCTGTGGGTCTGGCCGCCGCGTAGCCGCACGTGTGCCGTGCTCGTCTGATCGACGCCCGGATCAGCGTGACATCCCCGACCACCAGGCGGACGAACCCTCGGCTGCCACACCCGCGACCGGTTCGAAGAGGAACGGCCGCCCGGCAGACGCTGGCGACCTTCTCCAGCAGCCTGACCACACGTACAGCGCCCGCTCGATCCACCTCTCCTCAATCTACTCTTCCACGTTGGTTTGCTCGTCGCAGACGGTGTACCTCACCTGGGGAGGCCGGTCCGGACCCGCTGAATCCCTCCCGCGCGTTTCCGGATGTCCCGGCCCCTCGCACTGCACACGATCCCCCCGGTTGCACTCCATCGCTGTCTCCATTTTCCGGGGCCGACTTGCACGGGTTCGCCTCTCTGAAGTGCGAAACCCGCCGCACACCCGCTCTGAGCGCAGTCGCACTGTCATGACATCGCGACTGATGACCACCGGCGACCGCTGTCGGCCGAACGAGGTAACGCAGTTCACGTCGGCCGACTGAATAAGGGCTGTCCCGTAATCCGTGGTGGATCGGCACACGGCGTTGGATGCGGTGCATCACAAGGCGGAGGGACGTCCGCATTGATCGGCGGCAACGGCAGCCTCGTCTCCGTCAGGGGTCAGGTCCGTGCGAGGGTCGCGCTCGATGCCGCCATACTCGGCGAACTGCCGGCGGGGGCTGAGTGGTACCGAACGCGCTACCTTGCCGACGGCCCCTGGGACGATGCATACACCGGACCGGCCGATCACCTCCTACTCAGCCGCGCCGACAGGCCGGCCTCGCTAAGTGGTCGGCTCCGGAAGTCCTTCGGGGGTTGATCACGCTGCCAGGGCGATGGAGGATTCTTGGTGTCGGTCGGCGGATGTGTGTCGGTCGA
>NZ_JBVJMV010000053.1:0-49756 GCF_055584025.1 Streptomyces sp. NPDC104309 | reverse complement strand
ACAAATGCAATTTCTTCCGGAGTCACACTCCATCAACGACACACTGAACCCACAGGACACGCACCACCAACACCGACCTGACCAAGCCCTACTAGTACGCCCTCAGCCGTCCGGACACGACGTCGGCCCGAAGCGCGCCCTGTAACACGCCTTTGCAACGCGGGGTGCAACACGGCCACGCGTCGCACCCTGACTTGCGAAGACACCCGGGCATCGGGCTACGAGGCGGCGCGTTGCCCTCAGCGTTTCAGTGCCCCCCGCGTCCGCTTCCCGGCCTTCCGCGTTCCACTCCCGGCGCAGTATCTGCCAGCAAGGGGAGAGATTGGGTGGTTTGGGCGTGTTCTGTGCCTATGGCTGGGGTGTGACTGGGACGGTTGTGGCGTCGTCGATCATGAAAGGCTTCTGATGATCCGTAGATTCGCCCGGTTATGCAGTGCTGTTGCTCTGGGCACCGTCATGCTCACGGCCGCAGCGGTTGCGCCTGCCAGCGCATTCACCGCATCGGCCGTGGTATCCGCGCCGAGCCAGCTCAAATCCCTACCGCCGCAGCAGAACGTCCCCTCCCTGGACGCCGGCGGCCCGGCCGGGACCGTCGACTATCCCCCGGACGGGCAGCGGCACCCCGGGCCCAGCACCATCACCATCCAGGCCCCGCCCTACACCCGCATCGTCGGACTGGACCTGCGGTGCACCGGTATGGGGTGCCCGGTGAGTATCGCGCCTGACGGCAAGTCCGCCACGGCTCAGCTCACAGCTGGCACCTATGACTTCATCCGGCCGTGGACCGTCCACGTCGTCGCAGACCCCGACGCTCCCCTGGCCGGGGGAACCTTCAGTGGCACCTTCACCGTGGACGGCGTGACGCAGCCGCTCACCGTGCAGATCACCCCCGGCATCCAGGGCATCATCGCGGCCAACCTCCGCAACACCAGCCCCTCCGGCGGTGGCGTGCGCGTACTTTCCGTTGACCCGGGCAGCAATACCGAAGCCGCGGGTCTGCTGCCCGGTGACCGCATCATCGAGGTCGACGGAGTCCTCACGCCCACCGTCAACGACCTCGACAACGTCCTGAGCGGCAAGCGGTCCGGCGCCACTTATCCCGTGACCGTCAATCGCGGCGGCACGCTCGTCACCCTGCAGATCCCCCTGGACCCGGAACCGTAACCTCACAGGCGACACAACCCACATGGTGGTGCCCGTTCCCGTCCAAGATGCTGTTCACGAATTCGGGCCCGGCTCCTTCGCCCCGTTGGATCTATCCGACGGGGCGAAGTGCTGCAAGGTGGCTGTTGCGGGCCCTGCAGATCGACACCGTGACCAGTGTCCCGTCACGCGAGACCTTGCCTCTGTCTCACTCGACCTTGTTCGGTTCGTACGTCAGGGACAAGGTCAAGTGAGACGGTCCAGGTCAGCATGTTGCCGATCGGAAGTCGGCAGACGTGGAAAGGCTCTGCGGAACCTCGGCGGGGGTTTGTCGCTCGTTGGCGTGAACACGAACACCAGACCCCCGTCCCGGGCCGTGGCCCGGCAGGCGGGGGGCAGCTGGGGGTGCCGGGCGGCGGCCTTGCCTTTGAAGTCAAGTTATGGACAGGGTTTGTTGTTGTCCGTTGTCCGTTGTCCAGTGCCACGCCCCGCTGCGAGGTCTCTGTCGTGGATCCTCAACCGGATGTGGTCGATCGGCGGTGAGTTCACGCCGTATGCGTGGCTGTCGTTACCTTCGTCAGTGTCGGATCAGGCCCGTGCGTTTGACGGTCGCCAGCAGCGGGGTGGTGTCGATGGCGGTGACCGCCTCCAAGGGGCCGACGGCGTCGGTGAGGAAGGTGTACAGGGCGTCGAGGTTCGCGGCGGCGGCCGCGACGACCAGGTTGGCGGGACCGGTGGTGGCAGCGCAGAACCGGACGTGCGGGTGGGCGCTCAGGGTCCGCGCGGTCTCCTGCAGCGCTCCCGGCCGTACCGAGATCCACAGCAATGCCTCGGTCTGCGCGCCGAGCAGTGCGAGATCGAGCTCGCTGGCCAGGCGCAGCACCTGGCTCTTCATGAGGGCTTCGAGCCGTCGGCGGGCGGTGAGCGCGGTGGTGCCGGCGCGGCGGGCCAGGTCCGTGTAGGTGGCCCGGCCGTCCTCGGTCAGCCCGGCGATCAGCGCGGTGTCGACGTCGAGAAGCGTGTACGACGGTGCCGACGTCGTCGGTGGCGCGAGGTCGGGGACGAGTTCGGCCAGTTCTGCGGGTGAGAGGAGGCCGGCGGTCCAGCGGAACGCTGTGGGGAAGACGCGCAGCAGGGTGTGGGCGGGCCAGGAGCCGACGGCGTCGGTGGCGGGCAGGTCGCGCAGCAGCAGGTTGTTGCGGGCCTCGGTACCTTCCAGGAAGAAGATCGTGGAGATCTCGACGATCCGCATGATAGGCCGAGGAGCTGGCGTACTTTCTGTGCAGGAGCCTTCAGCTTGGCGGTGAATTTCCGCAGCACTCCTACAACAGTCTCGTCGCCGAACGACTCGTTCGGGATCCGGCACCTTCGAGATGAGGGAGAAGACGATGGCTGATCATGGAGCCGACCTGCTGATCCGCGCCGGCGCGGTGCACACCCTGGTGCCCGGCCAGGCCCCACAGCGGGCAGTAGCCGTGCGCGGCGACCGTATCGCGGCCGTGTCCGCCGACCCGAACGGTCTCGACCACCTGGTGAGCGCGGACACGCAGGTCCATGACCTGCCCGGTGCCACCGTGCTGCCCGCCTTCGACGACACCCACACCCACCTGATCTTCGCGGCCCTCGGTGCCCATGACGTCCCGGTGCACCGGGCACAAAACATCCCCGAGTTCCTCGACCTGATCCGGCAGCGGGCTGCCGTCACTCCCGAGGGCGAGTGGATCCGCACCACCACCAACTGGCAGGAACTCAACCTGGCCGAGCGCCGCATGCCCACCGCGGCCGAACTCGACCAGGCCACCGACCGGCACCCGGTCCTCGTCAAGCGCGGCGGCCACAACGACGTCGTCAACCACTACGCGCTCCGTCTGGCCGGCATCACCGAGGACACCCCCGTACCGCCGGGCGGCACCATCGGCCGCGGCGCCGACGGCAAGCTCGACGGACGGCTGATCGACAACGCCCTGCACCTGGTGGAGCACCTGGTCCCGGCCCCGGACCGCTCCGAGCGCATCGACGGACTGCGCCTGGCCACCCGCGACTACGCCGCCACAGGCATCGGGACCGTACGCGACTGCGCGGTCACCCTCGAGGACTACGCGGTGCTCCTGGCCGCCCGCGAGGCGGGCGCGCTCAGCACCCGGGTGCGGGCGCTGATCTCGGCCCTCGGACTGACCAGTGCCGCACAGGTGGAGGACCTGCTCGACGTCATGGAGGAGTGGCGTGACAACGGCGACCCGTGGCTGTCGGTGTGGGGAGTGAAGTTCGGCCTCGACGGCGGCCTGGAGGCCGGGGCCACCGAGGAGCCGTACGCCTGCGACCACTCCTTCTCCGGAATGCTGATCTGGGAGCCGGACGCGCTGGTCGAGGCGGTCGAGGCCGTGGTCCGACGCGGCTGGCGGGTCGGCACCCACGCCTACGGCGACCGCGCGGTCCGCACCCTCCTGGACGTCTACGAGCGCGTCCTTCAGCGCAACCCCGGGCTGCCCGCCGGCACGCTGGTGATGGAGCACGGTGGCCTGGCCGGTTCCGAACAGCAGGCCCGCGCCGTCGCGTTGGGTATCCCCGTCACCATCCAGCAGCCGCTGCTGCACGACACCGCCGAGGTCGAGGAGGGCTTCTGGGGCCCGGGACGCGTCGCCCGGCTGTTCCCCGCCCGCGGCTGGATCGACCTGGGCGCCGAGGTCAGCGCCGGATCCGACTTCCCCGTCGGCCAGTTCGGCGCGATGCGCTCCATCTGGGGCATGACCACCCGGCAGACCGTCATCGGCGTCAAGGGCCCCGAGCACGCCATCACCTACGACGAAGCCCTCACCCTGCACACCGCGGGCGCCGCCCGCCTGACCGGCGAGGAACACCTGCGCGGCACCCTCACCCCCGGCAGCCTCGCCGACCTCACCGTCTGGGACCAGGACCCCGCCCAGTGCCCCGGCGACGCCCTGCGTGACCTCAACCCCACGCACACCTTCGTCGGCGGCCTCCTGGTCACCCCGACCGGCACGCGGTAATCAGTCCACTCAGCCGTGACTGGCTCTGTCCCGGTGGCGCGAGCGGCCGTTGAGTTGGACCTCCTGGCAGCCGCTCCCGAAAGGTGTCGATGACCATGCCGCGTACCCGTTCGTTCGTGCAGGTCGACGTGTTCTCCACGAGCCCCTACTCCGGCAATCCGGTCGCGGTCGTCCTGGACGGGACGGACCTGAGCGATGAGCAGATGCAGCAACTGGCGCGCTGGACGAATCTGTCCGAGACCACGTTCGTCCTTCCACCCACCGTCCCCGAGGCGGACTACCGGCTGCGGATCTTCACCCCCGGAGACGAGCTGCCGTTCGCCGGGCACCCCACCCTCGGAACTTGCCTGGCTGGACGCCGGCGGCACCCCACAGCACGCCGAGCACCTCGTGCAGGAGTGCGCCGCCGGCCTGGTCACCGTGCGCCGCGGCGAAGACACGTTGTCCTTCGCTGCCCCGCCTCGAGTACGTACCGGCGGGCTCGACGACGACTATCTGAAGCGGATCGTGGCCGCGTTCGGCATCACGCGGGAGCGAGTCGTGGCTCATCAGTGGGTCGACAACGGTCCCGGCTGGGCCGTGCTCCAGCTGGCCACCGCCGAGGAGGTCCTCGCCCTCGAACCCGACCTGGCCCTGATCCCGGACGCGATGGTCGGCGCGATCGGCGCCTGGCCCGAGGGATCCGAGTACACCTTTGAGCTGCGTACGTTCGCCCCGGGCGCCGGCGTGGCCGAGGACCCCGCGTGCGGCAGCATGAACGCCGCCGTAGGACAGTGGCTCACCTCAACCGGCGCCGCCCCTCCAACTGCCGGGTCTCCCAGGGCGCGAGGCTGGGACGGGTCGCGAGCATCGAGGTCACCGCCGATCCGGACGGCACGGTCTGGGTCAGCGGCGCCGCCGTCATCCGCATCCGCGGCACCATCACCCTCTGACCGCCGCACCGTCATGGGCTGTCAGGGGAGAGCGTCTTCATGGTGACGTAGCTGGTCACCGTGGCCACGCCGGGCAAGGCGGCCAGCTGGTTGGCGTGGAAGTCCTCGTAAGCGGGCAGGTCGGCGACCTCGACCTGGAGCAGGTAGTCGAAGTTGCCGGTGATGTGGTGGCAGGCGACCACCTCGGGCAGCTGGGTGATCCCACGCTCGAACGCGACCACGTCCGCGCGGGTGTGCCGCATCAGCCGTACCCCGGCGAACACGCGCAGACTGCGGCCGACCGCGGCGGGATCGATCAGGGTCCGGTAGCCGCGGATGACCCCGGCTTCCTCTAGATGGCGCACGCGGCGCAGGCAGGGTGACGGCGACAGTCCGACCCGCGCGGCCAGCTCATTGTTGCTGATCCGACCGTTGTTTTCGAGTACGGCGAGAATCGACCGGTCCACCTCGTCCATGGTGGCAGATTATTGCGCCTGGCAGCCAAGTACCACAATCGTGCGCATACAGTGAGCGCAATTTGCTGCCAAAGTTGCCATGATCCGCCCGTATTCGGGCGATGGTCGGCCACGCTTCATGGCATCGTAACCGACGTCCACGGAAGGGCAGGCCATGCCGGGCAAGAGCACCATCACCGTCCACGCCGATCGCGAGATCCATCCCACTCGCGCCGTGGCACCGCCCATTTACCAGACGGCGACGTTCTCGGCCGAGGACGGCGAGACGTTCGCGCAGGGCGCCGTCGAACCGCGGGGCAAGGACTTCTACACCCGCTTCGGCAACCCCCAACCACGCACAGGTCGCGGCCGTCGTCGCGAAGCTGGAGGGCACCGAAGCGGCCATGGTCACCGCGTCCGGGATGGCCGCGCTCACCACCGCCGTCCTCGCCCTGGTCTCCGCCGGTGACCATGTCATCGGGCAGAAGGCCACCTACGGCGGCACGGGCTCGGTACTGCTGAACCTGCTCCCGCGCCTCGGCGTGTCCACCACCCAGGTCGACCAGACCGACCCGGAAGCATTCGCCAAGGCCCTGACCCCCCAGACCCGCCTGATCCTGGTCGAGACGCCGAGCAACCCACTGCTGCAGATCACCGACCTGCGCGCCGTCGCGGACCTGGCCCGCGCGCACAACGTGCTGACCATGGCGGACAACACCTTCGCCACCCCGCTGAACCAGCGCCCGGCAGAGTTCGGCATCGACCTGGTCTGGCACAGCGCGACCAAGTACCTCAACGGCCACTCCGACGTCTCCGCCGGAGCAATCGCCGGACCCGCCGAGCTTCTGAACCGGATCTGGGACGTCGGCCTCCTCACCGGTGCCACCCTCGGCCCCATCGACGCCTGGCTGCTGCTGCGTGGCATCCGCACCCTGCCCCTGCGCGTGCCACGGCACAACGCCAACGGCCTGGCCCTCGCCGAGGCGCTCAGCGGGCATCCGGCCGTGGCGAAGGTGCACTGTCCCGGACTGGCGTCCCACCCGCAGCACGACCTGGCAGCCAGCCAGATGAGCGGCTTCGGCGGGGTGCTCGGCATCGAGTTCACCGGCGGCTTCGAGACGGCCGACGCCTTCCTCGGCAAGCTGCGCTACTCCCTGCGGTCGGCCAGCCTGGGCGGCGTGGAATCCCTGGCCGTTCATCCGGCGTCCATGTGGCGCGGCATGCTCAGCGAGGACCAGATCTCCGAGTCGGTTCCGCTGGGCCTGGTCCGGCTGGCCGCGGGCACCGAGGACACCGCAGACCTGGTCGCCGACGCGATCGCCGCGGCCGACGCTGTACACACCGCGACAGCGACTGCCTGAACCACCCGGCTGGTCACACGGTGCGGCGACGCCATCCATGGGTGTGCCCACGTGACCGGCACGGTTCTCGACACCACCGGCCCCTGCGCCCAGCAGCTCAATGAAGAGGTGCACCTCCATGCCCAACCCGCCAAACCATCGCCTCGCCGACCCCACACCCGCTCATGTAACCGTCGACGATTCGCCCCGCGGCGGCGCCCCGCTCGCTCGCGGGCTCAAGCAGCGTCACCTGTCAACGATCGCCCTCGGAGGTGTCATCGGCGCGGGTCTGTTCGTCGGCTCCGGTGCCGGTATCGCGGCCGCCGGGCGGTCGATCGTCGTCGCCTACGCACTGTCCGGCGTGCTCGTCATGCCGGGCCTTCCCCGCCCTGACCTGGGTGGCGCTGGCCGGAGTGCTTGCGATCCTGACCCTCATGGCCCGCCAGGGCGACACCCGCGTCCAGCTGTACTTCACCGGCGGCCTGGCCCTGGCGATCTCCCTCATCGGCTACCTGCGGCAGAAAGCCCTGGCCGACCGCGCCTGATCGGTGCGTCCGCGAACAGAGCCGCAGCGGCCACCACCACCTGATCTTGATCAATCCGAAAACGTCTGTGAAGGAGTACATCCGATGAAGACCCTGCTCAGTGGCGGCACCGTGGTCAGCATGGACCCGTCCGTCGGCGATCTCGCCCGCGGTGACGTGCTCATCGAGGACGGCGTGATCGTCGAGGTCGCCGAACGGATCGACGCGCCGGACGCCGAGGTGATCGACGCGACCGACCGGATCGTCATGCCCGGCTTCGTCGACAACCACCGCCACACCTGGCAGACCGCGTTCCGAGGCGTCGGCGCGGACTGGACGTTCCCCGAGTGGGCGGCGGCCATGCACGGCACGGTCAAACCCCACTACCAGCCCGAGGACGTCTACGCGGGCACCCTCCTCGGCCGCCTGGAGGCCCTCCACTCCGGCGTGACCACGATGCTCGACTGGTACCACGTCGCGCAGACCCCCGAGCACGAGGACGCCGCCGTCGCCGCGCTGCGGGACGCACCGGGGCGGTCGATCTTCTGCCTCGGCGCCGGCTGGGGCACCCCCGACCCCGTCGACACCGCCATCCGCCGCATCCGCGCCACCCTGACCGGGGACGGCCCGGTCACCATGGCGTGGGGGCTGCGCGGCCCCGACGCCACCAGCATGGACACCGTCGCCAGCGAGCTGAAACTGGCCGCTGAACTCGGCCTGCGCACCAGCCTGCACGTGGACATCGTGAGCGGGGCGATCGCTGACCTGCGCGGGCACGGTCTGCTGCGGGACACCACCACGTTCGTGCATGGCAACGGGCTCAGCGACGATGAACTGCGCATGCTCGCCGACGCGGGCAGCTCCATCTCGATCAGCCCGGACGTCGAGCTGAAGATGGGCTTCGGATCACCGATGACCGGCCGCGCGCTGGCCGCCGGCCTGCGCCCGACCCTGTCCATCGACGACGTCCCCTCGGCCGGCGGCGACATGTTCTTGTTCTCCACCATGCGTACCGCCTTCGCCGTGCAGCGCGGCCTGGACGGCGGCCTGCGCTCCCGCGACCTGCTCGCCTTCACCACCGTCGACGCCGCCGCCTCGTGCGGACTCGCTACCCGAACGGGCAGCATCACGCCCGGCAAGGACGCCGACATCATCCTGCTGCGCGCCGACGACCTGACCGTCTTCCCGGTCACCGACCCGGCCGCCACCATCGTCAGCGCTGGCCACCCCGGCCTGGTGGACACCGTCCTCGTCGCCGGCCGTGTCGTCAAACGCAACGGCATACTGATGGACGTGGACCTGGCGGCCCTGAGGACCCGACTGATCGAATCCCGCAACCGGATCGCAGCCGCCGCCGGCATCCCACTCGACGGCACCTGGCGCCCCAAGTCGGCCTCAGAGTAGGCGTACTCGGCGTCGAGGACCTCTGCGTCTCACTTGCCTCCACACCCGTGGGGCCAGAGGCGTGGACGCGGCGCGCACCATTGCGTTCCTCCTGACGGGGCGCACTGGTGCCGAGAACTCAGTTGTCGAACGGCGAAACGTCGCCCGGTGTGAGGTCTTCTCGAAGCCGCAGGAAGCGCACCGGGTGACGGTAACGCCCCTCGTCGACGGCAGTATCGGCCTGGAACTCGGCTACCAGATCGGGACGCACCGGGTGGTACTCCAGCTCGCCGTGGGTGCCCCAGCCCGCACTGAAGTGGCGCCCCTGCCAGGGGTGATCGGCGTCGACCTGGTGCAGCCGCGGTGCGAGGTCGCGGCGTACGGCGGTGGAAAGGGGCGTGGTGCGCGCGATCAGCCACAGGTGCCCGGGGGCGTCGTACCGGCCCAGGAGCAGCGTGGCCGGCGAGGCCAGGGCGCCGGTGACGCCGCCAATCAGCCCTTCGGCGGTGGTGCGGGAGCGGACCTTGATCCAGGCACGCTTGCCTGGCAGGTACGGCTGCCCGCTCCCCTTGATCACCACACCCTCCAGCCCCGCGGCCCGGGTCATCTCCAGAAGGACCGCCCCGACACCACCTTCGGCAACGTGAAAGCCGACGTCCTGGAGCACTTCGTCCCCGGCTTCCGCCGCACCGACTTCGTCGACGTCGCCAAGAACTCGGACTGGCCCGAGTAGACGCACTCCGCAGGACAGGCAACTTCAGATGGCGGCGCCCGCACGCTCAGGCCGGCGCGACGACATGCGCCTTCGGGTAGACGACGCGCAGCTGCCGCACCCGGCCGTCGCGGCGGAGCATCAGCCAGGACAGGGTCGGCGGGCAGTGGAGCAGGGCGCCTTGGGCGGTGGTGACGTCCATCTCCCAGATGTCGATGTCCCGTCCGGCGACAACGCGGCGCAGTTGCTGGCGGACCCCGTCCTCCAGATAGCCGCGCATGACCGGGACGGGGTGGACGTGCTCGCCGGGCCGTCCGAGACGGCCGGTCATGGCGCTGTGGGCGGGCCACAGGTCGCTGATCTCCCGGGGCAGCGTGCCGCTCTCCCATCCCGCCAGCGTCGCCAGGGCCTCCTGCCTGCTCTCCTCGGTGCGGCGGTCCGCGTCGTCGTGGGACGCCTGTGCGGTGTCCAAAAGCAGGCGGGCCAGTTTCGTCCGGGCCTGGTTGAGGCGGCTGCGCACGGTGCCGATGGGGATGTCGCAGGCGGCGGCGATCTCCTCGTAGGAGGCGACGGGGCTGAAGTAGCGCAGCATCACCACCAGGCGCAGCTTGGGCGGCAGGGCGCCGATCGCGTCCCAGATCCAGTCGCGCAGGGCGTGCTGCTCGATGCGGCGCTCGTGCTCGTCATCCAGGTGGACGTGCAGGTGGTCGAGGGCGGTGAGGCCCGGGATCTCCCGGGTGGAGCGCAGGCGCATACGGGCGGTGCTGCGGACGACGGCGCGCAGCCAGGCGCCCGCCGCGTCCGGGTCGCGGACGTCGCCGATCCGGTGCAGCGCGGTCAGCGCGGCGTCCTGGACGACGTCCTCCGCGTCGGGACCGTGTCCCAGCAGGCTCAGCGCCACCGCGCGCATGGGCGCCTGGTGGCGGGCGAGCAGGAGGCCGAGCGCTCCTGTCTCGCCCGCCTGGGCGCGGCGCGTGAGGTGTGCGTCAGTGAGCGGTTCTACGGGCTCCATGACCACCCCTTGTGGGTCACGTGACGGACAGTGGCGGGGAGTTGCGGGTGCGGTCCGGCTCCTCGCCGGAGGTGTCCGCAGAGTAGACCCGGTAGCGCGGATTCCTCAGCCCGCGGCTCGTTCGATCAGGGCGACGACAGCGGCGGGTTTCGAGACGTACACGGCGTGGCTGCCGCCGGTCTCGGTGACGTGCGCGCCGGCGCGTTCGGCCATGGAACGCTGGGCGGGCGGCGGGATCATGCGGTCGTCGGCCGCGATCAGGTAGTAGCTCGGCTTGGTGTGCCAGGCCGGACGGGTCACCGTCCCCTCCAACGCCTCGATTCCCCACGGGACCTGAGAGTCGGCGAGGAAGCGCGCCTCGTCGGCCGGCAGATCACCAGCGAAGGAGCCGGCGAACTTGTCCCGGTCGAGCTGGAGGAAGCCGCCCAGGGGCGGGAGGATCGGCGGGACGGGGGCGCCCGGCGGCGGGTCGGCGATCAGGGTGTTCACGGACTCGCCCTTGTCGGGCACGAACGCCGTGATGTAGACGAGGGCCGACACGTTGTCGTGGTTCCCCGCTTCGGAGATGACGGCGCCGCCGTAGGAGTGTCCGACCAGGATCGTCGGCCCGTCCTGTGCGTCCAGTACCTGATGGGTGGCCGCGACGTCGCCTTCGAGGGAGAGCGTGGGGTTCTGCACGATCCGCACCTGATAGCCGTCGGCGCGGAGCAGATCGTAGACCCTCTTCCAGCCCGATCCGTCGACGAAACCGCCGTGGACGAGAACGACGTTACGGGCTTTCGCTGGGTGACTCACAGTGCATCAACTCCCGGGTGTGGAACGGCAGTCGCCGTGCGCGGCGCCCGCCGAGATGTCCGACAGCAACGGGATGCGGGAGGCGGCCCGAAGTTCACCCTTCCAGGTGTGATGTGTATCACGCGTCGGTTGCGGGTCAGATAGAGCGCGGGTCCGTCCGGCGCGGCCTGATGCTGGATATCGGAAGCCGGACCCGGCGGCCGTCAGCCCGCGAACGTGCGTCGGTTGCGGGACGGGCTGGTCCGGGTCAGCGCGGTGAAGTGCAGGCGCAGCAACTCGGCCGTGTCGCTGCCGGGCCACCAACGTTGTCGCGAGTGTCCTGTGACGCCGAACATTGAGCGCGTGCCATCGGAGGAAGAGCAAGCCGCCCAGCGCCTGGGCGAGGTCGCGAGTGGTCCTGCACGCAGCAGGCCACCCTGGTCCGCCCGACGCTTTGTGCCCCTTCTCCTTCATCCTTGCAGCGGCGGGCAGTCGGTGTAGCCGGCGGCGTCCGGGCCGTAGATGAGGTCCTGCTTCGGTTTGGCGAGCGGTGCGTGGGCTTTCCGGCAGGTGACGGGGTACCCCTGGCGTGTGGACGCGCCCAGTTATACCCGGCCGCTGGACATGACGTGCAGCAAATCATTCCGTGCAAGTTGCGGCATTGCAGGTCAGCGCCCTGCCTCGACTTGCCTGAGGCCGGACATCTACGCTCGGTGCCCGGGTGGCAGTGATCGCGCCGGACGGGTTCTGAGGGGGATGTGCGATGCGCGCTGGGTGGATCAGGCTGTGGCAGTGGACGGCGTGTGGCGGGATCGGGCTGAGTCTGTATGCGGGCTGGTTGACGTTCGACGACATCCGGGACCGCGCTTCCAGCGAGCGCGACATCAGCGCGGCGTGTGATCGGCTTGTGTCCGCGGCCGCGGTGATGGACCTGCAGGGCGGGATGGTCCGGGCAAAGGGCAGCGACTACGACGAGTTCAGGCTCGATGTGGGCGAGCTGCCCGGTTCCTGCACCGTCTACAAGGTGCCTGGTCCCGGTAGGACCACGGGTCTGTTCACCTTGGCGGTGCGGGGCAGTGACACTTCCGAGCCGTTGCACTGGATCGGTGATGACAGAGATCTCGAGCCGTTCCGCGACAGTCGCGGCAGTCAGAAATCCGATGTCACCGCGATCGCCGACCGGCGCCCCGAACCGCGACCAATCGGCGATGGCACCCTGGGCCGGTACGGAAACTGGTACACCACCATCCGCGCCGAGTGCGGCCCCGGCAGCCGCGCGACGGCCCCGAAGCTGCTGAACGTTACGGCCCGCGCCGACTACGAGGACGTCTTCGCAGCGGACCGTGAGCGCCTCGCCCACATCGCCCGCTCGGCCACCGAGGAGCTCATCGACCGGATCGGCTGCCAGAGCCAGCTACCCGCCCTACCTGACCACCAGTTGGCGTCCGTACCGTCCGACCTCCGCCCCGCGCAGGCGACGGACGGTTCATGCCGCTGGTTTGCCCGACACATCGAGGAGCGAGGGCAAGGCCGGCTGCCCGACCGTGCCCTCGCGGCCCCTGCCCTGGACGCGTCCCCCATCGAAAGCTGCCTTCTAGCGGTCAGCCCCGACCGGGTGGGCCATATCGCCGACGGCTTGCACGACGACGACCACGACTACGCACGCAGTGCGCTCACTCACTCGCCGTGGTGGCTGCGCACCGTCTCCTACTTCGGCGCAGAGGCGCGCACGGTGGGATACCACGCCCATGGCGGCGAAGACAAGATCATCACAGTGGGAACGGCCGGACATGCAAGCGGCGCGTGGTGGGCCTCCTCCATCTGCGACGGCAAGCCCGCCCTGCACACCCTCAGCTCCAGCTACACCTATGACAACGTGCTCGGCCCCCAGGCGCTGTCGGCCCTGTTCCGCGCGTACGTTGACGACATCACGAAGCGGCGCGGCTGCACCCACGTGACGTACCCGGACACGAAGGACTTCCGTGCCCCCTGAGCACCACCCCGTACTGAGCACGTCATCTGGCGGATGATGCCAACTCGAATGCCCAGTCACAACCAGTGTGACTGAGCGCGATAGTTGGCCACTGAGCGCCATAGTTGGCCACTCTGGCGCTCAGTTTTTGCGCGGAGGAAGAACAGGGACCCGGCGCGGTGAATGCACCGATTTCGGGCGCACCTGGTCCGCTGCGGAGGTACGAACGCGGAAGGCTGATCACACCGGATCCTCGTGAAGCCATCGGGGCCCCTTCCCGGGAACCGGGCCCGGGCGATGCCGTGGTGATCAGATCGTTGCCGCGCCGCGTACAACCGCGTACAGCCCTCTCCTGTCTCACAGTCATCCGCGAGGATGAACCTCCGGCCGGTGCGCCTACGCGTTCGGTCCAGGCTGTAGGGGAAAGGGCGGGCTCGAAGATGGGGAAGAGGTCTGCTTCGAGCCCCGGGGGCCGACGAGCTGCGGCGGTGGAGGAAACCCCTGGTCGCCTGTTGATCGGGATGGCAGGCTCTGCCTCCAGCGAAGGGGGCTCCGCGATGACCGACAAGCCGGAGACGGAACGCGTCGACTGCACCTAGTGCTACGCCCTGCCGGGCCCCGACAACACCCACACCGCGTACGTGAAGACCAACGGCCGGATCTGCGATACCTGGCACACCCCCGACTGCCCGGCCCTGGCAATCATGCGGATCAACATGGAGGAGGGAAGTAGACGGTTCCGAGAGCAGGACGAGTGGGCCCAAGGCGTCTTCCCCACTGCCCACGAGCGGCTCAGTAAGGCCGCCGCTGCGATGCCCGCCGACACCGCCACGCAGCCCTTCATCGACGCCCTGACCGAGCTGGTCCAGGCACAGGCCGACACCACCGGTTCCGTCCTCCTGCACCAATGGGCGGAAATCCTGGAACGGTACTTCCCGCCGGAGCTCCCCGACCCCGAGCGCACCACCGAGTAACAGCACCCCGGGCACTCCACCCATTGCGCGCCCCGACAACGACACCAGGGACGAGGCACGGCGGTACAGCCCTGACCCGAAGGGCATTGCCGCGATACGGGCCGCGGCGGGATCCTGGAAAGGGACGCCAAGGCGTCCTAACCCGATCGGGAGGCGCTGTCATGCCGAACCGGCGGCCCCGTGGATATCAGCCGCGGTGGAAGCCCCGCGCCCGCACGTGCGAGCTGCTGACGGCCGTGGACCGGGTCCTGGAGCGGTACGCGGCTCAGCTGCCGCTCACGATCCGGCAGGTCTGGTACTCGCTGATCTCCACGTGCTGATCAAAGAAGAGCGCACCTACAAGCAGACGGTGGAACTCCTGGGGATGGCCCGACGCTCGGGCCGTATCCCGTGGGAGGCGCTGCGCGACGACACCGAGATCCGCGCCGAACCCGTCGCCTACGACGGGCCCGACGACTTTAGGGCCGGGCTGCGCCAAGCGGCGGGGGACTACCGGCTGGACCGGCAGGCCGGCCAGCCGGTGCGGCTGGAGATCGTCTGCGAGACTGCGGTTCTGTATCCAGTGACTGTTGTTGCTCGGCGTCGTTCTCGTTCCCGTGGAGGAGAACGACGCTCGGTGTTGGCAGGTACACCGGTATGACGTCGGCCGATCCTTCGAGGGCCTCGATGAGTTGCTGCCCGGCGTCGTACCGGATCTGGCGGAACAAGCCCGGGCCCTGGGTGTACGGGACGGGCAGCGGTTCCTGATCGGGCCGGACGGTCGGCCGGACCTTCGGGTCAATGCCTCTACCGAGACCCTCACGCCGGAGAGCCCGCGACAGTTGACTACACGACATCGCGAGTCTCAACCCCCGTTGACAGATCCGGGAACACGGGAAATACTAACAGCGTTAGATCTTCTAACGGCGTTAGGAGTTCAGGTGGGGAAGCGGGAAGAGGTTCGCCGGCGGACGTTCGCCGAGATCCTGGACGCCGCCGGCCGAATGGCGGAGGCCGAGGGCTGGCGGGCCGTGACGATCCGGCGGATCGCCGTCGAGATCGGCTACAGCGCGCCGGTGATCTACCAGCACTTCCCGAGCAAAGAGGCCGTGCTGCGAAAGCTGCTGGAGCGGGCCAATGCCGACCTGCTGGAGCGGATGCGGTCCGCGGTGGTCGGCGAGCCGGCGTCGCGGGGCCCGCATCTGGCGGCAGCCGCGTACCTGGAGTTCGCTCGATGGCAGCCTGGTCCGTACCAGCTCGTGTCGGGCGGGACCGGCACGGACGTCGACGCCTCCACCCGCCGCGAGGCCGCCGCCGAAGTGCTCGCCTTCACCAGGCGGATCGTCGGCGCGTGGGCGGCCGAGACCGGAGCCGAGCCGGTCGACCTCGACGACGCCTGCGACCTGCTGTGGGGCACGCTGCACGGTCTCGCCGGCATCGGGTCGATCGAGGACGTCGGATTCGACCGCGCCCTGCACCTGGCCGAACAGGCGGTGTCGGCGCTGCTCGGCTACTGGTCCGGCCCGCCCGCCAACCCCGATGAGCACCGCCCGCTTGCCGATCGTCCGAAGGTCAGGGGAGAGAAATGATCTACCACCACAACCGTTTCGCCTTCAAGAAGACAGTCACCGCCGAGCAGCGCGAGGAGGCCCTTGCGAGCCTGCGCAACCAGGGTGAGTCGATCGACGCGGTCGTGCGGTACGTCGTCGGCAGGGATGTCGGCGACGCATTCGAGTATGGCGCCGTGTTCGTCCTCGAGGACCTCGACGGGTACTGGGAGTACCTGATGGCGCCCTCGCACGCCCACACCGACCGGATAGGCCTGCCACTGCTCGAAACCTTCGTCTCCTACGACACCACCGACAGTGACGACCCCGACATCGCCCGGAAGATCGCCGAACTTCACGAGCGCCGCTACGCGGGCGACCCGGTCCTCACCAAGCTGGTGGCCGACCTGCCCTCCTACAGTGGCAGCAGCGCACCGACCCCCGCCCCGGTAGCCGACTGTTGAACGCTGTGCGGTCGGCGGCCAACCCCGAGGGGCCTCGCAGAGCCGCAGGCGCTCACCGCTCCGTTGATCAGGGCAGTTCGGCCGGATGCCACGGAGACGGGTCGCGCCGCTCTTGTTGAGGTCTCATCGCGTTGGCACGCGTGGGTGCTCCACACGGTCGACTACGCCGAGTACTGCGAAGGATTGGCCGGTTCGTTCGCCACGTGCCGGACACCACACCGCGCACGACGAGCCGGGGAAGCAGATACGCCGCGCCGGATGGAGAGCAACACCACTTTTGCAGGCGCCGACTGCCATCCCAGCTCTCTCACCAGGGGGAACAACCTCTCCCTCCGAGTGAGGAGAGCACACCATACTGGCGGGATTACGGCCGGGATGGTTCCACAGCTTGTCGTCGTCGCCGACCCGTTCGGTGTGCCTGTGTATTCGGGCAGCGGATTTGACGGGCTGCCGGCGAAACGGGGAGCGGCGCTGCGTGCGGCTGCTGACGGACACCGCGCGGTGAGGGTTTTCGTCGTCTCCGACTGGGACCAGAGCGGGGTCCATCTGTTCTCCGCGCTGGCCGAGGATGTCACCGCGTTCGCTGCCGTGGATGCCCCGGGAACGGAGGTCGTCTTCGAGCGTCTGGCGGTGACCGAGCAGTAGATCGCCGACTACCAGCTGCCCACCGCGCCGCCGAAGGTCAGCGACAACCGGTCGTTCACCGGCACTGCCACCACCCAGGCCGAGGCCCTGCCGCCCGATGTCCTCGCCGCCGTGCTGAAGGCCGCGATCACCTCTCACCGGGACATGCGCGTCCTGGCGGCACTCCTTGAACATGAGGAAGAAGAGCGCCGCCGTTTCCTGGAGAGCCTCGGATACGACCCAGACTCCGACTGAGATCGGGGCGCCGGGTTCAGCCGGCCCTGTGCGTCGCTCGTCCGGGCCGGGTGCCGCCGAACGTTCCCGCCCGCCTGGTGGGCCTTGATGTACTGGGCTGTCGGAGCTGGGCGAAGCAGGGGAGCGAGATGTTGGCCGGGTACAGCAGGGGTTACACCCTCGAGCCGAGGGGCGCGTGCGCGTGAGGGACTTCAAGGACTTCGAGTGGGTGGTGTGGCGCCTCGAGGTCCATGACCCATCGCAGCTCGTGGGCGAGGATCCGGACCTGGACGAGCGCACCCAGGAGACGATGACGCAGCTCGCGGCCTCGCTGGGCTGTGTGTACGAACACTGCGTCGACACCGACACCTACCCGGACGGAACGCCCTACTACGCCTGGTGGGTCCGCCTGCCCGCCACCGAGCATGCCCGACGCGACAAGGACGGCCTCCCGCAGGCTCTTGGCCCACTGCGCCGGTACCTGACCACTCAGCTTCCCGACGGCCTGAAGTGGGAGATCACGCCGGACCGCGAGTTGACGTGCGACCACGCCGGCAGCGTGGCCATGCGGGCCGCTTACGACGATCTGATCGCCCCGTTCGAGCGCGCCCTGATCCCGCTGCGCCGGGACGGGGCCGATGAACTCGATCCGCGGGCGAAGGTCTGGAAGTGGGAGGAGAACCTCCTGGTCGGCACGTTCGACCTGTGGCTGTGCAACGACCCTGACCGGTCGCACACCTGGATCGTCGTCACCGTCGGACTGTGGACCGACCCGCAGCTCTTCGACGAAGAGCCCGCAGCCAGCCTCGTACTTCGACTTCACCCCGCACCACCCGCTGCTCTTCCTACCCCGTCCGCCGGCCCCGGCGACTTTCACCGCCCGCGCGGAGTCCGGCTCATTGCTCCTCCAGGACGAAGGCCGCCGACGCCATCGGAACAGCTCACCAGTGGACGGCCAACGACCCCGCCATCCTGGCCGAGCGGGTCGCCCACGACCTCAAGCTGCTGTGGCCGCACCTCACCGGCCCGGAAAGGAGCTGACGATGGCCTCGTACGCGAAGGACCCACGCCGCACCGCCATGGCCGAAGCCCTCGTACCCCCGCTGCGCCGCAACTGCCCGGAAGGCGCCGGCGGATTCGGCGGCTCGTACCAGGTGAACCTGGATGACGAGGAAGCCGTCGGATTGGGCGGGGTGGAACTGATCCGGGCCCCTTCTTTGAGGCGTCCTTGGCTAGGCCCTCCAGGGCGGTGACCATGTCGGGATCGGTGACGCCGTACTTCTTCAGCCATCGAAGTGTTCTCCACCCGCAAGGAACAGGTCGTCCGCTCCTACAAGGGCGAGATCGCCGGCCGGGTGCACGCCGCGCACTGGGCCCAGGCCGGCACGGTGCTGGTCGCCGACCTGCTCGATGGCCGCTCCGACGGGCGCACCCATGCCCCCGCCCAGATCGACCGGGCGGTGGACGCGGTCCGCGCGGCCGGCGCCACCGGCACCATCCTGTTCCAGGGCGATGCGGGCTACTACGCGGGGAAGGTCGCCGAGAAGATCGTGGCTCGCGGCGGGCTGTTCCGGCTCGGAGTGCCGCGCGGCAAGGCGTTGTGGCTGGCGGTCGCCCGCGTGCACGAGGACGACTGGATCGACGCGGCCGACTACGACGGTGCGCAGGTCGCGCTGCTGGACTACGCAGGAGAGATGCGCGGGTTCCAGGTCTCGCGCAGCCGCCCCTGTGTGTCGTAGGCGTACGACTGGATGGCGAGGACCTTGGAGCTGGCCGCTCCGGGCTCGGTGGTCCACAGGCGGATGGACTTGACCCGGCCCACCACGTTGCCGAACGCGGTGTCCGTGGCGGTGGTGGTCAGCGGGTACAGGTATTCCAGGACCCGGCAGCCCTTGGTGGCCGGATCGGCCGCGCACTCCGCGGCGGTCGCGGCCGAGGTGGGTGTGATGACCCACTTGGGCCGGGCGACGGCCTTGCCGTTGTAGGTGGTCTTCTGCGAGATCACCGTGGTCGTGGAGTTGGACAGCCCATCCAGCAGGGTGCTGGAGACCTGCCAGGTCGGCACGGCCGGATCGGGCTTGGTGAACTCCGTGACCGTGCCCTCGGTATCCGACAGGGTGAAGGAACCCGTCAAACTGCCCTTGAGTGTCAGCTCCTCCGAGCCGGGCTCGGGTATCCAGCCGGTCTTCGCCGCGTTGGCCGTGAAGTGGATCTCCTCGCCTTCGGAGCCGACGACAGCAACGGCGGTGTCGGAGATCTTGCGCAAGTGGGAGTAGTCGGAGTCGGTCAGTTCGGCCGCGGTGACCGAGACTCACTCCTTACCGAAGATCGGTGCCTGTCCCTCCTGGGTGGCACCCTTGTCCGGCGTGCGTGGTGAAAGCGGCATCTGGCGGTCACGGTAGCCGCTTCTCCACAACCGGAACCGAGTGATCGGTTTCAGTCAAATGTGACACGTGCATATACATGCGTTCACATCTTCGACATGCTGGCGCACGCCCTCTTCACACCATCGACAGGAGCACGTCATGCGTCGTCGCATCGCAGTCCTCGGCACCGGAGCAGCCCTCTTCGTGGCCGCCGGAGTGATGACCGCCCCCTCCGCCTCGGCAACCTCCTTCTGTTTCACGTCCCAGGGCAGCAACTGGGGCTCCGTCAGCTGCCAGACCACCCTCCCCAAGAACAGCTGGCAACTCGTCCTGGTCTGCAACAGCAACAGCGTCAACGGCGCCCAGGCGACCGTCAACGGCCGCTGGCACACGGGCGACGGCTCCGACACCCTCTACTGCCCCACCGGCTACAGCGCCGCCTACACCAAGGTCAACAACAACAACTGACCTCGGGCGCGAGGCTAGAGGCCCGCCGCCCAAAGAAGCGGGCGGTGGCCCGTAGGGGTGTCATACCCGGGTATTCAGGGGCTGGTTGGCCCCCTGGCATGACCGCCGCGGTCCGTTCCCGCCCGTAGCGGGTGCATGTTGCACTCCGTGTTGCAGGGTCGCGCCGATGTTCGGCCGGTGACACGAGACCCCGGGCCTCAAGAGGTCCGGGGTCCGGTCGTGCGCGGGAGCGGTCAGAGGTTGTCCCAGTAGGGGTCCTCCCGTTCGGAGGGCGGCCCCAGCCGCTCGATGAGGTCGCAGGTACACACGTACCGCCCTCGTACAGCATCTTGTCGCACTCGTCGTGGTGGTCACGCTGTGGCAGGCGCTTCGGCGGCGCGGCCTGCACGGCGGCGGGCTGCGCCGGTGCGGCCCCGGTGGCCGGCACCGGCCCCGCCCAGTCCATGCCCAGCGCCGCAAGGGCGCGGCGCGAGTCACCGTGGGTTCAAATCCCACACCCACCGCAGCAGGTCAGAAGGTTGCAGGTCAGAAGGGGTGCCACCCTCGGGAGCGGCACCCCTTCTGCGTGACCCTGTCTCACCCTGGCCCGCCGGTTTCCCAGCTTTGACCAGCGCGTGCGGCCAACCTGCGGCCAGGATTCACCGGCCCTCTACCAGCCCGCCCGCGGTGTCGGGAAGGTCGTCGTCGTCGGTGTCGGCTATGAGTTCGGCGAGGGTGAAGTGAGCTTCCTCGTTCGACATCCGGTTTTCGACGCGTACGAAGTAGCTGCGCTCGGAGATGCGGAAGACCCGTCTCTTCTGGCGGCGGCTCCCTCCCGGGGTGTAGGCCTTTCTGAAGGTGTCGACGATGCGCAGCATTGCGGCCAGAGCTTCGGCCTCGGTCCCTTCGAGCTCACTGTGGACGGTGTACCGGGAGGCTTCCGCCTGGCCCTCAGCTTGCAGGACAGCCCATCGGGGCATGGTGCTACTCCAGTCCGTGGGGCGACGTGAGCTGCGAAGCCGCACGGCCGCGTCGCATAGTCGGCCGAACCCGGCTTCGGGCGCGGTGACCTTGGCGCGGGGAGACTACCGAAGGAGGAACGTCCTGGTGTCTGACTTTTGGATCTTTCCGAGGACGCGGTCTTGGTACGCGCATCCGGACGAACGGTCCTAGCCCGTCCCTAGACCAGCTGTCCGCGACGCTGGGGAGGGCGCCATGCGCTGCGCCGGCCCAGCTCGCCCGCGCTCCGTACGAACGACTGGACCGCCTCACGGAAGCCTCCCCGACCGCCCACCCGCCGTAGGTGCTGACCGACTGCTAAACCGTCGGCTTACCGAGGACGACGGTTGACGCGCTGGTCCAACTCTGTGGTCCGTGTGGTGGCGACGTACCCGCCTGAGATCGTCAAGAACTGCTGCGCTCGATCGAGAATCGGTACACCGGGGAGCTCGATCCCGCGAACCGCTTGCTGTACCAGGTGCCGCGCAGCCATCACCGCGTGAAGGGCAGCTTCAATCCGAGCACCGCCGGTGTTGCTCCCTCCAACGCGGAAGGCAGGCCCAGAACATGGTGGTCGTGGTCCTCAAGCCCCCGGGGAGCGGGGGCGGTCAAGAAGGCCACCGGATGCGAGCCGCGCTGCACAAGGTGTGGGGCGAGCAGGGCCCGGCCCCTGTCCAGCGCGGCTCGGTGGCCTTGATGACTCAGGAGTTCCGCGCGGCCGTTGCCACGGGCAGCGCCTGACGCTGTCCCGTCCGGGCACCCGCTGCGGCCCTGGCCGCGGCCTGCAACAGGATCTCTGCAACACAGGGGACCACAGCGCCCGCGTTGCGCCCTTGACCTGCGAAAGCATCGGCCCGAATGGGACGGTTGGGGCGTGTTGCCTGGCGGTGTTGCACGAGGCCGCATAGGGCGGCAGACAGCACGAGACCCCGGGAATCTGCGGTGACGTCCCGGGGTCTCTGTGTGCTTCGCTTGACCGTCCGGTTCAACGACCGGCCGTACGCCGTGTCACGCCCATTCCATGCCCAGCTCCCGCAGCGCGTCCAGCTGCTCCTGGGCGAGCTTGTCCCGCCTCGATTTGGTATTCGAGACCCATACGCCCAGCTTCACGACCACCGGCTCCGCCTCGCCGTCGACCGCGATCTCTTCGCTGTGGCCGCGCGGCACCGGCCGGTCCGCGCCTTCCCGCCCCACCCACTGCGCGAGGGCCGCCAGGCCCCGCTGGAACGCCTGCTGCGCCTTGCTCGGACCCTTCGTCGCGCGCGTGGCCGCCGGGGCCGGAGACGGGTGGCTTCGTTCACTTCAAGCAGCAGCCTTTATCTGCCGGTTTGGGCAGCAGTTGGTGATATTGACGCCCCTGGATGTTCATGAGAAGTGACGTCAGGGGGCTCACATTGCCGGGTACCGGAAAGCAGTCGCGCAGGCTGTCTGCCGTGCCCGACAGGTGAGGGGCCGCGTCCCGGCGGTCATCATGATGAGCCGGGAGCCTGGCGTTCCGCCGGAGGTGAGAGAGGGAGGTGAGGGGGATCGGGACCGTGACAGAGGTGTTCGACAGGGCCGTGGACGTGTTCGTGGTGGCTGCGGGGCTGAGCTGCGTGTGGTTGGGATGGGGGGCCGTGCTCCGGCTGCGTCGGCCGGAGCACGGCCAGGGACCTGCGTGGGTGGTCCGCGCTTGGGGGCTCGGCTATGTGGTGCTGGGGATCTGCCTCACCGTCAAGTGGGTGACCTTGATGGCCGGCGGGGATCCGGGCTGGCCAGTGGACGTGATCCGCTGGGTTGCCGGACCGCTCGTGGTCGGCTCGATCTTGGCGGCTTTCCTGTCCCGGCGGTGGGAGCGCCGTCGGGCCCGGGCCATGAATGAGGGGCGGAGACGTGAACCCAGCCGTTCGCTGGAGTGAGGCGGCGCTCGTGGCCGTTGCCTGCTGGGCGGTCAGCATTCTGGGATACGGCGTGCTCGCCGCTCTCGATGAGCCGCACGTGCCCGTTGCGCCCCTCATCGGCATGGGGCTCGTCCAGTGGTTCTGGGCGCGTCACCGCTTTTGGCCGGCCGGGGCCGCGGCTGGCCTCGTGGGGGCTGTCGTACTGTTCGGGCTCGTCGACGTCCTGCGTCCGGGCGTGGGCCCATACGTCGCGGACGCGCTGGCCACGGGGGCCGCGGCGACGGTTGCCCTGGCCGTCTTCACCCTGGTCGGCCGCGGAGCGGGACGCCGCCGTGACGCAGCACGCTGACCCGCTTGTGGGCCGCCGCCTCATCCTGCAGCCGAGCCGGGCAGCGTCCGGCGGCAAACGTCCGCACCGCGTGTGAGGGCTGTCCAGGCAAGGACCCCAGTGACTTCAAAACTCGTGAACGTCGCCTGACCGTGGATCCGGGCGCCTCCCAAACCCATCGACAAGTGACTTCACTACTGCTCGATAAAGCCAGACGGGGCCTGGGCGGGCTGCACGCCCAACGCGGACAGTCGTTCCTGCTGCTCGGTCGACAGCTGCGCCCAGGTGCCCGGATTCTTCTGCCGTTCCAGCCACTTGCCCAGGTCGTCGCCCTCGAACAGCACGCCCGGCTCGATGGCCGGCAGAACGCCGTTAGCGTCGACCAGGTCCGCGAGTCGCCCGGCCAACGCCTCCCACGTCTCCTGGGGGCCCCGGGCCCGGGCCGTGCCGGGCAGTTCCACCAGCCGTTCATCCAGCACAGGCAGCACGCTCCTTGCGCTCGTCGAGGTATCCAGGAACCAGCCGCTTTGCCGCATCCACCGCCCGCACAGCCGTACCCAGCCCCCGGGCGGACGCCTGCGCGTCCAACTGGTCAACGGGCACCTGCCACGCCTCCGACAGCAAGGTGCGAGTCAGGTCCGCGCGGATCGCACCGATTGAGAACCCGGGCTGCGCGGCGCGGGCGGCTTCCCGGGCGCGGGCGTAGCGGGCGACCCCAACCTCGCCGCCCTGCGCCTGCAGCTGGCCCGGCTCCGGGGCGCGCGCGGATGGACCTACGACGAACTGGCCCGCCGCAGCGGCCTCTCACGGCGCACTCTCATTGAAATCGAGCAGGGCCGGACCGCCGGTTCCCTCCCCACCTGGCACGCCCTCGGGACCCCCGTCGACCAACTCCTCGGCGCTCTCTGCGAGGAACACGAGCCCCCGTCGAGCCCACCGACTGACCCCGCGCATCTTGCTGCCGGGATCACCCGATCCAGTCACGAGACCGCAAAGGCTCGAACGATCGCACACGCCTTCCCGCGTATTATGCCAGGTGAGGGACATTGACCGCCCGGCAGCACTGCAATGGGTGTGCCGCCTGCCACCTTCACGCCCATGCGTTCCACCCGATCACCCGCCCACTGCTGGGACGGCACCCCCCACCGCCCCCACACCACCCGGCCCCTGCGGCGTCACCGCCCACACCTCCAGCCGCCTGCTGCGCACCGCCCAGGCAGCCCGCTGCCACACCTGCGGCAACCCCTCGAGTGGTACACCCGCACCAGCCACGCACCGATTGCCCTCCATCCGTCAGAAACGCCAGGACGCCCTTTGATGAGGGAATCTGGGCTTTTCCGGCCGTATCCGGATCGTGTCCGGCGTTCGCGCGCCACCGGTTCGGGCACAGTCCACCCGGACGTGTGGATGCGGGCGCATGTTCGGGCGCAGCGGTTCTGCCACCACTGACACTTCGGTCCATGGGGAGGGTGTCGGCGGAGAAGCGCCGGGCTGCCGGTGAAGTCGAACATCGGGCATACGCAGGCGGCTGCGGGTGTGGCCGGTGTGATCAAGATGGTGCTGGCGCTGCGCAAGGGCGTGTTGCCTCGGACGCTGCACGTGGACGAGCCGACCTCGAAGGTGGACTGGTCCTCGGGCGCGGTGCGCCTGCTCCGCGCCGGCCGCCGCGGCGATGTTCGCGAGTTCGGCGATCCCGGCGAGCGCGTCCTGGCCGACCTTGAGCGGGCGGACCCAGATCAGCCCGACCAGCTCGGCGCGCACCAGCGGCATCATGAGCGGGCGCGGCACGACGCCCTCGCCCAGCGAGGCGGTGTACGTCTCCTTCGCGACGCCGACCAAGCCGTTCCACATCCGTGCTTCCACGGGGGGAGCCCCCTGCCGTCCGGTGATCCGATCACCGCACCCTGCCACGGGGTTCGAGGCCGTGTCAGCGGGATGATCAGCCACCGTGCGGCGGGGGAGGAGCCGGATTCAGGCGGTGGCCGGCTGCGGGGCCCGGACGTCGCCGTGCTGGGCGTCGAACTCGCTCAGGGCCGCGCCCAGGCGGGCGGTGACCTCGGGCCGGGTGTACCTGTCCCCGGCGAGCCAGCGCAGGTACGGCTCCGCTCCCTGGAGCAGCCCGGAGCGGGGGTAGAGGTTCACCAGGGCGCGGTGGGTGCCGCGCTCGAGGTGATGGCTCCAGGAGTCGACGTCGACCTGGTCCTCGGGCGCAGCGACGTGTCCGTCGACGAAGCCGCCCTCGGAGGTGGTGCAGCAGTTCCAGCCGCAGTTGATGGCGCACCGCTCGCAGGCGAGGGTGCCGTGCATGTCCGGGTAGCGGCGCTGCCACTCGCCATCGAGGGCGATGACGTCCCCGGCGAGCGGGATGTTCTTGGCGCACAGGCAGCACCTGATGCGGAACGCGACGGACACGGTGGAGCTTCCAATCACCCTGCGGGTCGGACGCGTTCAGCCTCGCAGTCGGCGTCGGTTATGCAACGTCGCCATGCCGTCGCGGTGGCCCGTTGCCCTCACCGTGTGGCAGCGCCTGGCCGCAGGAGAGGAACCGCTGAGCGAGGAGACGCTCACCGAGACGGCGGCGCGGGAGCCCACGATTGGTGAGCTGCGCAGCCTGCTGGACGACGAGGTCACCGTACGGCTCGACGAGCAGGCGCACGACCAGGAGATGCGCGACCGCCTCCGCGTTGGGCTCGATCAGGCCTGCGCCAACCTCGAAGGGGCAGAAGCGGGAGTCGATGCCGGTGCCATGCCCCCAGTATGGCCCGGCTGGCCACTTGGATGTTTGCGGTCCTGTTGCGTCCAGGGGGTCCGCTTCGCACAGTGATGCCGGGCATCGCTGTGAGGTGTTCAGCGGTTCCGGGGTGGGCTCGGTCGGCTTCGACCAGGCCGTGCGCCACTGCGGCCTGCGCCGTCTGCTCGCGCTCCCATGTCCTTGGACCGTCAGGCCGGGAGAGTCTCACTGCCGTGATCGTGGAGAGACTTCTTCCGCAGTTGGCGCACCTGGGTCGTATAGAGAGCAGCGGACCACCAGTACAGCGCTGCCCCCCAGATGGCTAGCGCCCATCCGAATATCTTCGCGTAGTCGGAAATGGTATTGCCTCCATCTGCCAGCAGGAGCAATGGGAAGGCATACATGAGATTGAACGTAGCTGCCTTCCCGATGAAGTTCACCCGGAGCGGGCCGTATCCGAACCTTCGTAGGGAGGTGATATTGAACGCCATGAATATGTCCCGCGCGACCAGGAGCAGCAGGAACCACCAGGGGATGATATCCCGCAGGAGCAGAGCCAGCAGCGTGGAGACGGTATAAAGCCGGTCTGCGGCCGGATCCAGGATCTGACCCAGGCGTGTCACCTGATTCCACCTGCGGGCCAGCTTGCCGTCAAGATAGTCAGTTGCGCCACTTACTACGAGAAGAGCAATAGCCCAACCGTCAAGACTTGGATTGCCGAAATACGGCTGAAGCACGAGCCAGAGAAATACGGGCACCCCGGCCACGCGCAGGGCGCTCAGTGCGTTAGGCATCGTCAGAATTCTGTCGTAGCCGTCGCGTTCCACTACCCCTACCTCCAGTGGCCATGCAACCGGCCCAGATCTTCGGCCTGCCAGAAATTAGATTGCTGATCTTACCAGGATCCCCCTACTCCAGCTGTAGATCGTGATCTTCATGTCTGAGTTGCGGTTTGTCGCCGGTAGTGACTGGTGCGTGATCGGGCTTGATGACGCCTTCTCCACTCGGACCAGCTGAGGACTCGCTCTACTTTGACAGAGAGGGACACGCGGTGGTCAGGAATGGCGCACACGAAGACATTTCGTGCATCAACTACCAAATGGCCCATAAAACTAACCCCTTGCAAGGGCCGATCACTCCTTGTTAACGTTTCGGCACATTGCCCGACCAGCAATGCTTCAAATCGATCCGTCCGGTGCGACTCGCGGCTCAATTTTTGAGCCGGTTGAGTCGTGTCCTATTTCAATCGGATCTCATAGGGGGGACTTCATGAAGATGAAGCGAATATCAATGGCTCTTTCGGCCACGGCTATGGCCTCGGTGGCCCTGCTTGCGATGACAGGCAACGCCTCGGCCGCGCAGGAAGAGACCGTTCCGACTGCAAGCACCGCACCGGCCGCACAGGGGAAGACCACCCCGGCTGCTAACGGTGTACTTGGCGCGCAGAGCAAGGTGACGTGGAAGAACGCGGCAACGGGCCGCTGGCTCGCTATGGACACAGGCATCACCGGAACAGGCACCAAGGTGGAAACCAGTTCACGGAACGTCGGTGGCTGGGAAGAGACCAAGAACTCTGACGGCACCTTCACTCTCGAGTGGACCGGGTACAGCACGGGAAGCCACTGCCTGGACAGTGACAAGGACGGCAACGTGTACGGGATCAAGTGCAGCGGTAACAACAACCAGCGGTGGTACGAGACCAAGGACTCCAAGGGCTGGCGTCTGAAGAACAAGGCCACCGGCCGGGTCCTGGACAGCAACTCCAGCGGTTCCGTCTACACCAACAGCGACCAGGGCAACACCTACCAGCGGTGGCTCTGAATCAGGATCACCGCCAACGACATCCCGTTGCCGAACCGGTTCTTCGACCAGGCCAGCAAGCGGATAGAGCAGGGCGCCGCTGAGTAACTCCGACGTCACCGCCGCAGGCCTGCACCGATCATCCGGCGCGGGCCTGCGGTGTTCTCACCCGGTGATGGTCAACCTCGCGGCTCCAACTCAGGCCCAGTCGACGCTCAGCGCGGCGAGGGCGTCGCGTTGTTCGGGGGTGAGTTTGTCGCGGCGGGTCTTGGTGTTGGAGATCCATACGCCTAGTTTCACGGTCACCGGCTCCGGTTCGCCGTCGACCGTGATCGTCTCGGCGTGGCTGCGCGGCACCGGCCGGTCGCCTTCCCGTTCCACCCACTGCGTGAGGGCTGTCAGGCCGCGTTGGAAGGCCTGCTGGGCCTTGCTCGGGCCCTTCGCCGCACGCGGTATCGCCGGGGCGGCAGGCGCCGCTGCAGCGGGCTCCACACCCAGAGCGGTCAGTCGCTCCGTCTGCTCGGGGGAGAGCTGCGCCCAGGTGCCCGCGTGCTTCTGCTGCTGAAGCCACTTGCCGATGTCGTCGCCGTCCATCAGCACGCCGGGGGCGATGTCGGGCAGGACGCCACCGGCTTCGGTGTCGGCGAGGTCGGCGAGGACGCGGTGGTGGCGTTGCCAGTCGAGTGGCCATGGGCAGTTCCAGTCCGGGTCGATCGCTGTGAGCTGTGCCGCGCGTACGGCGGCCCGTTCCGGGTCTTTGCCCAGGCCGTTCTTCTGGCCCTTCCGGCGGAGGCTGGCCATGTGCTGGCCGACCGGCACCATCGCCTCGCCCTCGCCCCACACCGCGTCCTGACGCGGCGCGAGATGCCCGGTAGCCCGCCGGTACGACCGGAGCGCGGCGAGCTTGTTCTCCCACGCTTCCTCGCCCGGCTCCCACACCATCCCGGCCTCCGGCGCGTCCAGCAGGGTCTTGCGCCGCTCCTCCAGCTCCCCGGCCCGCAGCGCCTTCCGCTGCTGGTGCACCCACCGCCCGAGAGGGAAGTCCTTGGTGACGCCGACCTCGGTCTCCACGTCATAGGGCACGGCGTAGAGACCGGTGATCTCGTTCTCCGCCCGCCACCGCAGCAGGGCCTGGTAGCCCTCCAGCCACACCAGGGACTCCGGCCGGTAGACCCGGGTGCGCAGGAACGCCGCGATGGTCGCCGCGTCCCTCGGAGATGAGAAGTGGAGCAGCGCCGCTTCGGCGGCGGCCTGCGTGTCGTCCTGCTCCTGGTCCTCGCCGTCGCCCTCGCCGCCGGCCCCGACGATCTGGCCGTCTTCGTCGCGCCGGACGTGGACCTTGCGCTTCCCGCTGGTGAGCGCCCGGGAGGCGAGCTGCTCAACGAGTCGTTCGTCGTGGCTGCGGAGGCCCTGGAGGACCGCTACAAGGGGGCGGAACGAGGCGGAGGCGACCATGTCGGTCGGGTCCTCGTTCGGCTCCAGGAACACCGGCACGATGATCCGCGCGACCTTGGTGGAGCCGTCCTTGTTGAGGCGGAGCGCCCGGCCGATGTTCTGCACGATCTCCACCTGCGAGCCGCGGGTGTCGGTGAAGCAGACGGCTTCCACGCCCCGCTCGCCGGTGATGTCCACGCCCTCCCCGAGCACGCGAACGGACGCGAGGAACGCCCGGTGCACCCGGCGCCCGGCCGCGTCGATCCCGTTGGCGAACTGGCGCAGCACCTCGCGGCGCTCTGACACGAGGTGGTCGCCGCACAGCCATGCCGACCACACGCGGTCCGGCGGGACGTGGCGGCCGGCCTCCAGCTCGTAGAACTCCGCGTCGATGGAGGACTTCGGCAGCTTGTCGGCGGCGGCCAGGTCGTCGTCGGAGGCGTCGTTGACGTACAGCGCGGCAGCGGTCTCGGGCAGTTTCTCCGCGAACGCGGCGGCCTCTTCCACCTTCTGGTGGAACGTCATGACGGTGCGCAGGTTGTATGCGGCGGCGTGCTCCAGGAGCGCGGTCTGCAGGAGGGCCAGGCGCCGGCCGCGCCGGGCTTCTTCGGACTCCCCGAGGACGGGGGAGGGGTCGCGGATCTCCAGGACGTCGATCTCGAATCCGGCGAGGATTTCGCGCTCGATCGCCTCGCTCAGTCCGAGTTCTGCGAGCCACGCACCGTACGTGCCGTCCGGGTCGTCGGCCATGGTCGCGATCTCTGCCTCCTGGCCGTCCGCGCCCTTCTGTGGCCGGGCCGCTGCCAGGATGCGCGGGGTCGCGGTCAGGTAGAGCCGGAAGTCGGCGGGGATCCGCTGGTTGTCGTGGATCGCGGCCCACGGCCGACCAAGATCACCGGCGGTTCCGTGGGCCTCGTCCGTTTTACCGACCGGGAATGTGTGTGAAGTGTTGATGGGCTGGCATTTCACGTGCCGTACATGCTCGCGACGGCGGAGTACCAGGATGCGCGCCGACCGCCTTGCCAGACATCGTGTCTTCCCCACGGACCACCCTGCTGGCCGGAGTCGATCACCGGGTCGGGGTGCTCTGCAGAATGGGCATGTACGTACATTCGCCCCTGTCACACCATGGTCAGTTTCGTGTGCGGGTAGTTACGCTGTCGCGATGGATCACGAGGGGGCGGGGCGGGGACCGGGAGAGCCGGTGACCAGCCGAGAGCAGGACGCAGTACGTCTTTTGTTGCTTATCGACGGGGCTTGCGAGCCGGTGACCGAGGCGGAGACGGCACTGCCCGGACTGGAGCGGGCGGTGGGAGTGATGCGGACGCAGGTCAAGCTGCAGAAGCTGGACTTCTGGCTGCGCAATCCGGACTACCTGGCCAACGAGCTGCTGACAGCCTACGAGACCGAGCCCGAGGAAGCGCTGTTGGACCTCGCCGGCCGGATTCTGGACTCCGAGGAGCCGGAGGTGCGGCGCTATCCGATGCTGCGCCACCACTTCGGCGCCTACGAGTGGCTGGACGACGCTCTGGCGGTGCTGCGCAGCGCCGGGCTGCTGGTCCGCAAGCGGCGGGGAACGGTCGATCGGGTGCGCCAGCACGATTACTTCCTGCTGGAGCATGGCCGCCACGTCGCCCGGGAGATCACCGCCAGGAGCCGGATTTCGGCTACTACGTGCAGCGCGTCGAGGACGTCCTGCGGCTCGCGGGGGAGAAGAGCGGCAGCGCGCTGAAGAAGCAGCAGTACTTGACGCGCGAGTACGCCGACACGCCGCGGGGGAGCCGGATCGGGTCGATCACTGAGCAGGCACGCCGTCGGCTGGCGGACTTCCGGCAGCAGCTACAGGTACAGGGAGTGGGGGGAGCATGAGCACGGTGCAGGAAGAGGCGCTGCTGGAGACGCGCATTGCGGACAAGGCAGGTGTGAAGGTCGACGACGTCCGCGACGTGTTCGCCGCATACGGGCTGCCGTTGGTCATTTCCCCAGCACGTCCGCGGTCACTGCGGGTGCACCGGCTGCGAGTGGCTGGCGAACGTACCGGCGACGTCGAACCGGGCCCCTTCGACACCACCCTGTCTTTCTCCGAGGGTCTGACAGCGCTGGTTGCCTCGAATTTTAGGGGCAAGACATCGGTGCTGGAACTACTGACGTGGTGCCTGCGCGGCACACCGCGCAGTGAGATGCAAAGCCGTGTCCGCAGCTGGCTGCACCACATTGACCTGGACGCGACCGTCGCAGGAGAGCCCATGGCGTTCCGCTTGGACCTCACCGACGGAGAGATCACCGCGGCCACCGTCCTGACCGGCAGCGAACCGTCCGTATTGGCCGACGTACGCGGCCCCGCCCCGGACCAGGGCATCACTGCCCTGTTGCGAGCCTCCAGCACTGACAGCTATGCGGAGCAGATCGCCAGCTTGATGCTAAGATCGACCGGCAAATGGATCACTTGAGGCGTCGGGTGGTGGGGCGGCCGTCCCAGCGGTAGCGCTTGGTCGCGCGGCGGATGAGCATGCGGAGCGTGACGAGTGCGGCGGCGAGGTGGAGGTAGAAGTCCACCACCTTGCCGTCCTTCTCGGTGCAGCGCCGCAGCTTGCCGTAGCCGTTCATCCAGGAGTGTGTGCGCTCGATCACCCAGCGCTTGCCAGCCTGAATCGGGGCCGGAATGCCCTTGCAGGCGATCTCGGACGTGAACCCCAACTCGGCAATCAGCGCACGGGACGTGACGCTGTCGTAGCCGCGATCGAGGTTGACGTTGACGTCTTCGGGCATTGCGCCGACTTGGGTTCGGGCCGCCTTCAAGGTGGGGCCGAGCAGGGGCGAGTCGTGCCGGTTGGCGCCCTCGCAGACGATGCCGAGCGGAACGCCGCAGGCATCGGAGGCGACCGAGCGCTTCAGCCCCTGCTTGCCCCGGTCCACCGGTGAGCGCCCCGCCTTCTCGCCGCCCGACGGTGCCTTGGTGATACAGCCGTCGACCGAGATCTCGGTCAGCCCAAGACCGATCATGCTGTCGTACGCTTCCAGCGCCAAGGCATGTAGTCGTTGGGCTATCCCCAGCTCAGCCCACTGTTTGACGCGGCGTCGGATTGTTCGGTCAGAGCACCCAGGACTCGCAATCCGCTCGTACCCCGAGCCGTGGACCAGTGCCAGCACGACGTGCTCGAACACGACACGGTCCGACACCCGACGGCGGTGACACCCGAGCGGATGGCTCGTTGAGTACCCCTCCCGTACGGGCAGGAGAACGGCGAACTGGTCCCACAGGGGGTCGAGCAGGCAAAATGGCACCGCAGGCACGGGTCCTCCGTGTGATCACTGAGCGTAGAGACCTCCATGATCACGCAGGCCCGTGCCTGTCTCGTTTCCGGGACCGTCAGCCGACAAGCGACCCAACCATTTGCCGGTCGGTCTAAGGCGGATGGATTTGCAGCCACTGGTCAACAGCTTCAAGGAGACCAGTACCCAGACCCACGGGTGGCCCGCCTACTTTGGCGCGGTCTACCTGCCGGCTGGCGGCGACAAGGCCCTGCTGGGTGAGGTCGCCTCCAACGGACTGCCAGGCCGTCTGCTGCAGGTCTTCCTGGATCTGCCTGCAGCCGCAGCTCTCACCCGTGTTAAGACCGTGCACGATGTGCGCCTTGCCGAGGACAAGGCGCGCCGCGCAGTGGCGGTCGCCGAAGCAGCGGAACGTGCATCCGAGAGAGAACGCCTGGAAACCGATCTCACCCAGGCCCGTGAGGCACTGGCACGCCTGTTGCCCAGGGACGGCGAGGACGCTTCCCTGACCGACATGGCCCACGACGCGGTCCAGCTCGCCAGAGCTCTGGCCGACGCACAGGACGCGTGGGACGAAGCCGTGCGTGTCTTTCGCCGGGCTCGCACCGAACGCCAGCAGGCTGCCAAGCTCCTCAACGATGTCACCGAAAGCGCCACTGCTCGCCTGCTCTTCCACGGCCTGAACCCCACTAGCTGCCCCCGCTGCGACCAGCAGATCGACGACACGCGTCGCCAGCAGGAGCGGCACGCCCACACCTGCGCGGTATGCGCACGCGAGGTGACCGGAGACGACGAAGATCCGCAGGAAATTGCCGCGGAGGCACAGCAGCGGCTGGAGACGAGTACTGCCGTCGAAGAGTCAGCCAAGCAAGCTCTGGAACAGGCTGAGACCACCGTCGACGGCCTGACACACCGGCTGGAAGGCGCGCAGGAGCAGCTGCGACGTGCCCAGTCCGCCGCCGATCTGCCCGCTCGCCTGGCCGCACAGGAGAACGTGCTGAGGCTGGAAGGCGCACTCAGCGTGTTCCGCGAGCCCGAGGAACCGCCCCTGGACGAAAACGAAGCCAAGGCCATTAAGGTCCTGGCGGCTGCCGCCGACCTGCTGGAAAAGGACAGCAAGACGGCCGCCGAGGCGCTGTTCAAAGAGGTCAACGAGGAGACCGTCGAGCTGGCGACCTTGTTCGGGGTCCCCTCCCTCGAGTCGGTGTCGATCGACCGCGGCGCTCGCTTGAAGATCTTCCCCCTCGGCAGCAAGCAGGAGTGGTTCAAGGACCAGACCGCCGGCGCACGCCTGCGGCTGCGCATCGCCGTTGCCATCGCCCTGCTCAGGGTCGGTAGGGCAAAAGGCGTATCCACGCACCCCGGCCTGCTGCTCATCGACAGTCCGAAGTCTGAGGAGATGCAGTCCGCAGACGCGCATAAGCTTTTCAAGGAGCTGGCCACCGTCGCAGCCGAGAGCGAGCTGCAGGTAGTGCTCACCACTGCGGACTTCGACCTGGCCCGTGCAGCGCTGCCCGCTGACAGCATCCGACAGGCCGAGCCCGGTGCATCCCTGTGGTGAGGCCGCCCTCGAGTATCAGATGGAAAGGAAGGCTGCCGTGCCGCAACTCGTCGACCGGCTGACCGAGCTGGCCGCCGACGGCCGGCCCATTACCTTCCCCGCCATCGGCCTGACCCCCGAAACCGTGGCCAACGAGGCCAGCGACGTGGCCGCCGGCCCCTTTGCCCCCTACCTTGCCGAAGCCGTTGCCGACGCGTACAACCGCAGCGACGCGCAATGGCAGCTCGCAGCCGTCACGTTCCCTAAAGGACTTGCCGCACAGCGCAGCGTCCTCCACCTCACCGCATCCATGGACGCCCTGCTTCACAGCCCCACAGCTGCAAAGGCACTGGGCAAGCTGCTGACAACAGCTCTGCTGGATGGACTGACGGATCGCATCCAGGCCGCACCACTCCTGGCTGCCGCCAGCCTCGAAGGCGCTGTACGCCTGGCAGTCGCCGAAGCAGTCACCCCCTTCAAGGTGTGGCAGTTCCTTGAAGACGTACCGGTTGACGGCCCCGAAGACTTCCTTGAGCGACTGCCACGGCTTCTCGGTCTCACCCTCGACCGCTGGGCTGATGAGGGCCCCGTCGCTGAAACCGTGCGAGCCCTGCTGCAACAACTCACCCACGACGAAGCCACCGACGTGGACGCCATGTTCGAACTCGGCTGCGACCTGCTGCGCCGCGCACTGTCCTCGACTGACATAGGCGCCGTCACTACACACCTCGCTCAGGCACGCAAGCAGTTCGAGACCGCTGCCCAAGCCGAGGAAGCCCGCCACGACGCCCGCACCTACGCAGCCGTCTGCGACGCCATCCTCGCCTTTGGTCGGGCCGACGCAGTAACAATCACCAGAGCCGCTGACCAGATCGCTAGCGCCCTGGACCAGCACGGCGCCTGGCTCCACCGGGCCCACCAGTCCGCCTGGCTCCAACCGCGTCGTTCGGCAGAAATCGCCTGGCACCGCCTCATCCTCCAACTACGCGCCGCAGCCGCCGCTCTACAAGACGACGCGTGGATGGACGCCTGGCAGGCCCTCGACACAGTCCTCAGCGCCTACAGCGCCGCCCGCACCGTCTGCCCTCTGGCGGGCAGCACCGGCCAGGGCCTGGCTCTCTTGGTCGAGCCCGCGATCGAAGACGGCTTCTTGCGCCAGCAGGCCTTCCTGACACAACTGCGCCGCGCTGCCCAAGACACAGACCAGCACACTGCCCGGGGCTTCGACGCCGAAACGGCCAGAGCCCTGCTCAATGCCATCGACACCGCATCCCAGCGCGAGGCCTCTTCAGGACTTTCAGCCTCTGACGACGACACCGGTGACGACGACCCCGGAGGGGCGCCGGCTGCCCGTTTGCAGCGTCTGGCACCGACCTTGCTGCTCCTGCTCGGTGAACAGCAAGCGCTGAGCATCGCCGGAGCACTGGACAACCAGCAGCTTCTGGCAGTCGAAGGTCTTGCCTACGACGGTGATATAGCCCGGCTCAAAGCCACCGACCCGCTCATCGTGCCCAAACTCGACCAGCTCATGACCGAGCTCTCAGCGCACCCCTCGTTTACCGGTGAAGTCCGCAGGACCTTTTCCGCACTGGTGGAACAAAGTCTCCTCTTCCTCAAGAGCCGTTCCGACATCACCCGAACCAATCTCTTTGGCTCGACCAAGAAAGGCGACCCACCTCCCTTCGACTACCGACGCAAACCCGAGGGGAAGCGCAAGCCTGTCGAGGCTGACCTGCAACGTGACTTCTACCAGTGGCTCCAGGGCGGGCCCCTGCACAACGTCGTCCTTGTCGAACCTGTTGATATGGGCATGGGTCGTGCAGATGTCATGGCGCACTTTGGTGCTTTGCGCTACCTCACCGAGATCAAGCAGGACGCCACCGACAACGATCGTGAGTACCTCGAACGCCGCTACCTCACCCAGGCTGCCGAGTACAGCAACACCAACGCACCCTTCAGCCAACTTCTCATCCTGGATCTCACGCCGAAGGACAAAGCAGGGGGCAACCTGCGCGTCGATGAGGTCGTGTGGACAACAGTCCATCGACCCGTCGGAGCTACAACGGACCGTGCTGTCGTCGCCGGCATCGTTGCCGGCAACCGAACTACGCCCTCTGCCTACTCCCGCAAATGAGTACGTCCGAGGAAGCTGGGTGTCAGCGTGCGGACGGCCTTCCCCGAAGGCCACAGCCGCCGAGCCGTTCCGCATCCGTAGGCAGTCTCATCCAGTACGTTGCCGCTGATGTCCTCGGGTGATCTCCCGTTGCCGTTCGCGGAACGGTTGGGCTTCTTCGTCGCTGATCCTCAGGCTGTCGTGGATCTGCGGCGTTACTTCGGAATCGGTTTGCCGCCCGGCGCGACGGCGTTCACCGGGAGCCGGTTCGAGCATCTGGCGGGTGGGGGAGACCGGCCGGAGGTTAAGCGGATCGAGACCGGTCGGCGGTGGCGCACCGCATCGGCGATGGTGAGCAGGAGCCCGGCGTCCGGGTGGTCCAACTCGGCGGGCTGCTCCGTGAAGGCGAGAGCTTCCAGGAGTGTGTCGAGCCGGCGGGCGATGTGCTTGGGCAGCACCCGCCGGATCTTCGCTGACGCTGTCTCGTTTGCCGTGCGCTCCGTCGTCGTCAGCCCTGCCCGGCGGCCGGCGACCAGGCCGAGCAGCACGGCCAGCGCCTCGTCGTCGCTGAGCATGAGCGGAGGCAAGTGGTACCCGGGAGCCAGCCGGTACCCGCCGTAGCGGCCGCGCACCGACTCCACGGGCACGTCCAGGTCGATCAGCTGGTCCACATACCGCCGCACGGTGCGCCCTTCGACGCCGAGACGGGCGGCGAGCTCGGCCACAGTCCGGGTGCCGCCCGACTGCAGCAGCTCCAGGAGGGTCAGCACGCGGCCGGTCGGTCGAGGCATGTTCGCACCCTAACGCGAATACAGGACCGATTCTGTCCACTATTTCTCCTAGCCTGCGACGTGCACCCCTCCAGCACAGCCAAGGAGATCCCCATGGACTTCGTCTCGATCCGCATCATCACCAGCGACGTCGCACGCCTCGTCGAGTTCTACGAGCGAGCTACAGGGATGCAGGCGATACGGGCCACCGAAGACTTCGCCGAACTCAAGACCCCGGGCGCAACCCTCGCGATCGCCAGCACCCGCACCGTCCCGCTGTTCGCCCCGGGCTCCGCCCGCCCGGCGGACAACCACAGCGTGATCACCGAGTTCCTCGTCGACGACGTGGACCGCGTTCACCAGAACCTGACCGGCTTCGTCACCGACTTCGTCAACGAGCCCACCACAATGCCCTGGGGCAACCGGTCGCTGTTGTTCCGCGACCCCGACGGCAACCTCGTCAACTTCTTCACCCCCGTCACCCCGGAGGCCATCGAAAAGTTCGCACGCTGACGCCACGCACAGCCGCTCACGCGGGAGCCCCGAGATCCCAGGGCTCCCGGTGAACGCGGCCGCCGAGTCCAGGAGCGCCACCAGCGGGACATCGGAACGCACCGCTGACCCCCGAAGGACGTCTGCGCTTGTGCCTGCGGGGCGATGCCGGACGTCCGATCGCACACGTCGCTGCGGAAGCAGGAATCTCCCGCCGCTGCCTGGCCAAGTGGTACGCCCGCTGGCTCGCCCACGGCGAGGACAGCCTGATGGATCGTTCCTCCCGGCCCATCGCCAGCCCCAAGGTCGTCGAGTCCAGCCTCCGGCAGGGCGCCGGCCTGACGGAAGATGGCGACCTGCTCGCGCACGATCATGAGCGTGGGGATCGACGTGATCTCGAATGCCTGCGCCAGTTCTCGCTGAGCCTCAGTGTCGACCTTGGCGAATATGACGCCCTCGTGCTTGTCCGAGACCCGCTCGAAGACGGGCCCGAACTTGCGGCACGGGCCGCACCATTCGGCCCAGAAATCGATGATCACAAAGTCGCTTCCGGTGATGACCTCGTTGAAGTTGTCCGCGGTCAGCTCGATGGTGCTCATAAGGGCTACTCCTGCATGTGATCGGGGTATCGGGTTGTGCTCAAGGCGTTGTGCGGCCGTCGGGCACACTGCGATGTCGCGGTGTGCCCGATGGCCGTCTGCCGTGCGGGCGGCGTCGTGCTCCGTCCGCACGGAGTTCCTGTGAGGTCAGCGGGCGGCGACGCTCTCCGCCGCCCCGGCCTCCGGGGCTTTGTCGTCGGCTTCGACGGGGGTGGTGCTCTTCGGGCCGCGCAGGGTGACGTAGACCAGCAGGACACCCATCACGGCGGTGCCGATCCACATGGCCTGCTGCCAGCCTTCGACGAAGGACTGCTGTGCGGCGTGGATCAGGTCCTGGGCGTGGCTGCCGGTCTTGGGCGCGACCTCGATGGCGTTGGCGATGCCTTCGCGGGCGGTGCCCGCAGCCCCGGTGGGGATGTTGTCGAGCTTGTCGTTGATGGCGCTGCGGTAACCATTGGCCAGCAGCGCGCCGAGCATCGCGACACCCAGGGCGGTGCCGAACTCGCGGGTGACGTCGTTGAGGGCGGAGGCAACGCCCTGCTTGGCGCGGGGCAGGGAGCTGGTGATGGCCTCGGTGGAGGGCGTCATCGACAGACCCATGCCGATACCCATGGCGAGCATGCCGGCCAGGATCGACAGGTAGCCGCCGTCGACGGACACGAACAGGGCCATCAGGGCCAGGCCGAGGGTGGCCAGGGCGACGCCCACGGTCATGGTGGGGCGGGCGCCGATCTTGGCGGCCATCTTGGGTGCCAGGCCGGAGGTCATCATCATCATGACGGCCATTGGCATCATCGCCACCGTGGACAGCAGCCCGGACCAGCCCAGCACGGCCTGGAAGAACGGGAAGAGCACGACAGCGATACCGGCCTGGACGCCGAAGACGACCAGCAGCGTGATCGAGCCGCTGGCCAGACCGCGCTCACGGAAGAGGCGTACGTCCAGCAGCGAGGCGTCGCGGCGGCGCAGCTCCCAGGCCACGAAGGCGACGGCGGCGATGACACCGACGGCCAGGCTGATCAGGGTGACGGGGTCGCTCCAGCCGCGCTCGGGGCCCTCTTGGAGAACGAAGATGAGACCGATCACGGCGATGGTGGAGACCAGCGCGCCGATGGTGTCGAAGGAGTGGGTGGAGCGATCGCGGGAGTTGGGCACCGACTTCAGCGTCATCGCCAGGGCGACAACGACCAGGACCACGGGCAGCACGAACAGCCAGCGCCAGTCGGCGACGTCGACCAGCAGGGCGGACAGGAACATGCCCAGGATGCCGCCGCCTCCGGCGACACCGGTCCAGACGCCGATCGCCTTGCCCCGCTCTTCCTCGGGGAACGTGGAGGTGATGACGGCCAGCGTGATCGGCATGATCATCGCGGCGCTGATGCCGGCGGCCACGCGGGCGCCGATCATCACCGCGGCCGACGGGGCCACGCCCGCGACGACACTGGCGGCACCGAAGATGATCAGCCCGGTGATCAGCATGGGCTTGCGGCCCAGGCGGTCCCCGAGCGCACCGAGCGGCAGCAGCAGGGCGGCCAGGGCGAGCGTGTAGATGTTGATGATCCACAAAACGGTGGTCTGCGAGGCGCCCCACTCGACCGCCATGTGGGTCTGGGCGACGTTCAGCCCGGACACCGAGGCGATGACGGCCATCAGCGCGATCGAGACGGTGATCAGGATCGCGCGCAGCTGACGCGCATCCGGCGTACCCCCGCCGCTGACCGGCGCGGCCGCCGCCTGGGGAGGCTGGTTGGTACTCATGATTTCCTTCCGAAAAGGGCATGCAGGATCAGCGCCGGGACAGGGCCGGTCGCCACGGTGGTGAGATGAGGACTTGCTCACTGCGCGGACAACTGGAGGGTGGTCCGCGCGGTGCTTGAACGGCGGGGCTGGTGTGTCAGCCGGTGGCGTGCTGGGCGGCGGCGAGCGCGGCGTCGGTGTCCGCGGTGGCCAGCAGGGCGTTGATGTGGGAGCCGGCCAGGGCGCCGGCCGCGGCGGAGGCGCCGACCTGAGCGGTGAGGTCGGTGGCGTTGCCGGCCACCCACACGCCCGGGATCTCGGTGGTGCCGGCCATGGCGGAGGCGAAGCGGCGGCCCATGCGGTCGGGCAGGTCCTCCATCGGCAGCTTCAGGCCCTCCAAGCCCTCGGTGCGGGCCTGCATCTGTGTGGCCACCGCCAAAATCCGCCGCTCCACGAAGCTGCCGTCGGCCAGGCGGACGCCTGCCAGGGCGCCGTCTTCGTCGACGACTTCCTTGACGTCGGTCTCGATGATGCGGATGTTGCGGGCGGCGAACCGGGCGCGGGTGTCCGCATCGAGCTCGGTGCCGCGGGTGAAGTAGATGAGGTCGTCCGTCAGCTGGCGGAACAGCCAGGCGTGGTGGAGGGAGGCGGGCCCTGTGGCGAGGATGCCGATCGGCTCGTCGCGGACCTCCCAGCCGTGGCAGTAGGGGCAGTGCACCACGCTGTGGCCCCAGTGCTCGGCCAGGCCGGGCACCTCGGGCAGCACGTCGCGCAGCCCGGTAGCCACCAGCACCCGGCGCGCCGTCACGCTCCGGCCGTCGGCCAGGGTGATGGTGAAGCGCAGGTCGCCGTCGGCTGCGGGGGCGGCGGGCTGAGCCGTGGCGACCTCGCCGAAGACGATCCGGCCGCCGTACTGGCGGACCTGCTGGCGTCCCCGCTCGAGGATCTCGGGCGGCGGGGTGCCGTCGAGAACAATGAAGCCGTGCATGGCCGCGGCGGGGGCGTTGCGCGGGCTGCCGCTGTCGATCACGACGACCGAGCGGCGCGAGCGGGCCAGCATCAGCGCGCCGTTCAGGCCCGCGGCGCTGCCGCCGATCACCACCACATCCACCGTCGGCGTGGGCAGTGCGTCACTCTTGTAGCGGGAAGTCTGCGCAGACATGTCGCGCCCTTTCGTCGTACGTGGCCCCCCGTGCCGGACCATCTGTAAGCGACGTTAAGCCCACATTGCAGCAAGGGCATATCATGTTGCCTATGACGCAAGAAGATGGGCAGCTGGACAGCCTCGTACGCAAACGGATCCGCGCTCTGCGCGTCGCGCAGGGCTGGTCACTGGAAGAACTGGCCACTCGCGCTAACCTCAGCCAGTCCTCACTGAGCCGGATCGAGAACGGCCAGCGGCGTCTCGCCCTGGACCAGCTGGTCACCCTCGCCCGCGCCCTGGACACCACGCTGGACCAGCTCGTGGAGAACGCCGCCGACGACGTCGTCATCAGCCCGATGATCGACGGCACCCATGGCCTGATGCGCTGGCCCATAAAGGGCGACCCCGGCATGAGCGTGATGCGTCAGCGGATGACCGAACCGCCGCCCGACAATCCCGCCCGCATGCGCGCACACCCCGGCCGCGAATGGCTCGTCGTCCTGTCCGGCACCGCCATCCTGATGCTCGGCCACCGGCGCTTTCGCATCGAGACCAACCAGGCCGCCGAGTTCCCCACCATGATGCCGCACGCCATCGGCGCCGAGGGAGGGCCGTGCGAGATCATGGGCATCTTCGACCGCGACGCCCGCCGCGGCCATCAGAAGGACGCCGGCGCCGACGGCACCGAAGCCGACTGCTCAGGCACCCAGGGCCCCTGCGAATAGCGGTCCACGGCCGCGCCGCAGGCCCCGGCACCGTGGGCGATCTTGCGTACCGGGCAGCACACCACGCCACCTTCTTGCGCATTACGCAAGCAGTCGTGCGATCTACGCATGACGGGCTTACGGTGATGCCATGACCCAAGCGCACCCGCACACCCCCCACCACGGCCAAGGCGCCCGCCCGCACCACGGGCAAGGCAGCCACCAGGAGCACGGTGACGCCGGCCAGGCGGAGATCCTCGACCTGGATGCCGAAGTGCTGTTCGAACACATAGCGTCCATCGCCGCCTGGCTGCCGCTGAAGAGCGAGCCGGGCCAGATCGTGGACCTGGGCTGCGGCACCGGAGCGGGCACCTTCGCCCTCCTCGACCGCTTCCCCGATGCCCACGTCACCGCCGTCGACACCTCCGCCGGACACCTCCAGCTCCTGCGAGAGAAGGCATGCGCCCGCGGCGTCGAGGGGCGCGTACGAACCGTGCAGGCCGACCTCGACACCGACCGCTGGCCCGACCTCGGCACACCGGACCTGGTGTGGGCCTCGGCCTCGATGCACCACATGGCCAACCCTGAGCGCGCCCTTGCGAGCGTCCACGACCTGCTCGCCCCCGGCGGGCTGTTCGCGGTCGTCGAGCTTGCGGGCTTCCCCCGCTTCCTGCCCGCCGACGCTCCCGAGAACCGGCCCGGCCTCGAAGAGCGCGCCCATGCCGCGACCGAGACCTTCCACGCCGAGCACGTCCCGCACCGCGGCGCCGACTGGGGCCCGATGCTCACCGCCGCCGGATTCACCGTCGAGGACGAGCGCACCATCAGCGTCCACATCGACGGCGGGCGCAGCGACATCATCGGCCGCTACGCCTACGGCAGCCTGCAGCGCATCCGCGGCGCCGCCGCCCCCGCACTGAGCCCCGCAGACCTCGCCGCGCTCGACGAACTCCTCGACCCCGACATCCCGACCAGCATCCTGCACCGCGACGATCTCGCCGTACGCACCGAGCGCACCGTCTGGGCCGCCCGCCGCGCCTGACACCCGGCGCCCGCCCCCGGGTTGCCTGCCAGGCAGCCCCAGCACCCAATTGCTTGCCTCCTACGCAACCACCGCCTGCGCACCGCCGTGCGCTTCGTTGGGCTGAGCAACCATGCCCGCGCAGCACCACCGCCGCGCCCCCTACCGCGCGACGGACAGGAAAGGGAGCACCCTCATGACTGCACCGCACATCCCCGCCGACTACGAAGCCTGGCGCCAGGGCCGGTGGGAAGAGATCGCCGGAGCGAACGGCAAGGGCAAGGTCTGCGCCAACGCCAAGATCACCACCCCGGGCCCGCACACACTCCCTGGCATCCCCGGCGCATGGCGCACCACCCCAGCAGGCGAGCTGACCGTCACGGCCACAGCCGCCGACGGCGTCCTGGTAGCCGGCCACCCGGTCGACGGAACGAGCCCCGTCCCCTCCGGCAGCTCCCTGGAATTCCCCGGCAACCGGGTCGGCTTCGCCAGCGGCAAGGACGGGTCTTCCGGATGGGCTTGGTGTAGGAACCCCCTTCCTCGGGAGACCTCGACGCCTACCCGGCCACCGACGCGGGGTTAGCTGGCACCGCCGGTGGACGCAAGTTCCTGACGGTTGATGATCTGAAGTCGACCAGGTGAGGGCGAATCGTCCTGCTTCGGTCCCGGTCGCGCGAAGGTGACCGGGGCCGAAACTTGAACGGTGGCTTCGGCCGTGGCTTGTGGGCCGTTCAGCGGCCGATGTCGTCCAGCTCGGTCAAGTCCTCATGGGAGAGGGAGAGTCCCGCGCCAGCGATGTTTTCGCGAAGGTGCGCTGTCGATGACGTGCCGGGGATGAGCAGGATGTTCGGTGATCGCTGCAGCAGCCAGGCCAGTGCGACGGACATCTGTGTCGCCTTCAATCGAGCGGCGACCGCCGAGAGCGCCGAGGACTGAAGAGGGGTAAAGCCCCCGAGGGGGAAGAAGGGCACGTACGCGACGCCGTCGGTGGCGAGCCGGTCGATGAGCTTGTCGTCGTGGCGGTGGGCCAGGTTGTACATGTTCTGCACGCACACGATCGGCGCGATGCTCTGTGCCTCGGTGACCTGCTCCTCGGTGGCGTTGCTGACCCCGAGGCGGCGGATCAGGCCCTGCTGCTGGAGTTCCACGAGCGTCTCGAACGCCTCGGCGAGCGAGCCGGGCTGGGGACCTTCGGCGTTGCCGAGTCGGAGGTTGACCAGGTCGAGTACGTCGAGCCGGAGGGACGTGAGGTTGTCGTGGACCTGGCGGCGCAGATCTTCGGGTCGCCGGGCCGTGGGCCAGCCACCCTGTTCGTCGCGGGTCGCGCCCACCTTGGTCACGATGTGCAGCGACTCGGGATAGGGGTGCAGTGCCTCGCGGATCAACTCGTTGGTGACGCGCGGCCCGTAGGCGTCGCTGGTGTCGATGTGGGTGATACCGAGGTCGACCGCTTCACGCAGAACGGCCAGGGCACCCTCGCGATCGGCGGGCGGCCCCATGACCCACGGGCCGGCCAGTTGCATGGCGCCGTAGCCGAACCGGGTGACGGTCAGGTCACCGAGAGTCCAGGTGCCGCCGGGAAGAGTGAGGGAGGGTGTGCTCATCTTGTTGCCTTTCGTCGTGCACTTGGGGGTGGCGCCTGCTGCCTCCCTGCATCACTCTTGGAGAGAAACTTCCTATCGGGAAGTAGGCACTTTGGAGTGCGTAACCCACCCATCGGTGAGAGGTGCGATCAGTGACGACGATGAAGGCGGCCCAGAAGAGGGCCCAGGCCAAGGTGGAGTACAACGCGTTCCTGGCAGGGTGCCCCAGCCGGCAGCTGCTCGACCGAATCTCGGACAAGTGGGTCGTTCTGATCCTGTGTGCGCTGGGCGGCGACAACAGCCCTGGCCAGCCCGGTGCAGCACACGCAGGCGCTCCGAAGGCGATGCGTTACTCCGAAATCTCTCGTCTTCTGGCCGGGGTCAGCCAGAAGATGCTGACCCAGACGCTGCGGTCGCTGGAGCACGATGGTCTTCTCACCCGTACCGTGACGCCAACCGTCCCTGTCACCGTCTCCTACGAGCTGACCGACCTCGGCCTCTCGCTCCATCACATGACGCGCGGGCTCAGAAACTGGGCGCAGACACACATGGCCGAGGTCCTCGCATACCGCAAGAACTACGACGCTCGCACCTCCTGACAACTCACATCCAACCGTCCAACAGCTCTATGTTCTCGGCGCTACACCCTCAACTGCGAAGAGCCACTCAGGTGCGTGTAGGGCCTGGGGCGCGATGCCGCTGGCCCCGGACAGCGAAGGACCCCGGGCCGCCCAACGCGTCCCGGGGTCCACACCGCCGCTCACCAGTCGTCGGGTGCGCTGCTCACCCACGCGATCGGCCGTCCCTCGCTGTTGCGGCCCCAGTGGGGTTGCTCCATCAAGGTCTCGTGGCCGTCGGCCAGGACGCAGATCCGTCCCCAGCGGCCGTGCTTGCCCGGACAGATCCCGGCGAGCTGGGCCGCGTCACCGTCGCGCACAGCCTGGTCGTAGTGGTCCTGGAACGGCTGCAGTTGGGGCCGCAGCTCCATGCCGAGCTGCATCTCCGCCGCCTCGACCTGTGCCCTTGCCCTCCTGCACCCCAGGGTCGGGCAGCAGCGCCGAGATGACCTTCTCCGCCTCCGCGAAGGCGCTGGTGCGGGCGTGCCGCCGTACGGCTTCCTGCACGCGCCGCTCTTCCTCGGGTGCGGTCATCACGCCGCTCCTTCCGCTGCCGCCCACTCCAGCCCGAGGCCGGCCAGCGCGGCGAGCTTGTCGACGGTCTGATGATGTGCGGGTTTTTGTCGGTGGTGGTTCGGCGTTGTGATGTCGGTGCGATCGGTAGCGGGTTTCTGCTGTTCAGTGGGTTGTCGTGGGTGGTTCGACTGCTGTCATGGATGCTGATCTGGTGCTGACGTTTTTGGTGATGATGCGGGTCAGTTGGTTGCCGGTCGGTATGACGTGTGGTGCGTTGCTGCTGGTCATGAGCGTGCGGGCGATGTGCTGGCAGCGCTGGCTTTCGGAGGCGGGCAGCGTGCCTTCTACCGGTTGGGTTTGAGGTTGTAGCGGATTCCTGTTGCGGTGAGGCGGAGTTGTTCGCCGTCCTGGGCTGTGATGAGCGGGAGGTCTACGACACCTTCCTGCGGGACGGGAGCGTGCCCGCGGACGACTCGGAGTACTGGAGCGGGTGGCTGCCGCTGGTGGAGCGGACCGTCGCCCGCGGGGTGAAGGTCCTGCGGGCCCGGGTCGTGTCCGAGCCCGTCACCGAGTACATCCGTTTCGAGCACGCCATCACCGACGCCAACCTGCGCGCCGGTGAGGACGTCCGCTGGCTTTCCCGCCGCCGCGCCTCCACGCTTGCACTGCCGGGCAACGACTTCTGGCTCATCGACGACCAGGTCGTGCGGTTCAACGTCTTCTCCGGTGACGGCGAGGCCCTGGAGCCCGACCACACCGAGGACCCGCAGGCCATCAAGCTGTGCGTGGAGGCGTTCCGCTCGGTGTGGGACCTGGCCACTGAGCACGCCGACTACCGCATCTGACCGACGCACACCCAAGGGCCGCCACCTCATGACGACCGCCTCCCCATCGTCCAGCGCACAGGCCGCCCGTGAGGCGCTGGCCGTGCGGTTGCAGCACCTGCGCAAGGACGCCGGCCTCATCGGGAAGGAGCTCTCCGCCCGGTGCGGCTGGCATCCCGCGAAGACCACTCGCATCCAGAAGGGCGCGGTCCTGCCCTCGGATGCGGACATCCGGACCTGGTGTTCGGCGTGCGGTGCCGACGACCAGGCCGACGACCTCATCGCCACCGCCCGCGCGGTCGACTCGATGTACCTGGAGTGGCGCCGCCTGCACCGCAACGGCATGCGCAAGGTCCAACAAGATTGGAACACCCTGCACGAGCAGACCCGCCACTGCCGGGTCTACGTCTCCAACTTGCCCCCCGGCCTTCTCCAGACGCCGGCGTTCGCGACCGCCCTCATGGAGCAGATCACCCGCTTCCAGGGCACCCCCGACGACGTTGCCGAAGCCGTCGCCGCCCGCATCGCCCGCTCCCGGTTCCTCTACGAGGGCGGCCACCTCTACGTCGTCCTCCTCGAGGAGTCCGTCCTGCGCTACCGCACCGCCGACCCCGAGGCGATGCGCGGGCAGCTGCGCCACCTCCTGGCGGTGATGCCGCTCGCCTCCGTCTCGCTGGGCATCATCCCGTTCACCGCACAGCGCACCGTGTGGCCGCTGGAGGCGTTCTACGTCCACGACGACACCACGGCCGTGGTGGAGACACTGACGGCGGAGATCAAGGTGACGCAGCCGCGCGAAGTCGCCGACTACGCGAAGGCATTCGCCGGCCTCGCGGAGATGGCCGTGTACGGCGACGCCGCCCGCGCCCTCATCAAGGCCGCGATCGACGCCCTGGAGTGAATCTCCCGCAATTCTCCGCAATCTCGTTGAGGACCAATCCGCTTTCTCCGTAGCGTCGAATGACACCGACACCCCAGCAACGGAGGCGGTGCCCCATGAGCGCACCCACACCCGCCGACCCCCAGCCGGAAGGCTGCGACCTTCAGCCGCCCGACTTCGGCCGGCCTTCCCCGACGCTGCTGGAACGCGCCGACCGCGGCTACGCCCGCTTCCTCGCCGTCCAGGCCCCGGACGCCCACCCCGGCGACCACGGCCAGGACGACGACGCGGCGGGCACCCGATGAGGAACACCCACGTCGGCCTCTACGACCCCCACGGGCTCATCGAGGCCGAACTGCCACTGGACCGCGCACCCCACGAAGCACTCGTGACCGCTGTCCTCGCGTGGAAGGACCCGGACCTCGAACCCCGCGACTACGAGCAGATCGCCCTCCAACTCACCGGGCACGCCCGCGCCGTGGCCGCCGACGTCCGACGCCATGCCGCCGCCCTGCCCAAGAGCGACGGCCGCGGCGCCCTCGCCGAAGTCGTCCTCCGCGAAGCCGACGGCCGCCTGTCCGTCCCGCTGGAGGGAACGGCCCGCTGCGCCCAGAACCGCGCCCGCCTCGTACGGGCCCTCTACACGCGACTGGACCGCCTCACAGAAGCCCTCCCCGCCGTCACGTAGCCCCGGTCGCAGTCTCATTCGCCGGACGACCACAGCGCCCATCCAGCGCACAGCCCCCAGGGCGGGCGCCGTCGTTGCCAGGCGGCCCAGTCGAACTCCCTTACACCGCGACCGTCGCGCCGGACGTGTGCGTTGTCGAGATGGCTGTGGCCAAGGAACCCCAGTAGATCTTGTCGGCTCAGGGCGTGGCGTGCCTGAACCGGATGAGATGGTGTGTGCACCATCGAATGGTCTTGCCCGAAACGGAGTTGAAGTTGCTCAAGCGGACACGAATGACTGCGATAGCAGGGGTGCTGCTGGCGGGGGCCACTGCTTGCACTGACAGCGGCGGTGATACGCCGCCCATACTGACCACGTCCGACCAGATGCTGATGGCGATGCCCAGCAAGGCAAGCCTGCCCACCGGTTGGAAGTACAGCCAGTCCAAGACGCTCCAGGACGACAAAGCCCTCCAGATCTGCCAGCGCGAAACCGAGACGAACTGTGTCGGGTTAGCGGTCGGGGGCGGGGCCAGGTTCCGGCGCAGTGCCGAGGACTCATCGTCGGATAAGGAGCCCTCGGTGGAGTTCGTCCTCTACTCCTTCGACACAGCAGACAACGCGCGGGCGACCATGAAGGGCATGGTCATCGAAGAACGCGGCACCACCGTAAAAGTAAAACCGCTGACCATCGATGCGGGAGCCGAAGAGAGCGAAGCCTTCGCGCAGATCCGCACCTCCCAGATGATCATGCGGGTCGGTGGCGTCGTCGTCAGGGTAAAAGGCACCGATCTGGCAGGCAGCACCGAGCTGGAGGAACTGTCCAAGCTCCAGGTCACACGAATCAAGGCGGCTGCATCGGGGACCAACCCAGACGCCTGAGGCATTGCAGATTGCCCTCACCGTAACGGCAATCAAGCGCCGCGCCCCACCCCGACCGCACGGCCCGATTCCCACGCGGTTGGCGTTCCGTCACCATGGGAGACGCAAGTAGCAGCATGTCTGCGGTCATCTACTGGGACGGGGACCGGTGGATGCGCGAGGGCAAGCCTGTCTCACCTGTCGCGCCTCCGCCGCCCGGTTGCGCTGCGTCCAGAACCGCGCCCGACTCGAGCGGGCCCTCTACACGCGGCTGGACCGCCTCACAGAAGCCCTCCCCGCCGCTCCGTAGCCTCGCGTGGCCGGTCACGCTCAGACGGGCCGGACACGTCACGGCCGCCGCCGCAACAGAAGGTGCGGGATCTCTAGCCCTGTCACTGGACCACAGCGGGATTGTCGAGGATCGAACGGTCGGTAACGCTAAGGGATAATCCTGGATGACGAACACCCCAGCGTGGTGATCGCTGGGGTCTTCGTCGCGCGGTGGTCAGTGGCGTTCGTTGGAGATCTACGTCCAGCCTGCTCAGCGACAGAGCATGCGCGATGCGCGGAAGCAGCGCCGGGATGCTAACCCACGGACGCGATAGACGTCGCGAGGAGAACTCACGCACCTACCAGGCCGACGCAGCCGATTGCGTTTAGACGCTGAGGGGCGGCTGTGGAGGTGATGGGGTGATCGAGCCCGGGGGATCAGCAGAGTCCGTGTCCGTGGTGGTCGATGGCTGAGGGCAGGGCGCGGAGCTGTTCGGACAGGTCGGCTGCGTGGTCGGTGGGGAGCGCTCTGGTGAGGTCATGGAGACGGGTGCGGGCGGTGGAGCGGAGCCGGGCGGCGGGGACGTGGTCCAGGACGTGCAGGGCACGTTGGGCGGCGTCTTGCGGGCAGTCGGTTGCTTCGGCCTGGGCGAGTACGAGGGTGGCGGCCGTCCAGCCGCCCGTACCATCCGGACAGGCCGCAGCGGATGCTTCGGCGCGGGCGCGGGCGTGTTGATGGCGCCCAAGAGCGAGGTCGGCTTCGGCCTGGTGGAGGTTCAGCTCAGGTTCGTCGAACCCGAACCTGCCCGGCGCGGTGCCTGACGGGTCGGCTTCCAGTTCCGCCAGTGCCGTGCGCAGAGCTTGGTCAGCGTCGTCGGCGCGTTGCAGGCGGGCAAGGGCCGGCAGCAGCGCCCAAGCATGGCCGAGGCGGCTGAGCTGGCACCTGGCGGCGTCGGGCGGTGCGGCCTCTTGTGAGGTCGTATTGCCGATACCGTGTGGTGTCTACGGCGTCAAATAGCGGGCGCCGAAATCTGGAGGCGCCACCCCATGCTGATTGCTCAGCGTCCCTCGTTGACCGAAGAGGTCGTTGACGAGTTCCGCTCCC
>NZ_JBVJMV010000052.1:12634-50322 GCF_055584025.1 Streptomyces sp. NPDC104309 | reverse complement strand
GCATACTGGATGTATGCGGATGTTCCGACAACGCGGCGAGGTGCCGTAGCTGTCGTCGCGCGCCCGCCAGGGATTACGGGACAGCCCTTAGGCGCGCGACCTCTCACGGCCATGCCCGACAGCCGGTTCACCCGAGTGCGTAAAGCGAAGGCAAAGCGGCGCCGCCCGTGATCGACTGTGGTCCACCCATCGAGCTGACCTTGCGTTTTGCCTGTCAGTACGACATGGCACCGTGGCCGAAAACGCACCTCTCGCCGATCTTCTTGGGAACTGCTTTACCTTCCGGGGTAGTTCTGCTGACAGCCGCGCCCGCGGCACTCCGCCGAACAGGCGGGGCAGTGCGCTCACAGGAGGCAGCAGTGGTCTCGATCGACCTGGACAAGGTGCTCGACAAGGCATACGCGGACAAGGACCTGTCCACGATCCTCTCGGCCCCGGTCTCCGCCCTGAAGGGAGTGTCGGACCGCCACGGAGAGCTCCTTCATGAGGCATTCGGGATCAAGACGGTGGCAGATCTGGCCAACCTGAAGTACGCCCGCTGGGCCCAGACTCTCGCCGCACTGGACGCTGCCGCCAAGTAACACTCCGCCCCACCGTCGCCGGGCCCGCCGACCAGAAGCGAGGCGGCCCGGCGTATCGGCACACCTGAGTACAGACCCATATGAAGGAGCGGACGCCACCATGGTGTTCAAGAAGCTGCTGGGAGCCATCGGAGTCGGTGGTCCATCGGTCGACACGGTCCTGGACCCCGGCCCGGTCATGCCCGGCGGCCCCCTGACCGGACGCGTTCATCTGCGCGGCGGCCAGGCTGACGTGACCATCGAGCAGATCACCCTCGATCTGGTCGCCCACGTAGAGGCGGAGGGCCACGACGGGGAGGAACACGGCACCGTCGTCTTCGACCGCGTCACGGTCGGCGGTGGATTCCGGCTCGCGGAGGGAGCCGAGCAGACGGTCCCGTTCTCTCTCACGCTGCCGTGGGAGACACCCGCCACCCGTCTCCACGGGCAGCCGCTCGGGGTGATCCTCGGAGTGCGTACCGAGGTGGAGGTGGCCGGAGCCAAGGACAAGGGCGACCTCGACGCTCTCGACGTGGTGCCGCTTCCTGTACAGGAAGCAGTCCTCGAAGCGCTGGGGCAGTTGGGCTTCGGGTTCAAGTCCGCCGATCTGGAACTGGGCCACATCCACGGGACCGGGCAGCAACTGCCCTTCTACCAGGAGATCGAACTCTCCCCACCCTCGCACCACGCGCACGCCGTCGACGAGATCGAGGTGACCTTCCTCGCGTCGTCCGGTGGTGTCGAGGTCATCATCGAGGCAGACAAGCGCGGCGGCCCGTTCTCCGAAGGCCACGATGCCGTCCACCGTTTCGCCGTCTCCCACCAGGCCGTGGGCCACACGGACTGGATCGCCGAAGTCGACTCGTGGATCAAACAGATCGTGGCCGGTCGCGGCTCGCACGGCGGCTTTCCCGGCGACCCGTACTCCTCCTCGTACGGACACACCGGGCACCACGACGCGCACCACTCCGAGTTCCACCACGGCACACACCACGGCGATGACCACCGGCGCTCCGGGCCCAGCACCGGTGCGGTGGTCGCGGGCGTCGCCGCGGGCGTCGCGGTCGGAGTCGTCGGCGGCATGGTCGCCGCCGAAGTCGTCGACGAAATCGGTGACGCCTTCGAGGACGAGGAGAGCGAGAGCGAGAGCGACGACGAAGGGTGAGCCCACCATTCATCGGGTTGCGGCAGGCCCGTCGGTAATCGGTTCCGTCGGCTGCTCCGCCGGCGGAGCACGGTTGAGACGGCGGGGACCGGAAGGCAGCCGCAGAGACGCGTGCCGTGCTGCGGATCGGCATCGTCATCGGCCATGCCGACGGCGGCTTTACGGCCCAGACCAGGGCGTCACCCGGGAAGCCCGGCACGCGCACCCGGTCTCCTACGCCCTATGAGTTCACCCTCAGGGCAACGGCCCTCCTCCGGGGCCGGCGGCTCCTGCCACCGGCCCCGGAGGTGTCCGATGCGCATCGCTGGACTGCGCGCTGCCCGGAGGCATCGCCGTGCCGGGGCATCCGCCGTCCGCCATCCGCAGATTCAGCGGAAGCCGTCCGTCGACGTGGCGGAAAGCCGGCCGCCGGTACTGCGGAGGCCATGCGTGGGCGCGGCGCAGGCTTTGGCCGCCGGCTCGGCGGATGTGGTCCACCGGCGCGACGCCGCCGGCCGCGGGTTCAGCGAAGGCCGTCGAAGTCCTTGCCGACCGTCAGGGTCACCGAGCCCGGAGCGGCAGCGGAGTCCTGGGTCGCTCGCGATCCCGGCAGCCGGGAGGCCAACGCCTTCGCCTGCCGGTCGAGTCCCTGCGGAAACGCCACCGCCGTCCTGGCCGTGTCGTGGGGGGCGTTGCCTGTGCCGATGACCGTGTAACCCGCCGCACGCAGGGCTTCCGCGACCTTCGCGGCCTGCCCCTGCTTTCCTGTCCCGTTGAGTACGTGTACCTGAATCGTGGTGGCGTACACGGGATTCTTGCTGTCGGCCTCCAGCGACTTCTTGTCGACTTCCTTGTCCGTGGCCAGGGAAGTGAAGAGATCCGCTGCCTGGGGGTACTGCCAGACGACATTGGCCTTGTCAGTGGGTACATCCGCTTCGCGCCCGTAGTTCGGCACGGTCAGGAAGGCCAGCCGGTCGCGGGGGATGCCCTTGAGTTCGGAGGCGAGCGCGGCGATCGGCGTGACCCCCGCCAGTTCCTTGTCCGTGGTCAGTGACTTGGTCGCCGAGTTGAGGAAACCGTACAGAGCGGTCGGGCTGGTCAGCTTCTTCTGCGCCTTGGCCACCAGCGCCTCCATGAATTCCTGCTGACGGCCTATTCTGCCGAGGTCGGAGCCGTCCCCCACGCTGTAGCGGGCCCTGACATAGCCGAGGGCCTTCTCGTCCCTGACCGTCTGGCATCCCGCTTCCAGGTCGAGGTGCGCCTTCTTGTCGTGGATCGCCGTCTCGGGACAGACTTCTATGCCGTCCAGGGCGTTCACCATGCCCTTGAAGCCCTGGAAGTCGATCGACATGAAGTGATCGATACGCAGGCCGGTGTTCTGCTCGACGGTTTTGATGGTGCAGGCAGCCGCCCCGGCGACGTCGCCGCTGGTTCCGCCGACGGCGAAGGCCTCATTTATCTTGAAGTGGTGCGGTGTGGACGTGGTGCCGTTGCCCCGGTCGCATGCCGGTATGCCGACCCATGAATCCCGTGGGAGGGAGACGACGGTGGCCCATTTCCGGTTGGCCGCCACGTGCATGACCATCAGGGTGTCCGACTGCATGGTGGTCAGGCCCTTGCCGTATTTCCCGTTGTCGCCGGAACGGGAGTCGGAGCCCACCACCAGGATGTTCTTGGATCCGGGACTCATGTTGGCCGGCCGGTCGGCGCCGAGCTTGTCGTCGATGTCGGCGGAGTGGATGTTCCCGTTGAGGTTCTGATAGATCCAGGCACCGGCACCACCGGCGGCCAGGAGCAGCACCGCGAGGGCGACGCTGCCCCGGACGACGAGTCTGCCCCGTCTGGTGAGCCGCCCCCGTGGATTCTCGTCGGCCCTGCGCGCCGCCTTGCCGCGCGGTTTCCTGCGTTCCTTGCTCACGCTGACCCTCCGCGCCCGGCCCGTCGGCCGCTCGCTCACCACTCCCTTGTCCACCGCGACTTGCGGTGGACGAACCCTACATACTTGTCGAGAACGGCTGCTCCCGGCCTCCGTCCGACGGAGCCCGTTGCCCGGCCGGGCGTCCGCACGGAGCGGAACGGCTGTGTCATGACAACGGGGTCGCCGCTTCGAGTACGAGGAAGAGGGCGAAGGCGGCGTTGAGCGAGGACAGCGTGGACACGGCGGTGCCCGCCGCCGCGAACAGGGCCGCGACGCCGGTCGCGGTGAGCGCCGGAGGCCAGCCGTGGTCGGGCGGAACTGGCCCCAGCAGCGCGGCGACCCGACGCGGGACGGGTCCGGAGGCGGCGAAGGCCGCGACGGTCGGCGAGGCGGCCCGGTGGGAGATCAGAGCCGCCTTGCCGACGGCGCGAGCCGTGGTCCGCCGGTCGCCGGTGACCCGTGCGGCCTCCTCGTCCGCCCAGCGTTCGGTGCTGTACGCGACGGCGGACCGCAGCGGGCGCAGCAGCGGGTTCGCCCCGCTCGCGAGCTGGGCGGCGAGCAGCAGCCGATGGTGGCGCCCCGAGAGGTGCGCGCGTTCGTGGGCGAGCAGCGCCCGCTGCTCGGCCTCGTCGAGGCACGCCAGCATGCTGGTGGACACCATGATCCGGCCGGGTGCGCCGGGCAGCGCGTAGGCGTACGGCACGGCGTCGGACAGCACCGCGACCTCGGCCCGCGAAGGCAGCGCGGCCAGGACCCGGTGGGCGCGTGAACGGAAGCGGTAGTGACGGTGCACGGTGAGAGCCCAGGCCGCGGCCACGGCCGCGAGCGCGACAATGGCCGCTTTGCCGACGAACCTGTCGTGCGGGACGGCCTCGCGCACCTCGTCGTCGGACCAGCCGTCGGGCAACGGGTTTCCGGGCAGCTGGGCCGTGCCGACGACCATCAGCAGCCCCAGACAGACCGTGCTGCACGACGCGAGGATCACCGCCACGGTGGTCAGCAGACGGGCGGCACGCCGTGGGTGCAGATGCTGCTCGGCCAGGCGCGCGATCGGCAGCGCGGTCAACGGCAGCACCAGGGGCAGGAAAACGAAGACGCCCATCGCTCAGCTCCCCGGTTCAGCCGGCGGTGTTCCGGGCGCCGGTGGCGCGCTCTCGTTGAGCAGCGACCGCAGCAACTCCTCGTCGTGCGAGGAGAGTGCCGAGACGAAGCTGGACAACACCGCGTCGCGGTCGTCCTGTTTGTCGAGGAGCCGGCGCATCCGCAGCGCCGCGAGTCCGGCCTCGTCCGTCGCGACCGGCCGCCACAGGACCGGACGCCCGGAGCCTGTGCGCGACACGGCCTTCTTCTCGTGCAGCCGGGTCAGGATGGTGATGACGGTGCTGTACGAGAGACCGCCGTCGAGTCGCTCCTGCACCCAACTCGCGGTGACCGGCGTACCGGCGTCGCCCAGCACGGACAGCACCAGGGCTTCGAGCTCTCCCTGGCCCCGTCTGCGGGCGCGCTGTCCCTGCCGCCCGTCCTCCTCTGCGGTCACGACGCGGTCCCCTTCCGTACGGCCGACCGTTCTGCCGGGCGACGGGGCATCGTACCGACCGTCGCCGGGGGTCCACCCCTGCCATGCGGACAACTGCCACCCACCAACTCTACAGTGTTGTAGATTTCAGCTGTTGTCACAGAGCGCCCTGACGGTGACCGTCCGGGGCCGATGTCGTGAAGAGGGAGAAACGCTGTGGGTGTGAGCCTCGCCAAGGGCGGAAACGTCTCGCTGACCAAGGAGGCGCCCGGACTGACCGCGGTGCTGGTCGGTCTGGGCTGGGACGTCCGTACGACCACCGGGACGGACTACGACCTGGACGCCAGCGCGCTGTTGTGCGACGCGGCCGGCAAGGTGCTCTCCAACGCGCACTTCGTCTTCTACAACAACCTCAAGAGCCCCGACGGCTCGGTCGAGCACACCGGCGACAACCTCACCGGCGAGGGCGAGGGGGACGACGAGATCGTGAAGGTCGATCTCTCCGCCGTGCCCGCCGAGGTGGCCAAGATCGTGTTCCCCGTCTCGATCCACGAGGCGGAGGGACGGGGCCAGAGCTTCGGACAGGTCCGCAACGCCTACATCCGGGTGGTCAACCAGGCGGGCGGGGCCGAGATCGCCCGCTACGACCTCAGCGAGGACGCCTCGACGGAGACCGCGATGGTCTTCGGCGAGCTGTACCGCAACGGCGCCGAGTGGAAGTTCCGCGCGGTCGGCCAGGGGTACGCCTCCGGCCTGAGCGGCATCGTCGCGGACTTCGGCGTCAGCCTCTGAAGCACGGCGCGTCGTGCGGCGCGCCCGCCCTTGAGGGCAGCGGCTCCGTGACCGTCGACCCGCCGCGCCCCGGGCCCGGTTGAGGGTTGGCGGTTGCCGGTTGGCGGTGCCGACGGCGGGCGCGTCTTCCGGGGCCGGACGCCGGCACCCGCCGCCCGCCGGCGGGGGCTCGCACGCCGCCGCGACGGCACAGGACTACGGATCACACAATTCGGGGGATGGAATGGACCGGTCGTTTCCACTGCGGGACGAGGACGGAGCCGACTACGCGTCAGCTCTCGACGATGTCATCGGGTCCGCGGAGATTCGGCGCTCGCTGGCCCGGTCCCGCATCGGCGCGGGCCAGTTGCGCGTCAGGGGCCTGGCGGCCGGTCCTCACGTCGCGTCGACCGCCGAGTCCGAGTACCGGTCGTACGCGGACCTGCGGCGACGGATCCAGAGCGGTGGGCCCGCCGATCGGGCGACGCCCCTGTCCGGGCCGGGGCAGCAGGAGGACACGGGCGCGGGCCTGGTGCCCGTTCTGGCGGTTCTCACCCCGGTCCTCGCCGCCGTTGCCGCGTCCACGTTCCTTCTCCTCGGGTACGTGCTCCGGCTGGCCGGCAGCGCGCCCGCCATGGCCGGCACGCTGATCGCGGCGGGCTGGATCAGCCTCGGGATCGCCGCGCTCACCGCCGCCTTCGGCATCCTCGCGCTCTACCGGACCGCCGCCGCGCACCGGGAACCCCGAGCGAGCAGCAGTGCGGTGCGTTCTCCCGGCCTCGACGCCGACCTCGATCGGGCCAGGGAGGCGTGGCTCCGAGCTCTGCGCCACAACGGCATCCGGCCGTTCCTCGTCGAACAGCTCAGGCAGGAGTCCGTCGAGCCGCTCAGGCAGGAGCCCGCTGCGCCCGAGCCCGGCCGGAGTGCGGGCTCCGGCCACCGGCCCCGTTACAGCAGTCCGGACTTCAGCAGTCCGGATTTCGGCAGCCCGGACTTCGGCAGCCCGGACTTCGCCGGCCCGGACTTCAGCGGACCGGGCCTCCCCGGCACACGGCGCCCGTGATGCCTCCGCGTGACCCCGCGCCCATGACACGGGGCCGCCCGTCCGCCCGGCTCAGAGGCTGTCGGGTGGCCTTCGATCGGAAGGCGGACGCGGTCCGGTGCGTGCGATTCCGAGGCGCCGGGATGTCCTCGGATGGGGTCTCCCCTGCTCCTTGAGAGCTTGGGGAAGGAGCTACCAGGGCATTTCGGCACGCGGGAAGCGTGCGTGCCAGGGCGTGGCCGCCCGATCAGAGGTCACCCGAGAGCCGCTCAGGCGATGTCGACGCCGTAGTCGACGGCGATGCCGGCCAGGCCGGATGCGTAACCCTGGCCGATCGCACGGAACTTCCATTCGCCGCCCCTGCGGTACAGGGCGCCGAAGACCATCGCCGTCTCGCCGGCGGCGTCGTAGGAGAGTTCGTAGCGGCACATCTCACGGCCGGTGAGGTTGTCGACCACACGAATGTAGGCGTCCTCGACCTGTCCGAAATTCTGGCCACGGTTCTGGGCGTCGTGGATGGAGACGGTGAAGACGATCTGCCCGGTCTTCTCGTCGAGCCGGTCGAGGTCGACGAGGAGTTGCTCGTCGTCGCCGTCACCCTCTCCGGTGGTGTTGTCGCCGGTGTGCCGCACCGCCCCGTCCGGGCTGGCGAGGTTGTTGTAGAAGACGAAGTGCCGATCGGAGACGACCTTCTGGTCCGGTCCGCAGATGATCGCGGACGCGTCGAGATCGAAGTCCGTGCCGCCGACCGGACGGGCGTCCCAGCCCAGGCCGACCGTGACGTCCGCGAGCGGGGTGCCGTCCTGGTTCAGGACGACGTTCTGACCCTTGGCGAGACTGACGCCCAACACCACTGCTCTCCTTCGACACGCGCCGGTGATGCGCCCACCGGAGCAACAGGGCTCCGCCGGACGCGTAGTGAACCCACCATATTCAAATATTGCGCAACCTTTAAAGTCGCCGTCAGGAGACGGCCGTGGACGCGGATGCGGTGACCCTCCCCGGGGACGTCGTTCCCGACGAGACCTCCGGGGACGGGCCGTGCGCACAGGTCACGGACCGTCTCCCGGTGGCATGGGCGGCACGCGCCCGCGACCGGGGCCCGCCCGCACCGGACACGACACGCACGCACCCGCACCCGCACCCGGAAGCGCCGCCGTACACGCACCGTCGCGACCTCACCGCGCGAACCGAGCCACCGCGCCGCGGACGCGCGACGCTCAGGGGCGCTCGACGCCGCTCTCCGCCACCGGACGCGCCGAGGCGGCGTCACCCGGGGCAGACCGGATGGTCCTCGGGGCCGGCGGTTCGGGGGCGTCGGCCCCGGGAGTGGCCGACGGGGACGCCCCCTCCTCCTTCATGGCCTTGGTCTCGCTCTTCAGGATGCGGAGCGACTTCCCCAGCGCCCGTGCGGTGTCGGGCAGTTTCTTCGAACCGAACAGCAGGATGATCACGAGCCCCAGGATCAGCAGATGCCAGGGCTCCAGCGCGTTACGGAACACTCCACCCAACCCTTCTCTCTCCTCGATGGACCACGCGGGGCGCCATCTCTCGGAAATGCTTGCTACATTGCGCAACTGTACAACCGTCGAGTCGGGAACGGTCACCCCTTCCCTCTGACCGGAACTGATGGGGTGTGGACGAATGACAGGCAGCCGCCAGGCATCCCGGCGCCGTGCGCGAGCAGTGGCCGAACGCAGTCGGCGGCGCAAGCGGAGCCGCACCCGGACCGTCCTCACCGTCACGGTCTCCCTGCTCGTCCTGGCGACGGCCGGCGTGGGCTGGGTCTACATGCGGCTCAACGGGAACATCAACACGTTCAGCTCGGACGGCGTGTCCGGCGACCGGCCGCCCGTCTCCACCGAGGGCTCGAACGTCCTGGTGATCGGTTCGGACGGGAGGACCGACGGCAACAGCGACCTGGGCGGCGGGGACAAGAACGACATCGGTCGCTCCGACACCGCGTTCCTCCTGCACACGTACGCGGATCAGAAACACGCCCTAGCCGTCTCCATCCCCCGTGACACCCTGGTCGACATCCCACCGTGCAAACTGCCCGACGGCACCTGGTCCCGGCCGGAGACCAACGCCATGTTCAACGGGGCGTACTCAGTGGGCGGAACGGCCAAAGGCAACCCCGCCTGCACCCAGAACACGGTCGAGAAGCTGACCGGGTTGCGCGTCGACCACACCGTCGTCGTCGACTTCAAGGGCTTCGCGACGATGACCGAGGCCGTCGGGGGTGTCAAGGTCTGCCTGCCCCAGGACGTCTATCAGCGAGACCTCAACCCCCATCGCCCCACCCGCGGCAAGCGCATCTTCGCCAAGGGCCCGCAGACCGTCTCCGGCCAGCAGGCGCTCGACTACGTGCGCATCCGGCACGGCATCGGCGACGGCTCCGACATAGGCCGCATAAAGCGCCAACAGGCCTTTGTCGCCAGCCTGTTGAAACAAATAAAGAGCGACGGACTCACGCCCACCAAACTGCTGCCGCTCGCGGACGCGGCCACCAGGTCGATGACCGTCGACCCCGGACTCGGCTCTGCGGACAAACTGGTCTCCTTCGCGATGTCGATGAAGGACATCGACCTGCACAACACCAAGTTCGTGACCGTGCCGTGGAAGTACCAGGGCGCGCGCGTGGCGATCGTCCACCCCGACGCCGACGCACTGTGGGCGGCGCTCAGGGCCGACCGCACCATCGACGGCCAGGACGCCGGGGGAAAGGGGGACGCGAAGGCGTCCGCTCCGTCACCGTCGACGTCGCCGGGCAACGACGACTCGGACTACGGCACCGGCGTCTCGGTGGCCGTCTACAACGGCACCACCGTCACCGGCCTCGCGGCCCGCGCCGCCGCCGTGCTCGACGAGCACGGCTTCACCGTCACGAACACCACGACGGCCTCGGTCCGCACCCAGGTCAAGACCGTGATCGAGTACGGCCCCGGCCAGAAGGACCAGGCCGGGAAGGTCGCCCGCGCCCTCCCCGGCGCGGAGCTCACCCCGGCCGCCGCCACCGGCATCTCGGTCGTCCTCGGCACGACGTACGCGACCGAGCCGGAAGCCACCGCGTCCGCCGCGCCGTCCGCCGTGCCCTCCAAGGTCGCCGCAGACGCCCGTTCCGCCGACGACAACCCCTGCTCCAACCTCTCGTACGGATAGCGCGGCCCGCCGCGTCGAGCGGCCTCGAACGGCGCGCGGGAGCGACCCTCACGGCTTCGCTCGATCTCCCGGCCCGGGTCGCGGAGCCCCGGCCGCGAGGACGATGCCTCCAGGGCCCGGACACCGCCGCAGACCACGTCACCGCACCTCATTGCGCCGCTTCCCCGAGCAGCCGGCGAGGTCGTCGAACCCTCGGAAGGGAGCTGCCGGACATCAGCCGTCCGTGGCCGTCGGCCTTCCCGCCAGGGTGCGCATCCCCGACGGGCCACGCCGGTCGGCGCGGGATGCGGCCGGCGTCCTCGCTTCGTAGACTCGAATGCGGGCATGATCGCCGTCGACAACCGGTCGGACGACAACACGCGGACATCCGTCGGCGTCCATTGCCTCATCCGTCACAGCCGGAGCCGTCACGGCGAGAGACCGGCGCCACCGCGCGACGTCGACGGCGTCGATACCGTCGACGTCCCAGGCGCTCATACGCCCCCGACACCCCGACACCCCGACACCCCTGACGTGGAGCCATTCATGAGCACACCGCGGGACCTGTTGATCGCCGCCATCGACAGGGCGGCCAGCCGCCCGCTGGAGCGAGGCGATCTTTCGCTGGTGCTCGCCGGGGCGGAGGTGATCGACTTCCTGGGTGCCGAGGCCGTCAGGCTGGACGGCGATCGGATCGTGCCGGGCCACGTGCCGGCCATGGAGGATCCCCTGTTGGACGAGGCCGTGTCGTCACTTGTCCGGCAACCGCCCTACGAATCGCTCGACGACTGGCTGTGGCGCCGCGGCCGCGGTCTGTCCACGGCCTATCTGGCCGCCTTTGAGGCGGAGGGACAGCTCACTGCGCAGAGCCGACCGCGCTGGGTGCCTTCCGCGACCAGTCGGATGGTCCTTGCCGATTCGCCCGCCCGTCGCCGGGCGGCGGACCGCTGGAATTCCGATGAGCCCGTCCTCGCCGCGCTCGCGGCGGCGGCCGGGATCCGCGACAAGCCGGTCGGTGACTCCCCGGGCGTACCCGACGAGTCGATCACGACGGTGCTCGCCGCCGTGGACGACGCCCTGCGCGACCTTGAGTTCCAGCGACAACGGCGAGCGCTCGACGAGGCGGCCTTCGACAACATCTGGCGAGGCCAATGACGAAGGCGCGGACGGTGTGGACGGCCTCCGGCCGTGTGGACCGGCGTCCCCGGCCCCGTCGCCCCGGTGACCACGCCATCACCCACCGATCGCGCGCCACCACCCACCGGTCGGTCCCACGCGCGTCCGCGAGGGGGAAGAGGATTCCCTCGAAGGGCATGAACATCCTGGGAGAGAACTCTCCCCTCACACGGCGGACGGCCGGCGCGAGACCGGGCTCATTGAGGTGTGCGTCGCGGGCCCTGTTCCCAGCACGACTATCTCTTCGCCCTTGCCGGAAAAAGCCCGACGCGGCCACGGCGGCGCGCACGGCAGAAGGTCCAGCCGCCGTTGCAGCGGCTTCTCGACGACCTCTCCGCCACTCCGGCCAAGAACTCCGCCGCTCGCCACGGGTGACGGTCCGTCGACATGAGTGACGGTCCACCCATGGATCGCCCCGTCCGTGGCCCGTACCGCCCGGCCGTGTTCCGCCCCTCAGCCCGGCAGCCACCGCCCGGAGCCACGCCGAGCGGCGGGCCTCCGGGCGGTGCGGCGCGCAAGGGCCGGGGGCTGCTTCACAGGCGCTTGGCGCTGCGCAGCGTGGAGGCGTAGTAGCCGTTCCCGTCCAGCCGGGACGTGCCGCCCTTGTCACCGATGGTCGGGCCGTTGACCTCTTCCCGGCTGGACACGAAGATCTTGTGTCCGTCGGTGTCGTGCCCCATGTACATGCCGACGTGGTCCAGTCGCTGCTTGGTCCGCCGGTCGAGCTTGAAGAAGACCAGGTCTCCCGGTTGCAGCACGTCGATGTTCTTCGGCCGGTCCGCGGGGGTGATGCCCTTGAGCTCGATGACGTCCGTGCCGCGCCGGGAGCGGGCCATACCATTCGCGGTGCGCGGCAGTCCGTCGCCGAGGGTGTCGGTGGCCATCAGCGGATAGCGGGCGCGGTAGCCGACGACCGTACGGATGAAGCCCGAGCAGTCCATCGAGCGGGCGCGCTCGGGGCGCGGCTGCATCGTGGTGCCGTTGCGGAAGGTGTACGGGATGCCGAGGTAGTCGAAGAAGTCGGACTCCTCCAGCCGGTAGTCGTTGCCCGGGCTGCCGTTCGGGTTGATCGGACCGAAGTTGGCGTCCCCCGCGTACGAGACCCCCTCGTCGTCCTTCTTGATCGGCGCCTGGTCGACGTACTGGAAGGCTATCGCGAAGAGGTCGTCCTCCTCGCTGGCGAAGAACTCCTTGAACCAGTCCTTGAACCACTTCTCCTTCTCGGCGCCCTTCTTCCACTGGTACGGCATCAGCCGGACCCAGTCCTCGGTGACGACCCGGGACTTGGTGTAGGCGGGTTCGGTGAACGTTCGGCTGGGGCCGGTGAGCGTGGCGGTGCGGGCGCCGTCGGTGAAGCTGGCGAGGACCTCACCATCGGCACCGCGCAGCAGGGTGCGGGCGGGGTTCTGCAGTCGTTCCCAGCTCTTTTCGCCGTTGAGGCCGGCGCCGGAGGAGCGCAGGGAGGGGTTGTCGGTGACGGCCTGCACGGCGGGGGCCTTGGCCTGCTCGTCCTTGCGCAGTTCGACGGTGAGGTAGGCGCTGCCCGCAAGCAGGCTGATCACCGTGACGGCATGCAGCACCGGGCGGGGGCCACGCTTGGTCTTGGCACTCATGGGTCGGTCAGCTCCGGGTGGTGGGTCGAGCGGTATCGGTGGGTCAGACGGTGGGCAGGGCGCCGAGCAGGATTCCGGCGGTGAGTACGACGTACGCCATCAGCGACACCGTGCCGGTCGCGAGCAGCGTCGCGCCCTTGGGCTGGCGGACGAGCTGGTAGGCGATCAGGCCCGGGACGATGAAGCCGAGCGTCTGGTTGGTGTACATCAGCGGAAATTCGAGCGACAGCACGATCATCAGCGTCGCCTGGAAGATGACTCCGGTCAGCACGACGGTGGAGAACAGCCGCTTGCCGTAGAGGATCACGACGCGCTGGAGACCGAGGACGGCGACGTACGTCAGCACGGTGACGCCGACCACCATGGCCGCGCGCTGGAGGTCCTCGACGAGGGTGAGGGCCAGCCAGCCCGGGGTGATCATGCCGCCGGGCGAGAGGTTGGTCGTCAGATAGCAGACCAGGGAGAACATCAGCCCCAGGGCGATACCGATCGCGGCGATCTCGGGGGTGAGGACAGAGGGGATCAACGGGGTTCTCCTGGGTTCTGCTGCTGGGCCGGGGCGGGCGGCCGAACCGGCTCGAACGGACCGCGTGCATAAGGCTTTGCGGGCGGTTGCGCCGGATTCTGTGCCGGAATCTCGGATGTCGGCCGGGGCTGTTGCGGCTGCTGTCCCGGCTGTTCCTGCGAGGGCTGTTGGGGCTGCTGCTCCGGCCCGGCCTGCCGCATCGGCTGTCCCGACTGCTCCGGTTCGGGCTGCCCGGGGCGTGCGGCGAGGGGCAGCACAGCCGGCTGACGCTGCTGATACCGGGCCTCGTAGGCCTCGGGGTACGGCGCGAACGGATCGAGGCGCGGTGTGTACCGCGGAAGCGCGAGCGTCTCGTCGTGCCGCACATGGCCGGGTTCGAGGGCGGGCGCTTCGCGCCGGGGCTGGGCCGGGATCACGGGAACGGCCGCGGTGGGCGGGCCGTCGTCGCGTGATGCGGCACGTGCCTCGGCGGGCAGGCCATCCCGCGCGCCCCTCACGCCCGGCTCGTCCGCCGTCTCGTCCACCGTCTCGTCCGCGGTCTCGTCCGCGGGGAGTTCGGCCAGGTGCTCCAGCAGGACTTCGCCCTGCCCGTGGATGTTGCCGATCGCGACGAGCGAGGACTCGGGGCCGAGCCGGTCGAGCAACTGGCGCATGAACTCCTCCGGATCGCGCTTGTCACCGCCCAGGTCGACCGCCGTGTGCCGCCACTCGGCGGGGATGGCGTCGATGGCGCTCTTCGCCGGGTGCCCGATGACGAAGACCTTCTCCGGCTGGAGGTCGGGGATGATCTGGCCCATCTGCCCGTTGCGCTCGACCCGGTCGGGGCGGCAGTTGATGACGACGTTCAGCGGCCGGCTGATCGCCCCCAGGTCGAGCAGTTGGTTGATGTTCATCAGCGTCGACTCGGGGTCGTTGGCCGCGAAGACGTTCGCGAACCGCAGCCCCTTGTCGTCGTGGGTGCGGTACCGCTCGACCGAGAGGACGCCCGGGTCCGGCGGGGCGTCGTACATGCCCTGGAGCGCGGTCTCCCGGTCCACGCCGAGGAGTTCGGCGACGGTCAGCGCAATCGCCACGTTCTCCTTGAAGGTGAACCAGCTGAACCCGCGCAGCTCCGCGTCGCTCACGGTCTCCGGGTCCGCGTAGATCAGCTTGCAGTCCCGGGCGTCCGCCTCCTCCTGGAGGATGTCGAAGCGGTCCTTCTCGGCGGTGACGCAGATGCCGCCCTCCGGCATGGAGCGGCACAGCGAGCGGGCCACGTCGTCCAGGGTCGGGCCCATTTCGGCCAGATGGTCCTCGCGAACGTTGCAGAGCACGCCGATCGTCGATCGGATCAGCTTCGACTGGTTGATCTCCTGGAGCGCCGGCATGACGGCCATGCATTCGATGACGAGCGCGTCCGGGCTGTACGCGGCGGCACGTCGCACGATGCCGATCTGCTCCACCACATTGGCTATGCCGAATTTGCGGTAGACGGGCTCCTCGGTGGCGTCCGGGTGGATGAAGCGGGCCGCGGTGCCGGTCGTCTTGGCGACGGTGACGAGGTCACCGCCACGCAGCGCGCCGGCGCAGAGCCGGGTGATGGAACTCTTGCCGCGGATGCCGTTGACCAGCACACGGGTCGGGATCCGCTCCAGATTGCTGAAGTGGCGACGTTGCTCGACGATGCCCGCGATCAGCAGGATCGCGCAGCACATCACGAGCACGGTATAGAGGAAGAGCAAGGCCGATCAGTTCCTTCCGGCGAGGGGGGCGCCGTCGCGTCTGCGCTGCTCCTGGAGCTGCTGCCGGACGAGTTCGAGACTTCGCGTGACCGCGCCGACCTCGTCGTGGTGGTGCGGGAAGAGCACGGTGCGCCGGTCGCCGTCGGCGAGCGCCTCGGCCTTGCCGGCCAGTTCGCGCAGCGGCCGTACGACGACGATGTGCAGCCAGCCGAGACAAGCGGCGGCGGCGGTGATGCCGAGCAGTCCGGCCAGGACGGTGCGGTTCTGCAGGCTGTACTCGGGGATCGCGAGACCCGCGGCGGGCTGCCAGCTGACCACCGTCCAGCCGAGCTTCTTCGCTGCCCCGCCGCCGACGAACGGCGCGGCTCCGGCGACCTGGACTCCGTCACCGTCGCGGTACATGACACCGCTGGCGCGGGCACTGAGGCCGGTCTTCTGGTTGGTGCCGGTCGCCAGCTCGTCGAGCCGCTTCGGAAGGCTCTGGAAGGCGAGGTAGCCGGTGTTGCCGCCAAGGACCCGGCGTTCGTCGTCGACGACCCGGATCTGGCCGAGGCCGGGGCGCTTGAGCAGCGAGTTGATGAAGTCGATCCGGAACTCACCGATCACGGCGGCTCCGTCGCGGCCCTGGATCTCGGCGTATCCGGCGATGACGGGCTCCTTGCCCGACTCGTTGAGGACGCTGATCGGCTGCGCGAACAGCTTGTCGACGCCGCTCCCGCTCGCGGGCAGGTCGTGCGGGGACTCGCCGGCGCGGGCGAGGATGGTGCCCTCGGCGGAGCGTACGTACAGCGACCGGTAGCGCACGTGCTCGGTGCGGGTGCGCTCCAGGACCTTCTTCATGTCGTCGGGGCTGGTCCGGTTGCCGATCAGCGCGGAGACGGAAACCAGGTCGGCGTGGCCCTCGTTGAGCGCGCGGCGCACCCGGTCGGAGAGCGTGTCGGTGCGCTCGCGCTGGTCGCTGATGATCTGTTCCGGTACGGCGACGGTCGAGTCGGCGCGGTTGAAGAGCAGCAGCATCGGCGCCGACCAGGCGAGGAGCAGGACGCCGCAGACCACGACGAGGCCGCGGGTGCCGACGCGGCGGCGGCGCGACGCACCGGAGGACGCGTCCGTGGTGCCGGCGGGTTCGCCCAGGAGCTGGCGACGGAGCCGTTCCAGAGCCTGCCCGATCCGCGCGGCCTCGCCGTACCTCGGGACGGTGACGGGACGGGTCAGATCGCCTCGGGTGAGCCGGCGGCTCTCCAGGAAGAGTTTCAGCAGCGGCCGCTGGACCGTACCGAGCAGCAGGGCGACCGCGAGGGCGCCGATCAGCAGCAGCGCGACCGCGGCGAGCAGGCCGAAGAGCGGCCCGGCGACCCGGGTGGGGTCCACCGCGACGTCGACCATGGAGACGACGGTCAGACCGAGCGCGGTCGCGACGGTCCCTTCGCCGGGCTCCGGGCCGGTGAGCGTGGCATATCCGGCGATGGAGCGGTCGCCTTCGAAGGAGTCGCCGAGCAGACTGCCGCTGACCCCGAGGAAGCCGCCGGAACCGGGCTCCTTCGCCTTGAGCGGATGTTGCGCCGACTTGGCGGCAGCGATCTTGGAGAAAGCTTTCAGCTGCTTGTTGGAGCGCTTGACGCCATCGCGCTGCAGATCGGTGAGGACCTGCTCGGGTTCCGGAATGCCGTCGCTGCTGAGAATGCGCCCCTCGCTGTCGATGACGGCGATGGAGCGAAACTGCCCGAGGCTGATGCCCGGGAACCGCAGACTGCTCGATGCGATCAGCAACTGCTGCGGCCGGTCCGGCCAGGAGAGCAGGGCGAAGGCGAGCAGCCGGGTCTCACCGTTCTGCAGCCGCACCATGCGCGGGCTGAGCCCGTCCTTCCCGGCGAGCTTGCTCGTGTCGACGGCGGTGACGGGCACGTTCTCACCGCGCGCGGCAAGCATCCGCCCGGACTTGATCTCCACGACGGCCGTGCCCATCCATTTCTGGTAGACACTGCCGATCTTGTCGAGGACGGCGTCCGGCGAGACCGGATCACCGGCGCTGAAGAGCCCGGCGGTACGGGTCAGGTCGGTGGCGCTCTCGTCGATCGAGGCGCGCATGGCGACGGCACCGTCCTCGGCGAAGTGCTGCTGCGAGGTCAGCACGGCCTTGGGTACGGGGTCCTGGCCGGCTCTCCCCAGACCGAGGGCGGTGATGCCCGCGAGGGAGAGCAGCAGGGCCGAGAGGACCGCGATGGGTGGACGGATGCCACCCAGCAGCGACATATCGGCCCGGCGTCGGACCTTGTGCCGCCGTTTCGCAGACGAAGCGGCCATGAGTGTGTTGCCTTTCAGGTTCTGGCCCGAGTTGAGACCCGCGCCAATGCATGCCATGGAGAAGGAGTGATCAGTTCCACGACCCGGAAGCTTGGCGGAAAGTTGTACGGAGAGTTGCCGGTGTGACGTACGCGACGTTTGAAGCCGAATTCTTGACTTTGGGCCCACTCGGCGATCACTCAGCTGTGCGTCACCTGTTGGAAACCTGTGAGACACCTGTAGGACAGCCAGGATTCGGCCACCAGCCGGTTGCTGCTCGGCCGCTGGTCGGCGGGGAGGTCGGCGTACGGTCGTCCGGGAGGACGGTGATCAGTCCGGGAGGCCCTCCAACGGCTTCAGACCGTCCTTGGCGGCACCCCGGTTGAGCATCGTGCCCTGGGTGCGCTCGAATGCCAGCCGGTACCTCGCCCGCTCCTCGGACGAGAGGTCCTTGCCGCCTCGCAAGGATTCGGCCAGATTCAGCAGCCGGTGGTCCTTCACCGCGCCCCGCTTACCGGCCGCCTCCACGGAGTCCGGGTCGCTCTCGTCGGCGTCCGGCGGGATGGTGACGAGCGTCGGCACGTAGCGCGCGTCCACATCCCATGTGCCGCCCCGCTTGTGGAACTCGAACCAGCCGATGACGCCTTCCTCGGTCAGCCCGGACGGCACGTCGTGCCGCGCCAGCTGGTTGCCGAGGCCGTACGCCACCCATGTGCCGTCGACCTTCTCCATCGGCTGCACCACGTGCGCGTGGTGGCCGATCACCAGGTTGATCCCGGTCTCCCTCGCCAGCCTGCGGGCCAGCTTCAGCTGCGGGGCACTCGGATCCGGGTGATGTTCGCGGCCCCAGTGGATGCTGAGGATCACCACTTCGGCACCGGCCTTGCGGGCAGCCTTCTCGGCGGCGGCGATCCTGTCGAACGAGTTCTGGTTGACGATCCAGGGCTTGTCGGCCGGGATCTCGCGGCCGTTGAACCCGAAGGCGTAGGACAGTTGGGCGACCTTCACGCCCTTCACGTCCATGATCAGCGGCTTGGTCGCCTCCGCGCCGCTGCGCGCCGAACCGGTGTGCTTGAGACCTGCCTTGTCGAGGGTGTCGAGCGTGCGCTTCACGCCCTCGGCCCCGTGGTCGAGGGTGTGGTTGGACGCCGTCGAACAAGTGTCGTAACCGACATCCTTGATCGCCGTGGTGATCTGCGGCGGGACCAGGAAGTCCGGGTAGCTCTGGAACGGCCCCTCCGGCTTGCCGATGACCGGCTCGAAGTGGCAGATCGCCAAGTCGGCCTTGCTGATCACAGGCTTGACCCCGGCCATGATCGCGCCGAAGTCGAGCCCGTCGGCGGCGGTGCCGCCGCTTCCGGCGCCCTTGCCGCCGGCCGACTCGGCGTCCTTGCGGGCCTGTTCGGTCAGCTGCGGATGGATCAGGATGTCGCCCGCGGCGGCGACAGTGAACGACGGGCCCGACTGCGCGTCGGCGGCGTCACTGTCACTGCCCGGCAGCGAGCAGCCCGTCGCGGTGGCGGCGAGGAGCGCCAGCACAGCGGCGCGGGCCGCGAAGGAGTTGAGAGGGAATGATGACACCCCTGATATTTTCGTTCGGATAGGACACGAGACTCTGCCGTGAAGATAACGATCAAGGCAATACTGCTGAGTACCGTGGTGATACTGGTCACGCTCGGTGCGCTGGTGGCGGTTCTCGTCCCGTCCGGCGACCGGGCCCGGCACGATTCGGCCGCTCCCACTGCCCGTGACGGCGACGACCTGGCCCGGCGCATCACCGAATTCACCAGGGGAACGGTCGCGCACAGCGACTATCAGCGGCCTCTGCCCACCCAGCGCCGTACCGTCGCCGAGGCCGTCGGGCTCTTCCTGGACGGCCACCGGGCCGAAGCCGGGCGCCGCCTGGCCGAGGTCGACTTCGGCATCCGTACCTTCACCGACACCGGGACCGGCCGGCGCATCGCCGAGATCGCCGACCGCGCGGCGGAGGTCAGGCGGGGCTGGGGCCGGGTCTACGTCGACCTCGGCACCCCGGCCCGCTGGTCGGTCCAGGTACCGCATCCGGTCGCCGACATGCGCAGCGAGCAGTTGGGCATCGGGGTGCTTCGCGCCAGGACCGGTGGGGTACTGGTGCTGGCCGGCGCCCATCGGAACGCCGGGGAGGGGGACCGCGCCGATGTCGCGCACCGCGGCGACACGGTGTTCGACGCGGTCTGCGACGAACTGGCCCGGCGCCGGCTGCCGGGCCTGCAGGTGCACGGCTTCGCCGACTCCACCGAACCGGACTACGACGTGATCGCGTCCACCGGCAAGGGCGACCAGGGGCGTGCGGCGGCCCGCCGCACGGCGACCGCCCTGCGGCGGGAGGGCTTCGCCGTCTGCCGGGCGTGGGCGCGACGCTGCGCGCTGGAGGGCCGCAGCAACGAACAGGGACGACGCGCGGCGGCGGACGGTGTCCCGTTCCTCCACATGGAGTTCAGCCGGAGCGTGCGCGACGACGAGGAGCGGATGCGGCGGGCGGCCGGAGCACTCGCGACCACTCTGCCCTGAGGTGAGGCACGCAGGGCATATGGCGCGGAGGGCGTCCCGGGGCGCTCCTGGTCCACCGGTCCCGACGGACGCGGGCGCCCTCCGGTCCCAGCGGGCGCGAGCACCCCACCGGTCCCAGCGGGCGCCCTTGGTCCACCGGCCGTGACGGGCGCGAGTGCTCTGCCGCGCCCCTGGCGGGCGAGTACTCGGCCAGGCAGTCCGGGCAGCGTCCGGACCTTCCTCTCCGGCCGGCCGACCACTGCTCCCCTTCCCCCCTCCCTCTCTCACGCCCCGCGTCGTAGCCGGGACGCCTCCGGGCCCTGAGCACCGGCCTGACGGCACTTCACGAGGCACACCCGACCGCGACCCGGCCGCGCTCGAACTCGCCCGCGAGTTCGTCCGCTTGAGGCAGTTCGCAGCTCATCTCGAAACAAACGCTGCCGCCGTGTTCGTCGGCCGGTTGCCGTCGCCTGTGCGGCGGGCGCCTGCCTCGCGCTTGCTCTTCCCCTCAGGCGTCCGACGAAAGGACATGGCCCAGGGCGGCACCTGCTTCCCACCCTCTTGACCGCCCAGCCACCTCGATCTCCCTACCGGATCCGGCACACCGTTACGGACCCGAGAAGGAGAGCAGGGCCGTCTCACTGGGCTTCCTGGGCGAGGGTGATGAGCAGCCCACTCGCCGGCGGCAGGCCTGGACCGTCGTCACTCCAGGTCGGTCAGCAGCGTGTCGAGGACCGTCTCCTCCTCGACTCGGGTGCCCAGTTCCAAGAGAGCCTCGGAGAGATCCGGGTCCCAGGGCGCCTCGGCCGGCTGCCCGGTGAGCGGCAAGCTGTGAGGGCCCGCGAGTGCCGCCGCCGAACGGTAGTCGGTGGCCGTGTAGCGCCAGGGCCGCCAGGGGACGCGACGCAGGAGTGCGGAGGCGATGCGCAGTCCGCCCCAGTCGAAGTCCCCGTGGTAGTGCAGCGCTGCCCCGCCCTCGTGCAGGTGGCGCAGGAGGGCGAGAGCGGCGGCGGACGGCTGGCCCTGAAGGCAGACCAGCGGCGCGGAGTGCGGGCCCTGCGCGTCGGCGGCCGCGGCGAGTACCGCCGGGTTCTCGCAGATCCGGACGGACAGAGCGGTCGAGACGGGCGGTCGTCGGAGCAGCTGCCGCAGGGTCAGGACGGACGGCTCGCCCGCGTCGGCCATCCAGTCCAGGGCCGGCGTGCCCCGCAGATTCAGGGTGAGGACCGTTGAGGACAGCTCGTCACGGAGCAGACCCGCCGATGCCCACGCCTCCCGGCGCCATTCCGCGCCCGCCCCGTCGCGAAAGCCCGTCAGCGCTCGGATGCCCGAGAGGGTGAGGGTGGCCAAGGGGGTGCCGTCGTCCAAGGCATGGGCACTGCCGAGCCGCCGAGCCGCGAAGGCGGGAAGCGAGACGGGCGGGTCCGCGGGAAGGAGGCGGAGCGTGGCGGCGGCCTGGCCGAGGAGGGCCCCGGCCTTGGCAGGAGTGCCGGCGAGGCGCCGTACCAACCCGTCGCCCCGGAGCCGGGCGGCCCACGCCGCGAGCGCCGGGACCTGGTCCGCGAGGTCGTCGACCGAGGCATACGCCTCCTGCCAGGCACGCTCCTCGGCCTCGCGGGCCGGGCCGAGCAGGACGATCGGCCCGCTGAGCACGGCCACCGCCGCGGCCAGGCCGTCGGGGCTGATGCCGGAGCGGCGAAGGACGGCGTCCACCTCGTCGAGCCGAACGCTCAAAGAACGCCCCTTGCCAGGAGAACGGGCCAACAGCCGCTCAGCCGAGGCGCGCTGGGCCGGTGTGGGTGAGCCGAGCGAAACCGGGCCGGTCAGGGGCTCTTCACGCGCGAGGCGCCGACGCGCCCGGTCGACCAACCACTCAAGGCCGGGGTCGCCCAGGAGACGGCGCAGCCTGACCTCGTCGACGGGCCGGCCGACGGGTTTCAGTTCCACACCGGCTCCGGTCCCACTGCCCCCGCCGGTGCGTCCGTACGATCCGATGCCCGCACCGGATCCTCTCGGCGGAGCCGCCGGCCACCGTCCCATTCCCAGCGGGTGACGAGTACCGCCGCCACCTCGTCGATCCGCGAGAGTTGGGCGATGGCGACGCCGGGCACCTGCGGATAGCAGGCCCACTCCCGTTCGCTCGTCATCACCACGTCCAGGTCGAACGCGTGCAGCAGACCCAGACACTTGGCACGCGAATCGTCGTCCACGCCCGCGAACGCCTCGTCGAGGGTGACCAGGCGCGGCGCGTACGGGCTGCTCGCGCTCGCGTAGTGCGAGGAGGCCGCGGCGAACAGCGGCACGGATACCGCGAGGACCCGCTCGCCGCCGGAGACCGGGCCCGTGGCCGGGACCCAGCGGCTGTGCTGGTGCCGCTCGACCGCGAATTCGTGCCAGGCGCGGTAGTCGAGCGCGGCGGTGAGGTGTTCGAGCCAGCTGCCGGACCTGTCGTCCGTCTGCTGCCGGGCAATCTGCGTCTGGAGAAACTCGCCCACCGCCGTCCGGTCCTCCGGGGTCCAGGCGTCGGCGGACTGACGCAGCCGCTCACGGGCCGGGGCGAGGCCGGAGGGGGCCCTGCGGGAGGCCCGCCAGACCAGCCGCAGCTTCATGCCGGTGGAGGTGGGGCGGTCCTCCAGCTCCGCGTTCATGTCGCGCACTTGTCGTTCGGCGGCCCCGATGAGTTCCTGGAGGGTTCCCGCGACCTCGGTGATCAGGTGCGTTTCGAGGATCTCCCGTTCGTGGGCCGACAGAATGCGGGTGAGCTCGCCCACCTCGGCGGTGAGTGCCTCGGCAAGTTCGGGTACGGCACGCTCACGGCCCTGGTAGACGATGTCGACGACCATGCCGTCCTCCACCATCCGGGCGGAGGCGGTGTGCCCGTGCCGGGACAGGGTGTCCTGCAGAGTCTTGAGTTCCTCGCTCAGCCGCCGCTGTACGCGTTCCCACGCACCGTCCGAGTCGTCGGCCGACGCCAGCCCTGACTCGATGGCACGAGCGAGCACGATGGCGGGCGTGGCCGCCCAGGGCCCGTCCCCCGAGGCCGGGACCTGGAGGTCCGGCAGGGCGACCGTGATCAGCCCCGTAGCGGTGAACCTCTGCAGCCCCGCGATGGCTTGCGCACGTGTCTCGGCCGCATCCGCCAGGTTCTTCTCCAGCCGCTCGATGTGGCCTTCGGCTTTGCTCGCCTCCCGGTCGGCCTCGGCGTAGTGCTGCCGGGTTGTCCTCTGGTCGGCCTCGCAGCGGCGCAGGGCTTCGGCTGTCTCGGTGAGCCGTCGTTCGAGCTCGGCGACGGCCGCTCCGACAGTGGATCGCAGCGTGGTGTGACGCTCGTCCGCCGCCGCGGCCTCCCTGTCGGCTTCCTCGGCCCTCCGGGCGAGTTCGGCGCTCCGCTCCCCCGCCTGCCCGGCCTCGGCGCGTTCCTCCGCCGCCCGGCGGGCCGCCTCGCCTCGTTCGCGCAGGGTGGGCCACAGAGCGGCCAGGGCCACGGCGAGGGCGCCATGGGCCCGGCGGACGTCGGCGAGGCCGGCCCGGTCGGCGGGCAGGCCCAGTTCGCCGGCGGTCTCGGCGAGCTCGGTGGCGGCCCGTTCGGCCCGCTCGGCAGCCTCCAGGAGGTCGGCGGCCCGCTCTTCGCGCCGCGAGCGCATCCGGCGCACCGACTCGGCGGCGGCCGTCACCTGGGCGTGCGCCCTGGTGAGGGGGCCGTCGTCGGGTACACCGGCCAGCTCGGCGTCGAGGGCGGCACGGCGTGCGGCCACCACCTCGGACCGCGCCGCGACGTCGGCCGACTCCTGCTGGAGCAGGTCGAGTTCCGTACGCAGGACGGCGATGCGGGACCGCCGCGCGGCTTCCCGCGCCCCCTCGCCGACGTACTGGGCGACGGGCTTGGCCCAACGGCCGGTGAGGGTGCCGACACGGAAGCTCCCGTCCGTCCCCGCCCATGTGCCGACTCCGGCGTCTCCCCCTGCCCCGATGGCGGCGAGCAGCCGTCGCACGGTGCCCTCGCCCACCGCCGCCTGCGCGTCGCCGCGGTCCACGGCCGGGTGCAGGAGCCCGCTGAGCGAAGGCCCGGTCACCGGCCCGGTCGTCGGGGAGAGGAGTACGTCGTGCCCGTCGGCGGTGAGCGCGGAGCCGTCGGGGAGCACCCACGCGTCCAGGAGTCCGGACGCTTCCAACGCCGCCTCCAGTCCCGCACGTTCCTGCTCCGAGAGGCCGTCGTGGAAGTCCACCAGCCGCCAGAACGGTGCGCCGGCAAGCTGTTCGCGCAGGCCTGGCGTGCGCGTGGACGAGGGTTGGGGACCTCGTCGTCCGCCCGCCTCCAGCGCGGTGACCTCCTCATGGACCCGGCCGGTGCGTTCTGCCAGCTCCCGTGTCCGGCGTGCCGCTTCGGCCGCCTGGTCGGCCAGTCGCACCGAGGCGGCACTGTGGGCTCGTACCGCGTGCGCGCGGGCCGGGTACGGCCCGTCCAGGTGCCGCGTCCACTCCTGGAGTTCATCGAGCAGGCCGGCCATGTCGGGGCAGGACAACTCCGCCCAGGCACGTGCGTGTTCCCGTACCTCGTCGAGCAGGGCCCGCCCCGCCCTTGCGGCGGCTTCCTCCGTCCGGCCCTGCGCCGCGGTCGCCTGGCCGAGGTCGGCATCCGCCTCATCGAGACGGACGGATGCCTGGCGCCGCCCCTCGGCCGTTCGATCAGCCGTCTTTGCGAGGTCCTCCGCGTGGGCGAGCGCACGACGTCCGCGGTCCGTCGATTCCTCGGCCGCGCGCCGCAGTTCGGACTCGGGCAGTCCGTCGTCCCCCGGCAGGTCGATCCGTGCGGCGACAGCCTCCTCCCGCGCTTGCCGGAAGGTGTCGTTCGCCAGCCGACCGGCGGCGCGCAGTCGGTTCTCGGCTGCTCCGAGCCGCCCGAGAGCCCGGGTGTGCACGCCTGCGGCCTGCTCCCTGTCGTCGCGGGCCCTCTCCAGGGCGCGGACGGTCCGCTCCACCGCGTTGGCCGCCTGCTCCAGCTCTCGGGCGCTGCGCATCTCGGGGCCCTCGCGCAGGGCCGCGTCCTGGGCCCGCAGGCGTGCTCGGGTCGCTTCCGATGCGGCGATCCGTTCCTCGGCCTCCGCCCGTGCCTCCTGGGCGCGGGTCTGCTGGGCCTGCGCCTCGGCGAGGTCCCGCTGAAGGTGCTCGTAGCGGGAGTGCTCCCCGCGCGGGAGGCGGGCGCGCCGGCGGGTGGCGATCCGGGCGTAGCGCCGGTAATGATCCAGAAAGGCTGAGGCGGCCCGCTCGGCGGCGGAGGCGGCCGCCAGTTCCTCCTTCTCCTCGTCCAGGGAGCGGAATGCCTCGGCCACGTCCGCGATGACCGCCTGGTCCATGGGCGGCAGGGCCTCGGTGAGGGCTCGGGACAGGGCCGCCTCGTTGGGGCGCTTGGACAGCTGTGGCTGGCGCAGCTGAATGAGCAGGTCGACCAGGGCGCCGTAGCGCTGCTCACCGAGCCCGAACAGCGCCTCGTCAACAGCCCTGCGGTAGCTCCTGGCCTGGTCGTACACCATGCCGTGCCCGGCGACGGCCTCGGCGAGCCGGTCCCTGGACAGCGCCGTGCCGGTGGCGTCGAGCAGGCTGAGGGATGCCTCGGCGACGGCCCCCGGGCGGTGGTCGACGCGCTGGCCGGTGAGCGCGTACCAATGGCGTGCGATGCCCCGCCCACTGACGGCCTTGAGTCCGCAGAGCAGCGTACGGAAATGCCGTTCGCCGCTGGTCTCGTCCCGCCTGCCGAACTCGATCCAGGTGTAGCCGAGCCGCTCGGAGTGCGGGTGCTCGCCACCAAGGAGCAGGTTCCACTCCATCCGCTTGCCCGGGTCGCCGTCGGGTTCGACGCGGCGTGAGCTGAGATCCCCGTCGAGCAGGAAGGGCAGAGTCAGGGCGAGCACCTTGGACTTGCCGGTGCCGTTGTTCCCGCGCAGGAGCAGGCGCCCGTCCCGGAAATGGAATTCCTCCACGTCGTAGTGGAAGAGGTCGACGAGTCCGATCCGCAGGGGCTGCCAACGGGAGCGCTGTGGATCGGGGAGGCGGGTCACGGCTTGCTGTCCTTTCGCTGCACAGGCATGCGTGCGGAACCGGATTCGACTACGACGGTCTCCCCGACCGCGTATCGGGCGAGGGCGGGACGTGGCGCCGCTCCGTGGGCTGTACGGGAGACCAGCCCGAGGGCGGCGAGCCGGACGACGGCCTGTTCCACCAGTTCGGCTTCCATACCGGGCTCCCGCGCGGACTTGGCCCAGAATCCGCCGTGTTCGGCGGCGAGTTCCCGGACACGGAGCGCCAGCTGGTCGGTGGTGACGGGGCCGCCCGCTGCGGCCAAGTGCTCGGCGAGCAGCAACGTGATGTGACCGTGGGTTCCCTGTTCGGGCATCCGGACGTCGGTGAGATCGTCGTCCGGGTCGACCATCGCGATGCCTTCGGCCCGCACCTCGGGAACCAGGCCGGTGAGCTCGGTGATGCGGGTGGTGAGGAAGCCTCGTTGCCGGGTGAGGTAGGCGAGCTCGGCGTCGGTCAACTCGTCGTAGTAGAGCACCGGGTCGTCCAGGAGCCTGCGGGTCAGTGAGCGTCGCATGGCGCGGAAGCGCAGTTCGTCACTGTCCAGGGCGGTCTCGGCGACGAGTTCGGTGAGACGGTCCGCGAGGGTCTCGGCGTGGACGGTGGAGGGGCCGCGGCGCGCGGCGAGCAGCCCGGCCAGCACACGCCGTTCCACGTCGTACAGCACATCGCCGGCTCCGCTGACATACGCCTCCTCGTCGCCGGCCACCCGCCGCAGCACACCGAGGCCGAGCAGGAGCCGTACGACGGCCGCAAGGTCGAGGCGCTCGTCGCGACGGTCCAGGGTGAACCGGATGCCCACCCGGGCGAGGTGAGGATCGGCGGCGTCGAGGACGACCTGATCAGCAAGGCGGCCGAGCGCGATCTGGGCCTCGCCGCGTTCGAGGGCGGCGAGGGCGAGGCAGAGCAGGACGTAGCGGCGCCGCGTGAAGGGGGCGGCAGCGCGGGTCGCCTCGCGCGCGGGGTGCGTGGGATCGCTGAGGACGCCGGGTACTTTCCGCAGGCGAGCGGCCTCGGCATCCGTCTGAAGGGCCCAACCGGTATTGCGGTCGAACCATTCGCGCAATTCGGATGCGTGCCGGCGGACGAGGCGGAACTCGTCGGCGTACCGGCCACGGGCGAGCAGGAGAGGCTGTTTGAGCAGGGCGCGAGCCGCCTTGCGGAGCTCGGCTGCGTGCTGGCCGTCGAGCACCTCGGCAAGCGGAGTACTGTTCACCGGTCGTCGCCTCCGTCCGTCAGGTCGGTGATCTCGATGAGGTGGTCGGGACCGCGGAAAACGCCTCCAGCTGTCCGGATCTGAGCGGTGTCGCCGTCGGCGAGCGCGCTGAGTCTGATCTCCATGGAGCCGTCGTTGCTGGTGGCCACGGTGTGTCGCATACCAGGACGCCAGGTGGCCAGGGCGTCGCCGAGCAGCTGGAGGAAGAGCCCGAAGGACGCGGGGTCGAGTTCACCGAGTCCGGAGAGCCGGGTGATTCCGTCGGTGACGAGCCGGGCGCGTGCCGCCGCGGTCTCGGCGGCCTGCTTTGCAGCCACCTCAGCGAGTCTGCGGCGCGGTTCCTCCCGGTCCTCGACCTTGCGGGGCTTGCCTCGCCGCTCATAGCTGCCGGTGCGGCGCAACTGGGGACTGATCCGCAGTGGCTCGGCCTCGGCCCACGGAGTGGCCGTGGGAACCGGCAGCGCCACGCGGGCCGCGAGGGTGTCGGCGTCGACTGTGAGATGCCGGGCGGGGTACAGCCCGAAGGCTGTGCGCCACAACCGGTGCCGAGCGTCGTCGTCCGGTGCCTCGGCGAACCAGCGGGCCAGGATACGGAAGTCGGCGGAGCGGTCGGAGCGCCCGGCCCTGCGTTCGTTCAGCGACCGTACGACGGCCAGGAGCTGAGGAATCGCGCCGAGGGCCCGGCCGCGCAGCAACCTGGCCTGCGACTCGCGCCCCTCCCGGCTGATGAACCACGCGGCGAGGCCGGTCCAGCGACCGGCCCAGCGGTCGTACGCCTCCCGCTGGGCGTGTTCGGCCTCCTCCGGCGAAGCGTCGACCGCCTCACGTGCCGCGGCGGCCCGCAGCAGCGGCTCGATGCTCCCGGCGTCTTCCAGCTCCAGGATCAGCCGGGCGATACGCCCGCCCAGAGTGATCAGGTCCTGGATGAAACGCTCCAGGTACTGGATGAGCCGATTCTTGTAAGCGAGGAAGGCCTCCTCTTCGACGTCGTGGAGGTCGATGGTCCGCTGCAGGGACCCCATGAAGGCGCGTGCGTTGTCGGCGAGAGCGACGAACCGACTCGCCAGCGCGTCAAGCGCCAAATGGATTTTGGCCTGATCCGGCTGTTCCTCGGCCGCCAGCACGAAGAGGGCCCTCAACTGGGTGACGATGTCGTGCAGGGCGACGGCCTGCAGCGCGCCGCGCCGCCCGAGCGCCTCGTCGTAGACTCCGAGGGCTTCCTCGGCGGCTTCTCCGGCTCGGGTGAGCTGGTAGATGAACCGCTTCCGGTAGAAGTCCTCGACGGCGGTCACCCGCGCGGTGTCGGGGTCGGCACGCAGGTTGCCCCAGCCGACGAGGCTGTCCAGTGCCTTCGCCACAACGTCCAGCTCAGCGGGTCGCACCTCGGCCGGCAGGGCAGCAAGCACATCCTCGGGACGCAGATGCACCGCAAACCGTTCTTTGGCGATGACGAAGACCCGCATCACCTGACGGTAGAGAGCCGTGTTCTGGACGGTGAGGTGAGCGAAGGGGCTGTAGGCGTCCGGTCGTGGTTCCGGAGCGCTGGTGGTGACGGTCATCGCCGGCCATTCTCCCGCAGCGGGCACAGTCGCAGACAGGGACGAAAGCACTTGGCTGATTCACACCGCGATGCGACCTTGCAAGCCGCTGCCTCCCGGAGCGACCTCGTAGCCGCCCTCGTCCCGCACGGCAACGGACGCGAACCAGACCGGATCGTCCGCGTCGGGCTGGACGAGAACCACGGCGCCCACGCTCACGGAAGCCATGAGTCGCTTGCGCATCGTCTGCTCTCAGCCGACCTTCGGGGCGCCGTCGGGGAGGTCGGCGGCGCCCTCGCAGCGTTCCACGTCGCGGGCGACCACACGGGCGACGTCGGCCGCCAGCGCGGAGAGCTCTGCCTGCCTGGTGCTGTCCTTGGTCTCAGAGACGCCTCCGATGCCGACCGAGACCTCCAGGAGATCCTTACGCCCCTTCGCGTACGGGCAGTCGACGAACAGCTCGGCCCTGTTGTAGCTCTCGATGTACCCCCCGGCCGCTCCGAGCGAGATCGGGATGTTGCCGGGTTTCGACGCATCCCGCTGCACCCATTCCCGGCTGTATTTTGGGTCCTGGAGCCTGCTGTACCTGATCTCGAAAATTCTGCCGCCGCCGGACAGGTCGCACATCCCCAGCCCCCTCGACGCATCACGCATGAAGTTGACGGCGCGTTCTTCCTCGAAGGGCTCGCCCCGTTCCGGCAGCAGAGACTTCACATGGGTACTGGGCACCGCTTCCGCGCATACGCGGTCGGGTATGGAGAGGGCCGGCTCCCGGTCCGGCAGGAACAGGGCGATGCCCACTCCTGCGAGCACGAGAACGCCCAGAGCGGCGAACACGATCTTCTTCCGCTTGTTGCCACTCGACGGCGTTCCCGTCGCATCGTTCCGCACGGTCCTTCTCAGCTCCCTGCCCGTTGGCGGCCCATGCTGTAGCCCTCCTTGACATGGCGGGCGGCGGTATCGGCCTGGCTCCTGGCATTCTCCGGGTCGGTCCCGGCCGCGACGGCCGCCTGATACGTGGCGTCGTACACAGCGTCCGCGGACTTGGCTCGCTGGCTCTCCAGGAAGTCGCTCCGCTCCTGACCAGCCTCGTCGCTGGAGTCGCGGGTGTAGTGGTCCACGACTGCTTCCTTGATGTCCCCGATGATCATCCCGGCGGCGTCCCCCGCGACCGGCAGCTTGGACAACCCCATGTCGATGGCGCGGTCGGCCCACTTGTCGGCGGTCGTCAGGCCCTCGTTGAACTCCTCGTCGGAGGCGATCTTGTCGTCGTACACGGCCTGGGTACGGGACTCGGCCATGATCCCCGCGATCTCGGCGCCGGGGGTGACGCGGTTTCCGATCTCTGGCGAGAGCTCGTTGTACCTCGCCTTGTCGTGGTAGGCGTCGTTGATGAGCTCGGTGGTGACCGCCTGCTGGGAATTGATGATCGCTCCATAGGCATCGGGGTCCTTGCCCACCCCGGCGAGGAAATCCTTCAGCAGCCCCGGCGACGGGTCGCCCAGGTTGGCGTTGCTTCCGTAGGTCGGGATGTCCCGCTTGCTGTTCATCCCGTCCTGAACGTCACGCATGTACTCAGCCGTGATGTTGCCGAGGCTGTCGCTCAGCGGGGAGTCGTCGAGCCGGTCGTGGTTCTTGCCGTACTCCGCGACGATCCGGTTGACGAGGTCCGCGCTGCCGGACGAGTGCTTCGGCGGTGTCGCGTCGGAGTCGTACGGCACACCGATGGTGGCCGATTCGAGGGCGTGGCCCAGGGCGTCGTGCCCCAGCGGCTTACCGTCCTCGCCCGGTGGCCACTCGCGGGCGTCGTCGCCCTTGGCCACCAGGTACTCCCAGTTGTCGAGCTTCTTGCCGTCCGCGGTCGTCGAGTCGTTGAAGAACTCCAACGACGCCTCGGGGTTGTGTCCGAGGCCTTCCATGAAGCCGACGAACGGGTCGTTGGGCTCGTCCGTGGGCGGGTAGTTGAGGTTGGTCGTGTCGCGCCAGGCGACCTCCGGGTCCCCAGGGAACTCGCGCTCGTACTTCAGCAGGCTGTCACCATAGTCGTGCAGGAAGTCGTCGTCGAACTTGCCCTTGCCCATCAGGCTGCTCATGACTTGGTAGCCGTTGGGTCCCATGGGCAGTCCCTGGATCGGGAACGGCTTGTCACCGGCCGCGATCACCTCGCGCTTCCAGGTCTCCATGGCAGGACTGTCGCTGTGGGTGGCGGTGGCCAGTGTCATGCTCAGGTTGTCCTGGACCTCGGCGAGGGTCTTGGCCCGCTCGCCGTCGACCGCGCCGCCGGGTGGGGCCGCCATGTCCCGCCAGAACTGGAGCGTCCCCTCGGCGCCCAGCGTGGTGGCGAACCGCTCGCTGAAGCCCGGGTTGTCGCGCTGGTACCTGAGGGTCTCGTTGAAGCGCGCGACGTCCTCGTCACTCCACTCCCCGGGGTTGGTCTCCCGGGCCTTCTTCGCCCAGTAGTCGGCGTCCGCCTTGCCTTGACGGTCGTCGGCCTCCTTGAGCCCGCCCGGACCGTCGCCGGTGAAGTCGTACTTGTTCTTCGCCAGTGCGCGCAACGCCCGCGCGGCAATGCGGTCGGTCTCGCTCGCTTCCCGGAGCACCCGCTTCACCCGGCGCTCCGCGACGGCGAGGTCCTCGTCGCTCGGCGTGTGGATGTCGCCGCCGCCGGCCGCCGCGCCCGAGGGGACGGAGGCGACAGCACCGCCCTTGGCGTTGATGTAGATATTGGTCTTGGCGACGTCGTCAATGACTGTCCGCAGTGCCGCCTTGTGCTTCTTGAAGGCAGCGCTGGCGTCGCGCAGGATACCGAGCACGCTCTTCGCCTGGGCGGCCACATCTTGGAACTCGACAGCGATCTTGGTGACGAACTCCTTGGAGATGGTGGCATTGACCCCCTTCCAGTCGGCGGCGTCCGCCTGCGTCCGAAGACCTTTGGCGCTCGCACCACCGCCCTCCCCGGTGGCCAGCGTCTCGAGCTTCGTGTGCATCTTTTCCCAGTCGGACACCGCGGTGTCCAACGTACCCAGACGCAGATCAGTGAGTTCCTGCGCTGTCATCGTTTCCACTGTCATCCGCCGCCGGGCCCCCGTAGCTTTCAGTCACTGATCTTTCTGTGAAGCTAATTGATGTAGTCGTTGATCTTCGACACGGACATCAGATCGCCGCCCGCGTTCCTCATCGCCGTATTGATATGGACTTCGTCCTTGGAATGCTGCGCGCGCGTGAAGTCGAAGTGATTCGAGATGTGCGCGCACGCCTCCTTCAACGTCGCGGTCTGGGTGTTCCACGCATCGTGCAGTTCGGTCAGTGCGGAACCCATGTCCAGCCCGTCGTTGAACAGGTCGATCGATGCGGTGAACGTACTGGGGCGGGCGAAGTCGCTGTCCGTGCCGAACTTCTGACGCAGTTCGTACGCCGTGTTGCCCATCCTCCCCAGTTCGTCGTCGTGCACGACCAGGTCACCGTCAGCCGCGCCGCCACCCCCGTCGGCGGGTATCTGGTTGAGCCGCATGTGCGCGGAGTGCTTCTCCGCGGCACTGCTCTTGAGTTGTTCCCATTCGTCCCATGCCATGCGCTGACCCCTTCCCCGTACGTCGGTCGCCCACATGGACGCCTTCGCTCCATGCACGCTAGCAACTTGCGTGCAGAGTGAACACGCTGGAGGGAGATGGGCACGCTTTACTCACATCGGAGCGCCCGCCATTTTCCGCCCATACATGCGATGAGGAAACTTACTGACATATTGCCGTCGTTATGAACGATTGTCCGGACGAAAGGCGATGCACACACCGAGGCCGCTCGCGACGGCCGTCTCCTGGCTGCCGAACTCTCCCGCCGATATCGGCATCGCCCTACCGATGGCAGCACCTTCATCGAGGAGCCGCAAAAAGGCGTGGTGTGGTGGGCGAGGACCACTGGGACGACTACAACTTCGTGTCCTCGGCGACCGTACGCTGCTTCCTCATTGAATCGCCCGGAAAAGACCCCGTCCTCAATCCGGCGGGACTCGCCGTCGAAGCAGTCCTGAATCGTGCCCGCGCCGTCACCGAGCGACGGGAGCCGGGCCGACCTCACTCGTGCAGCACGAGCTCAGCGGTGTCCTCGGTCGTATGTGCCCGTATCCCACAGAACACCTCCAGGCCATGGCGGAAGACATCAGCCTCACCTTGCTGGAGCAGGACCAGGAGCGCTTGGACAGACTCGCCGATGTACGCCAGGACAAGGCGGTCTGGGAGCACCAACGCAAGTACGAGCAGAGCAGACGCCAGTACCTGGGCGAGGACGTGCTGAAGGACACCGGCAGCGCAGTGGTCTGGTGGCTCGCCAAGAACGACGAGCACGTGGAGAAGACGGTGGCTGACCTGGCCCTGCTCGCGCAGCTCACGTCCGCGGCCAATGACACCGACATTCCTGAGCGGCTTCAGGACCTCCTGCCACAGCAACCGGGCGAGCGAATCCCTCCGGAATTCCTGGAAGAGGCATCGGCTGCCGCCCCGCACGAAAGAACGGCCGCGGATCATCTCTCGGGCTTCCTCGACGCCATGGGCTTCACGGAGAGAGACGTCCGGCGGACGATGCTGGCCAAACAGATCTCCCAGATCGTCACGGAACAGAACCGACACGAGACAGCCGAGGACCTGCTACGTCGATTGGCGAAGCGCACGGCTCGGACGGTCGGGAAGGTGTTGTCCGGCCCGCCTTCCGCCGGTACGCCCCACCGTTCCAAGTCCGCGAGCACTGCCTCGACCTGCTTCTCGCAGACGAGCAACCTCGCGGACGCCACTGCCGGTCAGGTCAGGGTGACCTCGCACCAGACGGTCTTGGTGTACGGGTCGCCGTCGGTGGTTCCCCAGTGGGTGGACAGGGCCTCGACGAGGAGGAGGCCCCGGCCGGAGTCGAGGTCGGGGGACGGCGGCGGGATCGCGCCTGGAGCGGGTGGGCGGCGGTCGGGATTCGCGTCCGTGACTTCGATACGGAGGGCTGGACCCCCTGGGCGGAGGGTGAGCCGCAGGCGGAAGTCGCGGCCCGGTGCCCGGCCGTGCAGCACCGCGTTCGTGGCGAGTTCGGCCACCAGGAGTGTCGCCGTCCGGTTGGCCCCGGTGTCGTACGGCCAGCCCCAGCGGTGGATTTCCTCGGCCGCGAGGCGGCGGGCGAGGCGGGCGCCGCGCGGGGTGGCCGAGAGGAGGATGGCGAAGTGACGGGTGGGAACGGTGTGTTGCGTGGGCTCGGGGCGGAATGCCGACGAGTGGGCAGTATCGCGATTCATGTCACTCAGCGTGGTCGGCCACCTCTACGCTGACCAGTAACGACGACGGTACGCAGCGTCACTGTCCGGGCTCTGTCCGGCTCTGTCCGGGCGGCGCGGCGTTACGCGTTGCGCCGACGAGGAGTTGAGTACGGACGTGGCGGACATGGAGGTGCGCGAACGTGGGTGTGACGGGGCAGGGAGTGCAGCGCGGTGACGGGATGGAGCCGTACGACGGTGACGACGAGGAGTCGGCGGCCGTCCTGCGGACGATCGGCCGGGTCGTCAAGACGTGCCGCGAGCGGAAAGGGCTCACCCAGGCCGAGTTGGGAACGGGCATCGGCTACAGCGAGGAACAGGTGTCCTCGGTGGAGCGGGGGCGGCGGGCGCCGAGTGAGGCGTTCCTGGCCAAGGCCGACGCGGTATTGGTGGCCGATGGGCTGATTGCCGGACTGAAGAAGGACGCGGAGGAGGCTCGGTATCCGAAGAAGGTGCGGGATCTGGCCAAGCTGGAGGCGAAGGCGGTTGAGATCTGCACCTACGACAACTCCGTCATCAACGGGCTCTTGCAGACGACGGAGTATCTGAAAGCCGTGTTCGGATCGCGGCGGCCCGCGTTCTCCGAGGAGGAGGTGGAGCGGCTTGTCGCTGCCCGGTTGGCACGGCAGCGGATCATCGGCGAAAAGGGGATGATCCCGGCCTTCAGCTTCGTGCAGGATGAGGCTGCCCTACGTCGGCCAGTCGGAGGCAGAATGGTGCTGCGCCGACAGCTCGAACGGCTGTTGGAGATCGGGCAAATGCGGAACGTGGAGATCCAGGTGCTGCCCATGGACCGCGAGGACAACGCCGGACTCGACGGCCCCTTCCATCTCCTGCGGTTGAAGGAGGGCACCACCGTGGCGCACACCGATATCCAACTGGCTAGCCGCCTGATCTCTGATCGCCGAGAGGTCCAGATCCTTGAACTGCGCTATGGGATCATCCGAGCCCAGGCACTCACACCACGAGAGTCGCTGGCCTACATCGAGAAACTGCTTGGAGAGACATGAGCCCGAAGCCCCCGACCAGTAACGGCACCGAACTGGAGTGGTTCAAGAGCAGCCACAGCAATCCCGACGGAGCTGCCTGCGTCGAGGTCGCTTCCGCCCCGGGCACTGTCCGTGTGCGGGACTCGAAGGACAGGCAGAGCCCTCAACTCGCCTTCGGGCCCCGGCAGTGGGCCGCCTTCGTCTCGTACGCCGCCGATCACTGAGCGACCTGCTGACGCCCCACGTCCGGTCCGCACCGGACGCGGGGCGTCGGCATGTCCAAGTCGGCCATCACCGCACGGCTGCGCTCGATGAGGCCCTCGGCGTTGCTCGCCTCCGGGGAGCGCTTGCGGGTGCGGTTGACGAACAGCGCACTCAGATCGTCGTAGCGGTACGCAGTCGAGTCCATCGGCGCGGCTCCTCGCAGGCGGCGGGGGTGTGACCCTCCCGGCCGGCGCGGAGCCCCGCGGAACGATCCACCGCGGCGGACCCGAACGCGTGACGCAAGGGTCCCGCTCGCCTTGTACCGCGTCCGGGCCGCGCCTGTCAGTCCGTAAGGTTCCGGGTTCTCCGCCGAGGAGTCGCGTCGCTACCTTCCGAACCGCCTGTCACGCGGCGGCCGGACCATCCGACGCCTCGTTTCCCCCACCCAGGAGGCTACGTTGACCTCGCACCAGCCCACCCGCAGAAGCATCCTCAAGTCCGCGGGCGGCGTCACCGCCGCCCTGGCCCTGGGCGCCGGAGGCGTGCTCGCGGGGGCATCGACCGCCGCGGCGGCCGGAGACGGCTTCGGCCTGCACATCGTGGACCACAACGAGGGCGACCCCCGGATGTGGTACTACCGGTTCCAGACCGACGCGATCGGCTGGAACCCCGCTGTCAACGTGCTGCTGCCGGACGACTACCACTGGAGCGGCCGCACCTACCCCGTCCTCTACCTCTTCCACGGCGGCGGATCGGACCAGGACTTCATCACCTTCGACCGCGAGGGTATCCGCGCCTGGACCGCCGGCAAGCCCATCATCGTGGTCATGCCCGACGGCGGCCACGCCGGCTGGTACTCCAACCCCGTCAGCTCCAACGTCGGTCCCCGCAACTGGGAGCACTTCCACATCAACCAGCTGCTGCCCTGGGTCGAGGCCAACTTCCGCACCTACGCCGAGTACGACGGCCGGGCCGTGGCCGGTTTCTCCATGGGCGGCTTCGGCGCGCTCAAGTACGCCGCCAAGTACTACGGCCACTTCGCCTCGGTCAGCGCCCATTCCGGCCCGGCCAGCCTGCGCCGCGACTTCGGCCTGGTCGCCCACTGGGCCAACGCGTCCTCCGCGGCCCTCGACCTGGGCGGCGGCACCATCTACGGTGCGCCGCTGTGGGACGAGGCCAGGGTCACCGCCGACAACCCGGTCCAGCGCATCGAGAGCTACCGCAACAAGCGGGTCTTCCTCGTCGGCGGCACCAGCCCCGACCCCATCAACTGGTTCGACACCGTCAACGAGAACCAGGTGCTCGCCGGCCAGCGCGAGTTCCGCGGACTGCTCGACCGGGCCGGGATCCCGCACGAGTCGTACGAGCTGCCCGGCGGCCACTTCATCCGCCACGACATGATGCAGCGCGACATCGACGGCATCATCGGCCGCCTGCGCAAGGCGTGACGGGAGGCGTCACGTGTCACTCACTCTCCCCCGACGCGCGCTGCGCGTCCTGCTCGCCGCGACCGCGGCCTTGGCGCCCGGACTGGTACTGGCCTCGCCGGCCACCGCCCAGGCGGCCGATTTCACCGCGGCGTGCCCGGCCACCGGCTACGTGTCCCAGCACTACCACAGCGGCCATAACGGCGTCGACATCGCCAACGACTACGGCACTCCGATCTATGCCGTGGGCGACGGCGAGGTGACCATCTCCGGCTACGAAAGCGGCTACGGCCAGTGGATCCGCATCCAGCACCCCGACGGGAGGATCTCCGAGTACGGGCACATGTACCAGCGGGACGTGTCCGTCGGCGACCACGTCGTGGCCGGTCAGCGGATCGCCCTGATGGGCGCCGAGGGCAACTCGACCGGCCCCCATCTCCATCTGCGCATCTGGGGAGACTCGTCCGCCTCGTACGGCATCGACCCGGAGCCCTACCTCGCCGACCGCGGCGTGGTGTTGCCCTGCACCCCCGGCACCGGGCCCCGTCCCACTCCGCTGGTGTATCCGGCGGAGTCGGGCCGGGTGGTGTCGGCCCGGTCGGCGGACGGCCGCCTCGAAGTCTTCGCGGCCGGGGCCGACGGCGTCCACCACGCCTGGCAGACAAGCGTCAACGGCGGCTGGTCCGACTGGAAGCCGCTTGGCGGTCCCGGCGGCGCAGAGCTGGCGATCGGCCCGAACGCGGACGGCCGCCTTGAACTCTTCGCCATCAACAACAACGTCTTCCAGCACCTCTACCAACTCTCACCCGCAGGCGAATGGTCAGGCTGGGAAAACTTCGGCGGCGGCGGCAAAGACATCGCCGTCGGCGCGAACGGCGACGGACGCCTCGAAGTCTTCGCCTCCGGCCCGGCCGGGCTCTTCCACAAATACCAGACGGCCCCCAACAGCGGCTGGTCCGACTGGGAATCAGCCGGCGGCGGCCCGGCCAACAGCCGGATCGAAATGGAGAAGTCC
>NZ_JBVJMV010000052.1:0-12537 GCF_055584025.1 Streptomyces sp. NPDC104309 | reverse complement strand
GTCATCGGCACCAGCAGCGCCGGCGTCTACCACAAATGGCAGACAGGCTTCGCGACATGGTCCGACTGGGCCTGGCTCAACTCCACCTCCGGCCCCGCCGTCGACTGACCCACCCGGGTCCCCTCCGGAGAAGAGTCATGCATCCGATCAGCAGGCGGCACCTGCTGCGTGCGGCCGGGGCGGGAGCGTTCGCGCTCCCGCTCCTGGGCCGTAGCGCCGCCTTCGCCGCCCCCCTCCCGTCCCACCAGTGGATCGGCGCCGGTCCTTTCACCCCCGTGTACGACCCGTCCCTCCCCGGCCGGCGCCGCTACCTCAACGACCACACCCTCGTCCGGGCGAACGGCCGCTGGCACCTGTTCTCCATCGTCGGCGACAGCGCCGCACCCGGCGAGGCCCCGGACAGTGCCGCCGAGACCTCCTTCGCGCACGCCTCCGCCCCCGACCCGTACGGGCCCTGGACCACCCATGCCGACGCGCTGACCGTCGATCCGACGTACCACGGCGAGGAACACCTCTGGGCGCCGCACGTCATCGAGGCGAACGGCGCCTACTGGATATTCTACGCCGCGGGCGGCCGCGACGGGGCCGCGATCAACCTGGCCACCTCCACCGACCTGTTCACCTGGACCCGTCCACCGTCCGGGCCCCTGTTCCGGGGCCCCGCGGCGCGCGACCCCATGGTGGCGCGGATCGGCACCGAGTGGGTCATGTACTACACCGAGGAGTCCGCCGCCGACGGGCGCCACCTCGTCTGCCACCGCCGCTCCGCCGACCTGCTGAACTGGAGCGAACCCGGCATCGCGTTCGCCGACGAGAGCATCACCGCCACCGGCGTCTCCGTCACCGAGTCGCCGTACGTCGTCGAACGGGACGGCTGGTACCACCTGTTCATCGGGCCGCGCGGCGGCTATGACGGCACCGACGTGCTCGCCTCCCGCGACCCCTTCAGCTTCACCCTCGACGGGTACGCGGGCCACGTGCCCGGTCACGCGGTCGAACCGGTCACCGACGGGCAGGACTGGTACGCGAGCGCCGCCGGCTGGTTCCGCCGCGGGCTCTCGCTGGCGCCCCTGCACTGGCAGGACACCCCACCCGTGTGGCAGAGCCCGGACAACGCGGTCGCCGCCCTGGACGTCCACGGCCGCCTGACCGTGTTCGCGCTCGACGCCGTGGACCGCTCGATGCTGCGGCGGGTCCAGCTCGCCCCGGACACCGACACCTGGTCGGACTGGGAGCCGTTCGGCGGCCCGGCCGGTGCCGTCCCCACGCTCGGCCGCAACGCCAACGGCCGCTTGGAGGTGTTCTCGCTCGCCCCCGGCGGCGCCGATCTGCACCACAGGGTCCAGCGGCCGGACGGCGACTGGTACGACTGGGAGGAGTTCGGCGGCCCGGCCGGTGCCGCGCCCGCCGTCGCCCGCAACGCCGACGGCCGGCTGGAGATCTTCGCGCTGAGCCCCGGCGGCACCCTTGTCGCGCGGCGCCGCCAGTGGTCGCCCGGCGCGCTGACCTGGGACCCGTGGGACGCGGGCTTCGGCGGCCCGGCCGGCGCCCCGCCGGTCGTCGGGGTCAACGCGGACGGGCGCCTGGAGGTCTTCGCTCTCGCGCCCGGCGGCGCCGCGCTCCTGCACCGCTGGCAGGAGACACCGGGCGGCGCCTGGGCCCCGTGGAGCCGCTTCGGCACCCCGGCCGGCGCGGCCCCGCGCGTGACCCGCGACGGCAGCGGGCGGCTCACCGTCTCCGCGATCGCTCCCTCCGGCGTGGCCGCCTTCCACCGGCGCCAGTCGGTCCCGAGCGGCGGCTGGGACGACTGGCAGCCGCTGTTCGGCTGGTCGACGGCGGCCCCGCTGCTCGTCCCCGGCGCCGACGGCCGGCTGGAGGGCTTCACGCTCGCCCCCGGCGGCGAGCGGCTCGACCACCGCCGGCAGCTCGCGCCGGGCGGCACCTGGGCCGCCGGGGAGGACTTCACCGAGCCCGGCGTCGTGCTCGCAGCCGGCCCGTCGGCCGCGGCCGACGCCACCGGCCGTCTCCACCTGTTCGCGGTCACCGCCGACGGGCGGGTGCGCACCCGTGTCCAGGAACAGCCCAGTGGCGCCTGGCGGCCCTGGACGGCGTTCGGCGACCGCGCCGTCGCGGCCGTCCTCTCCGGCGCCCGCGCCCAGCCCTGACCACGCCCCGCCTTCCGTTCCCCGCCGTTCGTGTCCCGCCCCCGTCCCGACATCGTCGAGGCCGAAGAGAGCCACCCGTCATGACGCAGCATCCGACACCCCACCCCGGCGCGGCACGCCGGCCGCCGGGCGCGAGGGGAGCGCTACCGGATCACCACCCCTTCGCTGCGTGGGCGACGCCGCCCTGATCGGCGTCCGCCCGCCCCGGCTCCGCCCTCGTCCCCCGCTCCCGCCGGAATGGCCAATACCACTCGGTGAATCATCGTGCACACGGGGTAACGTTCGTCCGTCGGACAACGGTGGTCGGCACGCGGGACGGGGGAACAGTGAGCGGCATTGTCGTGCACCTGCCGGGAGGGGACGGCGGTGACGCGGTGACCCTGCGGATCGGCCCCGGGGAGCGCGTCCGGTTCGGCCGCGGCTCGGCGCGCACACCGGTCGAACTCCGTCTCGCCGACGAGGCGGTGTCCCGCTTGGCCGGGGAGATCCGCGCCACGGAGGACCACTGGCAGCTCAGCAATCTCAGCACCACGCACAGCTACCTGGTGGAGAACCCGGAGGGCGCGGGCGAGTACCTGCGCGTCCCGCCGCGCCGGGTCGGGGCGCCCATCCCGTTCGAGCTCTCCCGGGTGGTACTGCCGTCCCGCCGTGACACCCCGGTTCTCTTCCAGGTGTTCGCGCCCGACCACATCTACCTGAACCCGCAGGCGATCGGCGACGGATCGTGGGAGAGCCGTACCGTCACGGCCTACTCCCTGGACGAGACCGCCACCTACTTCCTGGTTCTCGTCGCGCTCTGCGAGCCCTGGCTGCGCGATCGTTCACCGGTCGCCGTGCCGACCACGCCGGAGGTCGTCGAGCGGCTCCGGGGCCATGCCGGCTGCACCAGGCTCACGGCCCGCGCGGTCAGTGCGCACATCGACTACCTCGCCGAGGAGAAGCTGCGGATCGGCGTTCCCGCTGCCGCGGTCGGCGCGGCCCGCGCCGACCGCCGCAACGGCAAACGCGAGGCCGTCGTCGGGATCGCGCTGAAGTTCGGGCTCGCACGGGAGGAGCACCTCGCCCTCCTGCCGCCGCGCGCCGAGCCGACCAAGCGCGACCGGTAGGGCGGGCGGTGACGGTGCACGACCGGACTGCGCCGGGGGACAGCGGTGGACCGGAACTCCTGCCGGAGGGGCACCGGATCGGCCCCTGGGTCGTCGGCGAGCCGATCGGTGCGGGTGGCTGGGCCACCGTCTACGCCGGACGCACGGCGGACCGCGCGACGGACCGCGCGACTGACGGGGCGGCGGACGTGGCAGACCACGTGGCTGACCGGCCGACGCACCTGGCGGACGGGGACGAGGTCGCGCTCAAGGTCATGCCGACCGCCGGACTCGCGCCCCGCCAGGCCCGCAGCGTGGCCGAGGCCGCCCGCCGCGAGATCGATCTCGGCCGCAGGGCCGGCCATCCCCGACTCGTCCGGCTCCTCGACTCCCTGGTCCTCAGCGCTCCCGACCGGCCGTCCCTCGACCACGCGATCGTGCTCGTCATGGAGCGGGCCCGGTGCAGCCTGCGCGAGCTGCTCGCCGCCGGCATCACCGAGGACGAGGGCACCCGGTTCGTCACCGGCATCGTGGAGGGTCTCGCCCATCTGCACCGCAGCGGCTGGGTGCACACCGACCTCAAGCCCGAGAACATTCTCGTCGGGCGGGACGACGAGGTACGGCTCTCGGACTTCGGCCTCGCCATCGAGCTGACCGGCACCCACGGCTGGACCGCCCCGATGGGCACCCTCGACTACCTCCCGCCCGAGCGGTGGCGGGAGCCCCTCGCGGAGCGCGGCGTCCAGGTGCGGCCCAGCGCCGACATCTGGGCTTTCGGCATCGTCGTCCACGAGGTGTTCGCGCAGGGCGCCTTGCCGTTCCCCGGCGCCACGCCGACGGCGCGCAGGGCCGCTGTGCAGGAGTACGCCGCAGGCGGGGCGCCCTTACGGATGGACAGCGCCGTCCCCGCCTTCTGGCGCGCCCTCGCCGCCGACTGCCTGGCCCCCACCCACGCGGCCCGCGCCCCGCACACCGCCGAGCGCCTCCTCGAACGCGTCCGGGCCCACGAGGCCGGACTCCGGACCCGCCGCTCCGGACCCCGCATCCGCGCCCGGCTCCGCCTCCGCGACCGCTCCGGTCGCCGCCTTCGTGCGCGCACCGCCGTGCTCCTCGCCGCCATCGGGTGCGCGGCCGCCGCCGCGCTCTGGGCTTACGTGGAAGGGAACGGAACCGGCCACGGCCCCGCAGTTCTCCAAGGGACCCCCGAAAACCCCGCCCGGATCCGGGTGTTCAACGCCGAGCGAGGCTGCCAGGAGCGCCGCGACCGCGACCTTCATTGCAGTCTGGGCCTCGCGATCGACCCGCGGCGGCCCTACACCGCCGAGAACGTCGTGGCCACCCGGGTGTGGCACGGCGACGTCCTGGAGGCGGAATGCCGACTGGCCTCCGGGCTGCCGATCCTCGACGAGGAGGACCGCCGGTCCACCGTCTGGTTCCGGATCCGCGTCCCCGGCGCGAAGGTTCCGGCCACGGCCTGGTTGCCTTCCGTCCGTACGAAGGACCGCCCGGCTCTCCCGGACTGCGACCCGCTCTAGTTGTGCTGCCCCGTGCCCTTGGCGGATGTGAGAGGCCCGTGCGCGCAGTCGAGCAGCCATCTCTCGCCCTGTCCGGCCTCCGCTCCCCGGAATTCCGGCAGTTCGGTGATCCGGCGCGCCGTGCTGCGGGCGACGGCGATCCGGTCGTCTCCCCGGGCCAGCACCTTGCACAGCACGTAGGAGCGCTCGGTGGTGTAGCGCAACAGGCCCCACGGGGGGCCGCCCTTGCTGTCGGGTGTCGGTACCTGAGCGATGGATGCGGCATGCTGGATGCCGTAGTCGCCGTAGCGGAGCAGGGGGCGGTAGGCGCGGCCGGCCTCTCGTACCTCGTGCCACATGGACCATTCCGTGCGGGGCTCCCAGCGCGGTTCATGCTCCAGCAGATCGGCGCTGACCCTGGGGAAGCCCCCGCCCAGCAGGGCGACGGTCCGCCAGGGTGCCAGCGGTATCAGCGCGTCGAGCGCGCGCAGCGCCTCCTTGCCCGCGTCCGGGCGGTCGGCGAGGACCGCGTCCATGTCCAGCAGCAGATCGACGGGCACCGCCTGATCGACCCGGGTCAGCAGCTCTCGGACGGCTTCGCCCGCGTGACCGTCCCACTCCCCCGCGACCCGGACCCGGATACCCAGACCGCGCTCTCCCAGGCGGGCGGTCTCCAACGCCGCCGTCTGCTGCGCCTCGGTCCGCTCCGGCCCGGTGACCGGCCGCAGTCGGCCGAACTCGCTGTAGACGGACAGCGCCTCGGCGAGGACGGCGGTCTGCGCGTCCTCGGCGAAGAGAGCGTCGAGCCACCCCCCGTGACGGCTCGCCTTGCTCGCCGGACCGGCGAACTTGGCCACGGCTGTCTCAAGGGCCGTCGAGGCGACGCCGGGCAGCGGCGGGAGGTTCCACAACGGTCTGATCGCGGCCCGGACGTCTGACGTCAGCAGTCGGAAAACCCCGGCAACATGGGACCGAGTGGCCAGTACGGGAACGTAGAGCGGTCCGGACATCGTGGTCCCCCTCGGCAGCGTCCGTGCGCTTCCTTCACCATCAGGGTCCGTTCCTCTCAAAGCGTCTGAAAAGAACGCGATTTCAGACCGCGTGGCCGAATCTTTCGAGTGCGGCCGGCGACCGTGGTCGCCACCACGGACGAGGATCTCCGGAGCGCTTTGGAAAGCGGGGACTTCGGGCGGTGGAAGGCCTTCCTCCATCTCACCCAGGCCAAGCTGGTCGAGCGCCGCTGCAACGGCCCCGCCCGCGTCGGAGGCGGACCGGGCACGGGCAAGACCGCCTGCGCGAGAGTGAACCCACCCGCTTCCGGCACGAGATCCAGCCGACGCGTTCCTTGCTCTTCGTGACCACGACCTGGGCGCGCGGCAGCGTGGACGTGTTCCGGCACGGCAGCCCCAGCCCGTTTCTCGACGAATCGTGGGTGAACTCGGCCCCGGCATGGGGCGACGGCTCTGCACCGCCTGGACGCCTGGCAGGCCCAGGTCATCTACCCCGCTCTGATGCTGCTGCTCGACCGGCGCGAGCGCGGGGAGCTCGTCTCCTCGGACACGGCCAGTGCGATGTCGTACGTCGAGAGTTTCCTGGTGCGCCGGATGATCTGCCGGATGCCTACGAACAACCTCAACAGGATCTTCCAGGCGGTTCCCGGGCAGCTGCCGCTCGACGTGCCCGTCGCCGATGGGCTGCACCAGCTACTCTCCGCCGACAATCGGTTCTGGCCCTCTGACGGCGAGTTGCAGGAGAAAATCCGGACGGCACCCTTCTACCAGTTCGGACGCTGGCACCAGCGCCAGATGGTGCTGCAGTGGCTGGAGGCGAGTTACGAGCAGCCCGAGCCGGTGGCCTTCGCCGCCGCGCAGCTCACCATCGAGCACGTCATGCCGCAGTCGCCCGGCAACGAGTGGACCCGAATGCTGGGTGAGGACACAGCCGACGGAGAGAGTGGCCGATTCGAACACTGTCTTCAGCTCTTCGTGGGGTTCGGTGTGACACCACCCGACGAACGCGACCTAAAGATAGCCGTAGATGGGGTGGCACTCCACTGGCGACCTGAACCACACCACATCTCCGAATCGTCTCAGAAGCTGCCTGGCCCGCTCTTTGCACTCCATGCCGGCAGGACTCCCTCAGAAGTGCGGCAAGTTGTCTCCAGCAGACGGGTCGACGGACCGACAGCGTTGCTGTCAGCCGAGGCTGACGCTCCATACGTCTCCATGCCCCAGCCATTCGTCGCGTTCCTCATGGTCATTGTTGACCAGGACGGATACCTTCGTTACAGATGCGCGGTACTCTAGAAAATCACCTTGATCAATAATTTGAAGGACGGGAGGGTTCGGCAGCTTGGAAAACTCGTCGCGCAATTCATCCCATGTAAGGTATTGGGGAAACTCATCGCGCATAGCAGCATGCCACCGATTGGCCATATCGCTGCGAGCCGCCAGCCTATGCAGCTCGATGGCACCCCCGGATACGCTCCAGTTCCGGCCGGAATTCAAATAAAATTCGATGAATCCGTAGTCACGTCTCATTGAATCACCGTCCTCGTCGACAACATCCACGAAATCGCAGTTAATTTTCTGTTGAAGATCCATGAGGGTGGAACCGATACCAACCCCATAAAGTCGCCCCGATGCGATGAATGAGGCGATCAGCTTAGCGGCACTCACGGCCATCCCTCCAATTTTTCGATCAGTGCTTTCATTTCATCCGCCCGGTTTTTATTATTTCCCCAGTTGTGATCAAGCATATGCTCCCGGGCGGACCTGGCCTTGGTGAGCAGATCGGCGCGAAGCTTGGGATCGGCATTCACGGCGTCCACGGCCGCCTGGACGCTCTTGTCCGAGGCCCAGCCATGTTCGAGCCTGATCGGTGCACCCGCAATGTTGCCGTCGCCATCCACGAACACGTGTACTTCGTCCTCAAGACCCGGCTTTTTCTTCAGTGGGATGTGGATGTGGGCGCCTTTGGTAGCCCAATCGGATGCCACGGGAGATACGCGTATCTTGCAGGGCTTCAGCCCCAACGGGTCGGCCCATGTATGCGGGTTCTCCACATATGTCAGAGCATTGGGGGCAGGATCGAGGCCCAGGGGATCCGCGGTCACATAACGGGCCGTTTCGGGGTCGTAGTACCTGTGGACGTTGTAGTGGAGGCCGGTCTCGGGGTCGAAATACTGGCCAGGGAATCGAAGCGGCGTGTATGCCGTGCTCGTTGTCGCCCAGGTTGTCGTGCCCCACAGTGTGGTGCGCGTGCGCCAGGCCAATCCCCCCGACTCGTCGATAAGTTCGCTCGGAGTGCCGATCAGATCAGTGACGATGGTGAAGAATCTTTCATCAACGGCCTTTTGAGACGAACCACCTGCGAAGATGCGCTCCACCTGCACCAATGGGCGCGCGCCGTCGTGGTCCCACGTGAGCGTGACAGGGTTGGGCAGGCCCTCCCCGGTAGCCCATTGCTCGCAAAGCTGTGCGTCGTCCCAGGTGAAGGAGGTTTGCTCCAGGACGGTGCCGCCGTCGCCGGCGAGGCGCTGCTTGGCTGTGCGACGGCCCATCGGATCGTACTGGTATCGCCAGACTGTTCCGTCCGGCGTGGCCACCGAAACGAGTCGGTCCTCGGCGTCCCAGGCGAATCGCCACGTTTCGGGTTTACGGGAAAGCCGCCGCTTCTGGCGGAATACCATTCTGCCCTGCTTGTCATGCTCATAGCGAACGTTCCCCGCTGTGCTGATGCGTGTGCCCGCATAGGTGCGGGTCCCTACCGCCTCCTGACCCGGGTGTGCGGTGGACCAGGTCGCTTCAGTCTGGTTGCCGGCGGCATCGTACGCGTATCGCTCAGACCAGTTCGAGGCGTGCACAGCCGTGACCCGGCCCAGGGCGTCCAGGTCGAAGGTTCGGCTGCCGCGGAGCTGGTCGTCGATGCCGGTGAGGTTGCCGTCGGCTCGGTAGAAGTAGGCGCGGTGCTGAAGAATGTGGTTCGTCGCTGTGACGTGCTGGCCGGTGAGGCGGCCCATGATGTCGAACTCGTGCCTGAGCGCGACTGTGGAGCCGATGTGCCGGGTCAGTTCCTGGCCTGCCGCGTCGCGTCCGAAGGTGAGTGTGCGACCGGCCGTCGTGAGTTCATCGCGTCGACCCGCTGCATCATAGGTCCAGGCGCTGACGGATCCGCCGGGGGTTCTCCTGCTGGTGCGGCGTCCGAGGGCGTCATGCTCGAAGGAGAGACGTCGGCCGTTGACGGTCTCGTATTTCAGGCGCCCGTATCGATCGCGCATCCGGGTCAGAGTGGTGTCGGGTCCTGATGCGCCGGCCAGCTGGTCGAAGATGTCGTACTCGTAGTGGGTGAGTGCTCCGTCCGCGTCCTTGCGGAGCAGTTGGCCGAGTTCGTTGCGTTCGAACCGGATGGTCTGACCGGCACCGTTGGTGCGGGAGACCAGGCGGCTCGCGGCATCGTAGGTGTATGTGAGCACCCGGCTGTCGAAGTCGCTCTCCGCAGTGAGGCGACCGGCTGGATCGTATCTGTAGCTCCAGCTCAACCCTTGTGGGTCCGTAACTTCGGTAAGTCGGAGCAGCGGGTCGTGGCTGAACTCGTACCGCACTCGGTCCGGGCCGGTCCGTGCCACGAGCAGGTCGAAATCTGCGTACTCGAAGGTGGAGACGCCTCCCACGGCGTCGGCGTGAGTGATGCAGTTGCCTTCACCGTCGTACGTCCAGAACTGTTCGCTTCCGTCGGCATCGATACGGTGGGCGAGTTTCCCCTCCGTGGTCCAGGCAAACCGAGTGACAGCTCCCAAGGCATCGATTATTGACGCCGGGCGGCCGTAGGCGTCGCGCTCGTAGCGCGTCGTTGCCCCCAGCGGGTCGGTGATCTCGGCGGGCAGACCAGCCGAGTCGCACCGCACCGCAGAGCAGTGTCCGAGTGCATCCGTCACGGATGTGAGGTGTCCGGCCTCGTCGTACGTGTAGGTCGTCGTCGCGCCGGAGGCATCGGTGACCGACGTACGGTTGCCGCGTTCGTCGTAGGTCTGTCGGGTGACCGTCCCGTCGGCGCCCTTGACGCACACCGGTAGGCCGAGGGCGTTGTAGTCGGCCGTCAGCTCGCGCCCGTCCGGGCGGATCACCGAGGTCAGGCGGCCGGGCTCGTCGTACGTGGAGCGGCTGACGTGTCCGAGCGGGTCTGTGACGGACAGCAGGCGGTGGTAGCGGTCGTACTCGAAGCGGGTGGCCGCTCCCAGGGCGTCGATCTCGGCGACAACCTGCGAGCGGTCGTTGACCGCGTATCGCTGGGTGTGGCCGAGGCCGTCGGTCATGGACGTCATGCGCAGGCCGGTGTCGGGGTCGGTGCCGTCCCAGGTGAAGTGGGCTTCGAGGTGTCCGTTGGTTCCTGTCTGGTACACGCAGCGGTCGTGTTCGTCGTAGACGTACTCGTACCGGCTGCCGTTGGTGTCCGTCCAGGACGTGATGCGGCCCAGTTCGTCGCAGCCGAAGTGCAACGGCTTACCTGAGGAGTTGGTGACAGCGGTGAGGTGGCCGCCGGCGTAGCCGTAGCGGAGGATCTCCTGATCGGTGCCGTCCGGCGCGGCGCCCGCCAGATGCAGGGCGGTGACCCTTCCGTCATTCGTGCTGAGCTTCAGGTGGTAGCCGCTGTGGTGCACGATCGACGTCGGGGCACCCGTGTCGTCGTACTCGAAGGTGATCCAGCGGCCGTTGCGGTCGTCGATCTGAGCCAGGAGTGCCAGCTCCCCGCCCGCATGGTCGACGAAATGCCGGACCCTGCCGGTTTCCGGATCGGTGACGGTGTAGCCGTCGTCCACCCGGTCAAGCGGCCAGCGCCGACCATGCGTCGGCATGACAGGAACGCCGGGCGCGGGATGCGGATAGGCGAGCAGACTGCCCTCCTCGCAGCTGAACACCACACCTTCCGTGTCGATCTCAAGGCGCTGGTCGACCGTGCTCGACCAGCCGGATCCGAACCAGCGGCCAGCTCGGTAGGAGGAGTCGAAGACGCGCTCGAAGACAAGGGGCAGCGATCCCGGCAGCACGATGTCCGTCTGAGGGAGCAGCATGCGCCCCGTCGCGACGTCGACCGGGTCTCCCGCGCACTTGACCTCGCTGCACTTCTTGGCGTTGGAGTCGGGGCTCTTCTCGTGGCCGTGCCGGTTCTTGCCCTTCGGGCGTTCGAGGAGATCCTTCATCCCGGCCCGCAGGCCGCCCTTGATCAGACCGCCGCCCTTGGTCCCGACCAACTCGGGAACGAGGCGGCCGATGAATTCGGAGGGGTCTCCCTTGGCCGCGTCCCAGGCGTTCTTCAACGTGCGGTCGGGGTTGGCGGCACTGGAGACCAGGCCGGCCAGTGTCATGTTGACGCCCTTGTAGTACTCGGCCGGGTGCGTCAGGTTGTAAGGGTCGGTCGGGTCGACCGAGCGGACGAAGTTCACCAGCCCCGCAGTGCCCTTGATGACACCGCCACCGAAGTGGGCCAGTTCGATACCCTGGCCGACTCCGTAGTCGAGGAACTCCTGCTTGGCGCGGTCCAGGCCGGTGGGCTCCTTCGGGGCATGTGCCATCGCCGCCGTGATCGCGGCCTTGGCCGCTTCAGCAGCCTCGTTACGTGCCCGCCGCGCGCGCTCCAGCATCTCCTGCGCATGCTGCCGCTTGGCCACACCCGGATCAGAAAACGTTCCCGGATGCGGGAGCGGGTGATCGGTGTTGCGGACCGCGTTGTACGCCGCCGCCTTCTCCTTGAACGCGGCAGCGGCCGTCTCGTAGTCCTGCTTGCCCTCCCTGTAGAGGGCAATCGCCTCTCCGGCCTTGGCCTGCGCGGTGGTGACCGTCCCGGCGTACGTCTCCAATGCCTTGGCCGCGTCCTCGAACGCATCCGCCGCACGCAGCCAGTCGGTGGGCAGGGTCTGGAACTTCTCCCGGAAGGCGTCGGCGGCCTCACCCTTCCAGTGACCGGAGTCGAGGTTCTTCACCGCCGCGGCGATCTTCTCCGGCCTGCCATGGATCAGCTCGTTGGCTTCCTCGCTCTGCCCGAGCTGCTGCTCCGCGACCTCCGCACCGAGCGAGGACGCGGCCTCGTCCCCCCAGTCCTCGACCGCGTCCGCCCACTCATGGGCCCCGACCTTCTCCAGACCGGCGCCGACGAAATCGGTGCCCTTGTCGATCCCCTCGCCGACGATCTCCTTGCCCTTGTCGACCAGCTTGCCGGCACCGTCGTAAAGGTCTCCGCCGACCTTCCCCCAGTCCACCATCAGCGGCTCTCCCCCCACCGCGGCTGCTCGGCCTGACGAATCGTCTCCTGTGACGGATCAAGCTGCTCCTTCAGCCGCTCATCTACCGTTGCCCGCACCGCCGGGTCCACCAGCCCCGAGCGTTCCATCGAGTCGAGCGCGGCGTCCTCCGCGTCGTAGGCGGTGTCCTTCCAGGTCTGCTTCACCTCATCGTGGGCCTCGGCCATCGACTCCCAGCTGTAATCCGGGTTGTCGTACGCGGACTGACTTCTGATCGTGTCCCAGCTCATGGCCTTGACCTCTTCCTCGGACAGGTGCGGATTCCCGTTCAGGGAATTCACACCGACCTTGAACGAGTCCTTGATGTACTGCTCCTGCTCCGCGAACGAACCCGCCGACAACCCGGCCCCCAGCGCGAAGCCGTTCCCTTTCTGCGTCAGGGCCCGCACACCCCACTCCCAGCGATTGCAGAACATCTCGAACTCCGACGTCAGCCCGCCATGCCCCAACTCCAACCCCGACAACGCGAGATCCGA
>NZ_JBVJMV010000051.1:0-51136 GCF_055584025.1 Streptomyces sp. NPDC104309 | reverse complement strand
GTCTCCTGGGATTTCGTGAGCTGCCGTGTTCACCGTGATTTGCCTATCCCCTGGTCACCGACGTGCCTGGCGAGAAGGTCGAATGGGACGGGACAGTCGTCCAGTCCGCGTTGAGTCATCAGGTCGCCCGGCTGGAGAAGGAGCTGGGTGCTCGGCTCTTCGACCGCACGAGCCGTCAGGTACGGCTCACCGCGGCGGGCGAGGCGTTCCTGCCGGAGGCCAGGCAGGCGCTCGACGCGGCGGAGCGGGCCCGTGCCGAAGTCGCCGCCACGGCGGGGGAGGTCCGTGGCCGTCTCGCGGTCGGATCCATCCCGACCATTGCCGCGGTCGATGTCCCGGCGGCGCTGCGGGCGTTCCATCTCCGCTATCCGAAGGTGCACATCGTCCTTCGGGACGGGGCGAGCAAGGACCTGGTCCAGGATGTGCGGGACGGCGCGCTCGACGTGGCGTTCCTGGGCGTGCTGCCGAGCTACCGGCCGAAGGGCGTGAGCGATCACGAACTTGCCACCGGCGAACTGGTCGCCGTGGTCGCCCCGGCCCACCCCCTGGCAGGGAAGTCGGAAGTGGGCCTGGAGCGGCTGGCGAAGGAGATGTTCGTCGACTACCCCGGCGGCACCGCGGCCCGTGCGCAGTCGGAGGAGGCGTTCGCGGCGATGGGTCTCACCCGCGAGGTGGCGTTCGAGGTGAGCGGCACCGACTTCATCGTGCGGCTGGTCCGCAGCGGGCTCGGGATCGCCATGCTGCCTTCCGCCTTCGCGGCGGAACTGGCCGGCGTACATGTGCTGTCCGTCCGTGACGCGCCCGCACGCACCGAGCGGCTGGTCTGGAGCCGCTTCCGTCCCACTCCGGCCGCAGCGGCGTTCCTGACCGGGCTGGGAGTGGGGGCCGGCTGAGCCTGCCCTCGGCCCTTCGGCGGCGCCCTTCGGCGGCGCCGGAGGAAGTCCCGCTCGGCCGCGTTCTCCGTGTGCTCGACGGTGGCGTCAGCAGGCGAGGACCGGACGCTGCCGGTCGTCCCGCACGGGCCCGTCGGGGCCGGCGGCACCGGCCCCGACGGCCACGGCCCCTGCCGCCGCGCCGGCGGCAGGGGTGGACGGTCCGGATGTGCCCACCGGGGTGGACGGTCCGGGTGTGCCGGGCATCAGCCCTCCGCTTCACCCTCGAACGGCCGGACCTCGATGGGCAGTGTGATCGCCCGCGCGGCCTTGCGGCCCCATGCGAGGGCGGCATCCAGATCGGGCGCCTTGATGATGCACAGCCCGCCGAGGTACTCCTTCCCCTCGATGTAGGGGCCGTCGGTGAGCAGCGTGTCGCCGTCCGTCGCCCGCACGACCGTGGCCATGTCCGGGGAGCTCAGCCCGCCGGCGAACACCCAGGCCCCGGCCTGCCGGAGCTCGTGGTGGAAGCCGTCCACGTTCCGCATGATCCCTTCCAGCGCCTCGGGGGAGGGCGGCTTCCCCTCGGCCGGTGTGACCACGCTGAGCAGGTAGTGCTTCATGCTGTTCCTCCTCGGACACGACGCCGGCGCCGTGCCGGTGTCGTGTCCTCTGTACGAACGGCCGTCGCCCGGATCGACACGCAACACGGCCCTGTTCGAAGATTTTCTGTACGAGACTTGTGGGAGCGCTCCCAGGCCCGTCAGGATGAGCCGATGAACAAGCCCGCCCGCTTACGGGCCTACCACCCCGACGACCGTGCGGCCCTCGCGGACATCTGCGTCCGGACGGCCGACAACGGCGGCGACTCCCGGCATCTGTACCCGGACCCGGAGCTGGTCCCGTCGATCTTCGCCGCCCCGTACGCGTACCTCGAACCCGACCTGGCCTTCGTGATCGACGACGGTACGGGCCGAGCGGTCGGATACATCCTGGGCGCCGCCGACACACCGCGGTTCGTGCGGGAGTTCCGCAAGCGGTGGCTGCCCCTCGTCCGGGACCGCTTCCCGGCACCGGACGACACCTCGCGCACCCCCAGTGAGGGGATGGCCGCCCTGCTGCACACCCCGGAGCGGATGGTCCTCCCCGAACTCGCCGACCATCCCGCGCACTTGCACATCGATCTGCTGCCCGCCTGGCAGCGGAAGGGGTACGGCAGAGTGCTGATGCGTACGTTCCTGGCCGCACTGCGGAGCAAGGGGGTCGAGGCGGTGCACCTGTCCATGCTCACCGCCAACACCCCGGCCAGGGCCTTCTACGACCGGCTCGGCTTCGGCGAGATCCGGGTACCCGACCCCGGGCCCCTCACGTATCTGGGACGCGGCACCGAACCGGACCTGTAGCGGACCGCCGGGACAGTACCGGAGCGCCGGTCCGGGCCGCGCGCGGGCGTCTTCGCGTCCTCCGCGCCGGACCGGCCGCGCAGGGGGTGCCGTGGGTGTTCGCTGGGCAGGTACTGGTGTACGACCCGGGAAAAGGGGCGAACCGGCCGGTGCCGAGGGGCGTGTGACGTGAGGGAGCAGACCGTGTGGCAGTTCTCCGACGATCGTGGACAGTTGTCGGCCGCAGAGCGGCGCCCGACGCGGGTGCTCGCCTACGTCCAGGCCGGGGCGACCCTGTGGGACCAGGGCATACGCCCGAGCGCGATATTCGGCTCCGATCACGACGACCGCGCCGTGCCGGACACGGCGAAGACCGGATCACTGCCATTGACCGAGGTGGGTTATCTCGGCGCGGGCAGCGCGCTGGACGTGGACACCCTGCTGAGCGTCGAGCCGGACCTCGTCGTGGCCGTCAGCTACGGCGGCGGTCACATCTACGGGCTCGCCCCGGAGACCGCCAAACATCTGGAGGAGCATGTCCCGGTCGTCGTCGTCGACGTGGGGCAGGCGCGCACGCTCGCGGAGACCGGTGAACGCTTCGCCGGGCTGGCCCGCTCGCTCGGCGCCGAGGAGCCCGCGTCGGCGGCACGGGAGCTGGACGCCGCCCGGGACCGGCTGCGCACACTCGCCGCCGGACCGGACCGGCCCCGGGTGCTCGCCCTCTCCCCGGCCGGTCAGGATCAGGCACACCTCGCCCGCCCCCGCATGTGGCCCGAGCTGCGTGCGCTGGCCGAGCTCGGCGTCGACCTCGTGGAACCGGCGGAGGGGCCCGGCGCGAACTGGTCGACGGTCGGCTGGGCGCAGGCCGCGACTCTGCGCCCGGCCATCGTGCTCGCCGATGTCCGGGCCAACGCCACCCCTCTCGACGAACTCCGGACCGGCGAGGCGTGGTCGGCGATCGAGCAGGGCGCGCGTGTGCTGCCCTGGAACCCGGAGCCGGTCTGCAGCCCGCAGGCCCACGCGCGGTTCCTGACGCTCGTGGGTGATGCGCTGGAGGCCGCCGCCCACCGGCGATGACGTGCTCGGCCGCGGAGCGCGGCCGCCCCCGCCCGCCGCGCGGAGCGTGTGTGCCGATGCCCCGTACGGGCGCTTCCGATCGCGCGGGCCGCGCTGGTTCGCGAGGCTGGCCTGGAGTGCCCCGAGCCGACATCGCACGTCCCCCAGGAGCAGGCATGCAGCAGGACAAGCACCCGCCCTACCGTCCGGTCGTCTTCCGGGACCGTTCGGCGGGTTACGCCTTTCTGACCCGGTCCACCGCATCGAGCGAGCAGACGGTCGACTGGGACGACGGCAACAGCTACCCCGTCGTCGACGTGGAGATCTCCGCGGAGAGCCATCCCTTCTTCACCGGTAAGGCCCGGGTGGTCGACCCCGAGGGACAGATCGCCAAATTCGAGCGCCGGTACGGCGATGAGGGACGCGAGGACGCGCCCTGACCCACATACGCACCCGAGCGGGCCCGCGTACGGACGCGAGCAGGTCCGCGTACGGACGGGAGCAGGTCCGCGTACGGACGGGAGCAGGTCCGCGTACGGACGGGAGCAGGTCCGCGTACGGGTCCGAGCGGGCCCGCGTACGGACGCGAGCAGGTCCGTCTGCGTACCCCTACAGGCCCGCGCGCCGACCCGAGTCCCCCACCCCTCCCGGAGGGGTGGGGGACTTTGTCCGTCACATCTCGTGGCACCCTTGGCCCACCCCTCGTAGTGGCGACCTGGAGCCGACCACAACCGTCCGGGCGCTCGTCGACGGCGGCCGGTCATTGACGCGACCGACCCCCGCCATGCACGCGGCAGGATCGGGCTCAGTGTGCTCGGAGGCCGCACCGCCTACCAGGACACCGTCGTCACCGCACTCTAGGAGACCCCACCCCATGCTCGACAGACTCGACCTGCTGGTCATCGGCGAATGCGTCGCCGACATCGTCCGGCTGCCGGGCGAGGCCGATCAGGTCCACCCGGGTGGCAGCCCGGCGAATGTGGCGTACGGCCTCGCCAGGCTCGGGCACGGTGCCACCCTGCTCACCCAGCTCGGCCCGGACGACAACGGCCGGCTGCTCAGGAACCACCTGACCGGCGTCGGGGTCGAGGTCCGCACGGACGGCGCCACGGCTCCCACCCCGTCCGCCGCCGTGACCCTGGACCCGGCCGGCCGGGCGGCGTACACCTTCGAGATCACCTGGACGCTCGCCCCGGTCTCCCTGGACCGGACGCCCCACCACGTCCACACCGGCTCCATCGCGACGGTGAGGGAGCCCGGAGCGGCCACCGTCCTCGCCGCCGTCGAGTCGCTGCGGACGTCCGCGACCGTCAGCTACGACCCCAATGTCCGGCCGGAGCTGATGGGCGACCACGACGCGGCCGTCCGCAAGATCGAGCGGTGCGTCGCACTCAGCGATGTGGTCAAGGCCAGCGACGAGGACCTGGAGTGGCTGTATCCGGGCCAGGAGCCGGAGCAGGTCGCCGAGCGGTGGCTCGCCACCGGCCCGGCCGTCGTCCTGGTCACCCGGGGAGGTGACGGCGCACTGGCCGTCGTTCCCGGTGGGCAGGTGGCGGTCGAGGCGCTGCCCACCGTCGTCGTCGACACCGTGGGGGCGGGCGACGCCTTCATGTCGGGCACCTTGCACGCCCTCGCCTCGCACGGACTGCTCGGCGCGGACGGCCGGGAACAACTGCGCTCGCTGGACCGGGCCACGGTGACCGATGTCCTGCGTCACGCTGCGGCCTGCGCCGCCGTCACCGTTGCACGGTCCGGCGCCAACCCGCCGGACGAGACGGAGCTGAAGGCGGCGCTCGCCCGGCGCTGACCACGACGGTGCCGCCGCCCCCGCGCCGACGGCACCCTCCCGCCGTCGGCGCGGGCCTGCCGGGCCGGGCCGGCCGGGCGGCGCGGAGTCCACGCGGCGCCGGGCCGGTGCCCGGCCGAGGACATCCGGCCCGCACGGTGCACAGACCGTCGGCCGCGCCCCGAGGCGCCGTTGCTCACCCGGGTGCCACCGGCCGGGGCCCGCTGTCGTCGTCGAGGAACTCGACGACGGCGAGGGCGAACAGCGCGCACAACGCGATCCACACAGTGACCAGGCCCGTCGGCCGGTCCCACGCCACCAGGACCGCCGCGGCCACCACGACCACCGTCCAGTTCAGTCCGCGCCTGGTGCGGTGCACCCACCTGCCGACCGGGCCACCGGTGAAACCGGCCGCCTCCCGCACGGCGCCGATGCCGCCGCTGAACATGGCCCCGACGCGGACCGCGGCGCGACCGCCACCGGTGAGCCAAGCGGCCAGGGCCACCACGATGCCGAGCGTGACGACGAGGCGGACCGCGGCACGCACAGAGCCGGACAGGGCGTCGAACACGGAACCGGCCGCCGCCTGCGACACCTCGGGCGGGAGACTGTCGAGATAGAACGCCCGGCCCACCCATACGGCCAGCCCCAGCACCGCGGCACCCGCGGCGACCGCCAGGGCCGTCGCGACCAGCGCGCGGCGGCGGCGCACCGCCAGAAGCACCCCGCCCGCGGCCAGCACCACAGTGACCGGCGGCAGCCAGAAACCGATGATCTGGAGCGCCCGGAACCACTTCTTGGCCTTGCCGACCGAGTCGGAGGTCAGCACCGTGAAGTCGGTGTGGATCTCGGGGAGTTTCGCGGCGATCGTCAGTCCCCGGTCGACGAGGCGCTGCTTGGTCCGGTCGATGACGGGTGCGAGGTCGATGGTGACGGTGTCGCCGCTGAGCTGCACCGCGCCGCCGCCGCTTCCGGTCAGTGCCTTCACCGTCGCGGACTGGGCGGTCCGGTTGAGGTCGGTCCAGATCGTCCGGAAGGCATTGCCGGCGACGAACTTCTTCACCGTCCCGTGCACGAAATCCGAAATCCCCGTGTTGAGCGGGCCGCTCAGCCGGGAGAGGGCCTTGTCGACCACCGGCCGGTCCGCGGGGGCGACATCGGCCAGCAGCGCCTTCACATCGAGGTGTTTCATGACGGCGTCGGTGACGCGGTCGGTCACCGCGGTCTGCACATCGGGGTCGGATGCGAGCGGAGCCATCATCGCCACGTAGTTGTCGGTGTTGCCGAGCTGGTTCTTCGCCCAGGTGGACATGATGCCCAGCGGCGTGAGGACGGCCGCGACGACGATGAGCAGCGCCGCGAGGAACGAACGCGCCCGCGGCCGGTGCCGCTCGGGGGGACGGGCCTCCAGCGCCGTCACCCTGGCGCGCAGGGCCGCCAGTTCCGCGCCTGTCTCCGGGGACTCCGGCCGATCGCCGTCCGCTTCCATGTCCCCAGGGGATGCCCTGCCTGTGCGCACAGCGCGGCGGACTGCTGCGGACGGGTGACCGCGGTCAGCGGACGCGCGGCGGGACCCGGTCCACTCGGCCCGGTGATGACCCGTTCGGCCCAGTGAGCGCATCCTCATCGGGGCTACTGCCGTTCGACAACCGGTAGGCGTGATCGATTACGAGGAGGGGGCGGGAACATGGGGCGGACCGACGTGGGCGTCGCGGTGACGGGCATGGGGATGGTGACCTCCGCGGGCGCGGACGAGCGCACCTTCTGGGCGGGACTGTGCGAGGGCGTTTCCACGGCTCGCCGCTGCGACGAACTGGCCGGGCTGCCGGTCGACTTCGCCGGTCCGGTGGACGGGATCGACCTGGACGAGGCCGTCGGCGGACGCTCGGTGTGGCGGATGGCGAGGTTCGTGAAGATGGCGCTGGTCGCCGCCCGGCAGGCCGTGGCGGACGCGGGACTGTCACCGGAGCGCTGGGACGGCGACCGGGTGGGGGTGGTGCTGGGTGTCGGCGTGGGAGGGGTGTCCGTGTTCGCCGACAATCTGCGCAAGCTGGATGATGCCGGGCCGGAGGCGGTGTCGCCGCTCCTGGTTCCGATGATGATGCCCAACGCCGCCGCGGGAGAGGTCGCCATCGCGTTGCGGGCGCACGGCCCGAGTCTGGCGCCGGCCACGGCGTGCGCGTCCGGGGCGACCGCGATCGCCGTGGCCCGTGACCTGCTGACGAGCGGACGGTGCGATGTGGTGGTGGCGGGCGGCGCGGAGTCCGTACTGACTCCGCTGGTGGTGAGCGCGTTCACGGCAATGGGCGCGCTCTCCCTGCGGACCGGCGATCCGGCGGGGGCGTCGCGGCCGTTCGCCGCGGACCGGGACGGATTCGTGATCGGCGAGGGTGCCGCCGTCCTCGTGCTGGAGCGGACGCCCGACGCGCACGCCCGTGGCGGACGGCCGCGAGCCCTGCTGACCGGTACGGGTTCGGCCACCGATGCCCACCACCCCACGGCCCCGCATCCGGACGGAGCGGGTGCGCACAGGGCCGTGGGCGCGGCTCTGCGCGAGGCGGGCTGGGCGGCCCGCGACGTCGATCACATCAATGCGCACGGCACCTCGACCCCGCTGAACGACGCGATGGAGACCGCGCTCATCTCGGGACTCTTCCCCCACCGTCCTACAGTGACCGCCCCGAAGGGCGTGCTCGGGCACACCCTCGCCGCGGCCGGGGCGATCGAAGCGGTGGCCACCGTACTGACCCTGGAGCACGGTCTCGTCCCGCCGATTGCCAATCTGGACTCGCTGCCGGACGGGTTCGACCTCGACTGCGTGGTCAAGGAACCCCGTGTGCAGGACGTCGAGCGGGCACTCAGCCACTCCTTCGGTTTCGGCGGACACAACGTCGTGCTCGCCTTCCAGCGGGCCGAAACGGACGGCCGGACGCGGACGGCTCCCGGTGTCCTCGCCGTTGACTGATCGTTGTTGTCTCATGACCGCAACGATCGACAGCCCCTCCGCCGGACGGTCCACGGACCTGCTCACCGGCGTGCTCCTGGGCGAAGGCTTCCGCCGGGAGCACGCGTTCTGGCAGCGGCTGATCAGCTCAGAACCGTTCCGCCGACCGGACCGCCGCACTCCCGAGGAGCGCCTGCGACTCTCCTACGAGCGGCTCCGGATCCTCAACGACTGCCTCGACAGCGGCGCCCGGCTCGCCGCCGACCCGCGTGCCCTCGCAGCCCTGCACGAATGGCTCGGCCCGGTCGACCCGGCACTCACCACCGTGGCGGGCATCCACTACAACCTCTTTCTCGGCAGCCTCCTCGACCACGACGGCGACGGACGGCGCGATCTGTCGGACTTCCTGCGGCTGCGGAGCGTCGGCACCTTTCTCTGTACGGAGGTGGCGCACGGCAACGACGCGGCGGCCGTCGAGACCACGGCCGCCTACGACCGCGGACGCGACGGGTTCGTTCTGCGCACGCCCCACGCGGGCGCCCAGAAGTTCATGCCCAACACCAGTCCGGCGGGCGGGCCCAAGACGGGGCTCGTGGCCGCGCGCCTGCTGGTCGACGGCACCGATCACGGGGTCTTCCTCTTCCTCGTACCGCTCACCGATGCCGTCCGGGCCCTGCCCGGTGTACGGGTCCGCAGGCTTCCCACGCGCACGGGGAGCCCGGTGGACCACTGTCTGACCTCCTTCGACGAGGTCTTCGTGGCACGCGACGCGTTGCTCGGCGGGGACCATGGACGGATCGGTGACGACGGCGAGTTCAGCAGCGCCGTCGGTAACCGCAGGAGCCGCCTCCTCGCGTCGATCGGACGCGTCACCTCCGGCAAGATCTCGATGAGCGCCTGCGCGGTCGGCTCCGCGCGCGCGACGCTCGCGGTCGCCGTGCGCTACGGCGGCCACCGGTACATCTCCGGGCCCCGCGGCTCCCGTCAGGTGCCGGTGATCGCCCACCGCAGCCACCACGGCCCGCTCGCCCGTGCCATGGCCACCGTCTTCGCGATGAGCCTGCTGCACCGCCGGGCCCTGGACCGCTGGGAGGCGCGGGTGGACGGACCGGGTCCGGACCACGAGGAGGCGGAACGACTGGTCGCCGTCGCCAAGGGGTGGATCACCTGGCAGGCCAGGTCCGTGATCGTCGAATGCCGTGAACGGTGCGGTGCGCAGGCGCTTTTGGAGCACAACGGCATGAGCGAACTCATCACCGGGGTGGAAGGCGCCATCACGGCCGAGGGCGACAACCTGGCCATCCACGCCAAGGCCGCCGCGGAAATGCTCTTCGCCACCGAACCGGCCGGCCGCGGTGCTCCCTCCGGCGGGGAATCCGGCGACCTCGACGATCCCCGGTTCCTCGGCAGGCTTCTGGCTGCCCTGGAGGGGATCTGGTTCCACCGGGCCAGGGAGCGGATGGGCCGCGCACCGCACGGTGATCCGCTGGGCCGGTGGAACGCCGCGTCCGGGCCGGCCCTGCGTGGTGTCGAGGCGCACGCCCACCGTCAGGCGGCCGAGGCGTACGCGGACGCGGTGACCGGTCTTCCGGACGGTCCCGCCCGTGAGCGACTGGTCGACCTGCACAAGCTGTTCGTGCTCGACCGGATCTCCCGGAACAGCGGGGATCTGCTGGCCGCAGGACATCTGACGGGTGATCAGGTCAATGATCTGCCGGATGCCGTGGACCGGCTGATCACCGCTGTCGCCGCTCATCTGCCCGCCCTCGTGGACTCCTTCGCACTGCCGCCGGAACTGCTCGCCGACTGGCCCATCGCGGGGGCCGACTACATCGAGGCGTACGACGACCCGGGGGCCGGCTGGCAGCCGGACGGGGACCGGGCGACGGCTCGGGGGGAACGGTGAGGGCCGTGACAAGAACGGGAACAACCGTGCGATCCCGCCCGGTGCGGGAGGCGGCCGAAGCCCTCGGTGTCCGCGCTGTGCTGCTGGTCTTCTGGGGTACGGCGGCCGTCCTGGACCGGTGGCGCACGCAGCCGCGGCGCGGCGGTGGCGAATCGGTTCGGCACAAGGCGTAACTGGAGGCACGTCACCCAGTTGATTCGGCGTCGGGACGGTGCCCCGCCGTCACCGGCAGTCGTACCGAATGATGGAGAGGAAGCCCATGAGTGTGATTCATCCCAAGATCACCGAGGTTCTGACACGCACCTTCAAAGTGCCCGCTGCCGAGATCCGTCCGGATTCCACGATGGACAGCCTGGAGATGGACTCCCTCGCCGTCGCCGAGTTCGCCGTGCTCATCAGGGAGACGCTGGGCGGCCGGGGAGACTTCGACACGCTCCCCAAGGGCGCCACCCTGGCCGAGATCACGCGTTTCGTCGACGGGGCCGGCGGCGGGGCGCCGGCGAGCAGCGCGGCACCGATGAGCAACGCCCGATGAACAGGCCCGTCATCGCCGTCACCGGCCTGGGCATGATCACCCCGGTCGGCAACGACACCGAATCCACCTGGAAGGGTGTGTGTGCCGGGATCTCGCCGGTGCGTACCGTCGCGGCGCTCGAAGGCTGCGCGATCGATTTCGCCTGCACGGTCGACGGAATCGATCTGGACGCCGAGATCGGCGGCCGCACCTCGTTCCGGATGGGGAGGTACACCAAGTTCGCCGTTCTCGCCGCCCGGGAGGCGGTCGCCGACGCCGGGCTCGACCCGGCGGAGTGGGAGGGCGGCAGGGTCGCGGTGGTCGTCGGCACCAGCAGCGGGGGCTCCGCCTCACTGACCGAGCAGGCCGTCGTGCTCGACCGGCTCGGACCCGACGCCACCTCTCCGTCGGGCATCCTGCTCACCATTCCGAACATGCCGGCGGCCGAGATCGCGATCCAGCTGCGGGCCACCGGTCCCAGCCTGGCGCCGTGCACGGCCTGTTCGTCCGGCGTCACCGCCCTGTCCGTCGCCCGCGATCTGCTGATCACGGGGCAGTGCGACATCGCGATCGCCGGAGCCACCGAGTCGATCGTCTACCCGGCCGCCATGGCCGGGTTCGCCCGATCCGGAGCCGGGGCCCGGCGGGACGGCGACGCTGCCGGGCAGTGCCGGCCCTTCGCGGCCGACCGGGCCGGGCTGGTCATGGGTGAGGGCGCCGCCGTCATGGTGCTGGAACGGGCGGACGACGCCCGCGCCCGAGGGGCGGCACCGCGGGCGCTGGTCGCGGGCACCGGGGCCACCACCGACGCCCACCATCCCATCAGTCCGCATCCGTCCGGCGCGGTGGCCCGCAAGGCGGTGGAGATCGCGCTGCGCGACGCGGGCTGGGCGGCAGAGGACGTCGAGCACGTCAACGCACACGGCACGGCCACCCCGGTCAACGACGCCACCGAGGCCGCCCTCATCGCCCGGGTCTATCCGCACCGGCCGCCCGTCACCGCCCCGAAGGGCGTCCTGGGGCACTGCATGGGGGCGGCCGGGGCGATCGAGGCCGGACTGACCGTCCTGACGCTGCAACGCGCGGTCGTGCCGCCGATCGCCAATCTGGACGCACCGGCGCCCGAGTTCGACATCAACTGCGTCACCAAGTCCCCGCTGCGGCAGCCCATCCGGCGTGCCGTCAGTCACTCCTTCGGATTCGGCGGACACAACGCCGTGATCGCTCTTCAGCGCCCGTAGGCACCAGGCAGGTGGTGCGACGGGAAACGGCCCGGCGTACCACCGGCCACAACACCGCCCGTGAGCTGAGCAGAGGCCCGTGATGGCTGGCCGGAGCCAGTCGAACTCCACGAAGGGGCCAGGGAATCCGGCGAGAATCCGGAACTGACGCGCAGCGGTGAGGGGGGCGGGCGGGGCCACGGCCACTGGGAGCACCCTCGGGTGTCCTGGGAAGGCGTTTCGTCCGCAGGAACCCGAGTCCGAAGACCTGCCGGCACCTGCGGTCCGGTACCCGGCGCGGGACGCCGTACAACGGGCTCCGCGTATGGGCCCAGATCGCGCGCACTGGCCCAGCAACCGTGTGAACTGCTGCTCGACGCGCCGACGAACCACCTGGACATCCAGCACCAGCTGGAACTGATGTCACTGATCGCCTCGTTGCCCCTCACCGGTGTGATCGCTCTGTACGACCTCAATCTGTCCGCGATGTTCTGCGACCGGATCGTCGTCATGAAGCAGGGGCGCGTGGTGGCCGCCGGAACCCCCTCGGAAGTGATCACCGAGGAACTCATCGCCGATGTCTACCGGGTCAGCGCGCGGGTCGCTCCGGACGGCCCCGACGGGCGGCCCTCGGTGCGCTTCGTGCCCGAGCGCCCCGGCCGCCGACAGCGAGAGGGCGGACCCCGGCACACACGGGTCCGCCCCTCACTCATGGTTGCGCCGCGGCGGTACGCCACGGTGTGCGGGGTCAGCGGTGGCGTCCCCGGCCGAACTCGCCGCCCAGGTCCTTGCCACCGATGTCCTTGGAACCGATGCCCTTGCTGTCGGCGTAGTCGATCTGCTCCTTGCGGAGTTCGGCGGAGATCTCCTTCTGCTCGGTCACCCGCTTGGTCTCCATGCGGACCCGTTCGACGGGCACCGTCTCCTTGCGCATCGTGGCACGCTCGGCGTGCAGAGTGAGCTCGACATCCTGCTCACGGATGTCCGAACGCCCCGCCGCAGACCTGTCGCCGGGCTGAAGGGGTTCACGGATCACCCGCACCTCTTCGTGCGTCACCGGCACCGTCCTGGTGACGTTCTCGGTGACGACGTATTTGTGCAGACGGGCCTTGCCGCTCTCGTACTCCTCGGTGCCGATGAGCAGTTGCTCCTCGGAGCGGATCAGCTCCTCCTTGCCGCCCAGGTCGGCGGCGGACCGCTCGGAACCCGCCCCGGCGCCGACGAGTGGACGGGCCGCGCCGGCCGTCCCGGCATCGCCGCGAGTGCCCGAGCCCGTACCGGTGCCCGCGCCGGCCAGGCCGCTCGTCCGTGACGTGGTGGCCCGGGGGGTGCCGGCGCCGGTTGCCGGGGTTCCGGCCGCGGTCGGCCTGTCGCTCCCGGTCGTGCGCCCGGTGCCGGCCTCGCCCATGGCTCCGGCTCCGGCGGCTCCCGCCGCGCCCATGGCCGTGGTGCCGGTCCCGGACGTCGTCCTCCCGGTGTCCGCGCGGCCACTGAGCCTGGCGGTGGTGTTTCTGGCAAGGCCGTAATGGCGGTAGAGCTCTTCCTCCTCCGCCACCGACAGATGCGCGTCCGCGTCCACCCGGGGGGCTTCCTTGACGCGGTCCTTCGGATGTGAGATGTGCAGGTCGGAGCCCACACGACGAGCCCCCGCAAGAGGCACGAAACTCTCCTTCATGCCGAACAGGCCGGTCTTCACCGTGATCCAGTCCGGGCGGCCGGTGTTGTCGTCGACATACACCCGGCCCACACTGCCGATCTTCTCGCCGGCGTTGTCGTACACCGTCAGGCCGTCGAGCTCTCCGGAATCCGTGAAACCGTCAGCGGCTCCCATGACCGATTCCTCCTCGCCTGGGCGCGTCCTGTGGCTGGGTCCATCAGGGGAGGCGCGTCCGATTTCCATCGCGCCTCACCCGGATGGACGCTGCAACCTCCCCACCTGCGGAGCCCGTCCCCCGCATGCTCGGCGCCTCGGCGCTGGCCGCCCGTCACGGCGGTGCGCACGCCGCTCCCGCGTTAGGCCAATCGGGTGAGGTGCGGAGGCGTGGCGGGTGTGCGCCGTGCGCCCCACCCGAGCGGCGGCCGGACATGCGTCGAGGCGCCGCACGCTTCCGGGCGACCGCGGACGGTCGACCCGATACCGGGCGTCCGCGCGCCGTGCCGGGCGTGCCGCCGGACCGCGAATCCGCGCGCGCGGGGCGTACCGCCCCATGACGGGACCGAGCGGGGCCCCGTTCGCATACCGAGGTGTCCCCGTTCGGGACAACAGCCCTTCCCGTCGACGGCATCGCCCCTAGGATCGGCGAAATCGAACGGGTTGCCGTCCCCATCGCCCTCGGGTACCGCCCACCGGCCGACGACCGTCAGGAGAGTCCCCGTTGACCAGCACCCCGTACCGCATGGACCCGGCCGGCGGCTGCCCGCACGCGGACAACGCCGGGCTGCTCGCCCGAGGAGCCGTGGCATCCGTCGTGCTCCCGGGCGACGTGGCCGGGATGGCGGTCCTCGGACACGAGGCGCTCAAGGAGTTCCTCGCCCACCCCGACGTGGCCAAGGACGCACGCCACTTCACCGAGCTGGCCGAGGGACGCATCCCCGACGGCTGGCCGCTGAAGACATTCGCGACCGTGCGGGGCATGACGACGGCCGACGGCGAGGACCACCGGCGGCTGCGCTCACTGGTCGGCAAAGCGTTCACCGCACGGCGGGTCGAAGCGCTGCGGCCGCGGATCGAGACCGTCACCGCCGAACTGCTCGACGGCGTCGACCGTGCCGCCGCCGAGGGCGACGGCACGGTCGATCTGCGCGCCCGGTTCGCCCTGCCGCTGCCGATGGGCGTCATCTGCGACCTCCTCGGGGTCGACGCCCGGCACCAGGACCGGCTGCACCGTCTCTCGAACCAGGTGGTCGCTACCGACACCGGCCCCGAGGAGGCGATCGCCGCCAACAGGGAGCTGGTGGCCCTGCTTGCAGCGGTCGCCGCCGCCCGCGCGGTGCAGCCGGGCGACGATCTGACCAGCGCCCTGATCGCCGCCCGTGACGAAGGCGGTGGCCGACTCGGTCAGCAGGAGCTCATCGGCACCCTGCTCCTGATGATCATCGCGGGACACGAGACGACGCTGAACCTCGTCACCAACACCGTACGGGCCCTGTGCACCCACCCCGACCAGCTCGGGCTGGTGAGGTCCGGCCGGGCACGGTGGGCCGACGTGGTGGAGGAGACACTGCGCTGGGACAGCCCGGTCAGCTACTTCCCCTTCCGCTATCCGACCCGTGACCTCACCATCGACGGGACCGTCGTCCCCAAGGGCACACCCGTGCTCGCCGGATACTCGGCCGCCGGTCGGGACAAGGCCGCGCACGGGCCCGATGCCGACCTCTTCGACGTGACCAGACGGGCCAGGGACACCGCGGCCCGACATCTCTCGCTCGGCCACGGACCGCACTACTGCCTGGGCGCGCCGCTCGCCCGGATGGAAGCCACGATCGCCCTGGAACAATTGTTCACTCGCTTCCCGGAGCTGGAGCTCGCCGTCCCCGGCACCGAACTGCCCCGGCACGCCGGGTTCGTCGGCAACAGCACAGGGACTCTTCCGGTACGGCTCCGGCCCGCCACCGCGCCCGTCGCGGACTGAAGGCCCCCGCTCCCGTCCGTGCGGTACGGGAATCCACACCGACGGCTCACCGGAGCACCGACGGCTCACCGGAGCCACCGCCGAAGCCCCTGCCCGTGCCCCCGGCACATATGATCGACCGGCCGACTGCCGACCTCGTCCTGCCGCGCCACCGGGGGTGCCTCATCCGTTCCGTACGAATCCGGCTGCCCCAACAGCGCGGTGAACTGCTCGCCCGGCACGAGGAGGGGCTGGACCTCCACTATCTGGTGTGGCGGCTGGGGCCGGGCTGGCGGGTGTGCAGCAGCGCCGTGCTCGGCGGCGGCATCGGCCCACGCGCCTGGATCCTCAACGCCCAGGTGCCCGGCGGCTATCCCCGTCTCGACCCCGACCGCCACCTCGCCGAGATCGCCGCGGCGGAACACCTCACGGGGCCCGGCGCAGGCCTGATGACGGCCGCTGATGTCACCGCGTACACCGTCGCGGCCGACGAGGGGGTGACGGCGACCGCCACCTGTGGACTCGGCGTACGCGGCTGGGCCGCCGCCCCGGCCGAGGACACCGGGGAACCACCCCGGCCGGGCACGGTCAACATCGTCGTCACCCTCCCAGTGGCCCTCTCCGACGCCGCACTCGTCAACGCGGTCGCCACGGCCACCGAGGCCAAGGTCCAGGCGCTCCTGGACGCCGGACTCGACTGCTCCGGCACCCCCACCGACGCCGTGTGCGTCGCCGCCCCCTGCCCGGGACCCGCCCCGGGGGAGGCCTTCGCGGGACCGCGCTCCCGCTGGGGCGCGCGACTCGCCAGGGCCGTGCACGCTGCCGTCCTCGAAGGCGCGATGAGGCAATCCTGAGAACCCACCGCGCCGCGACCGCGAAGGCGCGGCCGACGAAGGGAGTCCTCCCATGAACCCAAGCGCTGCCGAAACCGCACGGAAACGGCCGACCGTCGCCGTCCTCGGTACCGGAATCATGGGATCAGGCATGGCCCGGAGCCTGCTCCGGGCCGGACTCGACGTCCGCGCCTGGAACCGCACGCAGGCCAAGGCGGCCCCGCTCGCCGCCGACGGCGCCATGGTCACCCGGACGGCGGAGGAAGCCGTACGCGGCGCCGATGTCATCCTCACCATGCTCCGCGACGGCCCGGCCGTCGCCGCCGCGCTCACCGCCGCGTCACCCGGCCTGCACGCGGGGCAGGTGCTGCTCCAGAGCTCGACGGTCGGGCCCGACGCCACCGACGATCTCGTCCGGCGCGCGGCGGACCTGGGCCTGATCTATCTCGACGCACCGGTCGCCGGCACCAAACAGCCCGCGGAACAAGGCACGTTGACGGTCTTCGTCTCCGGTCCGTCCGCAGTCCGGGAGACCGTGGAACCCGTGCTGGACGCGGTCGGACAGCGCACGGTCTGGGTCGCCGAGGACCCGGGAGCGGCCTCGCGGCTGAAACTCGTGGTCAACACCTGGGTGATCAACCTGGTCAACAGTGTCGCGGAATGCCTCAACCTGGCCGAGGGCCTGGAGATCGATCCCCGGACGTTCCTCGATGCCATGAGGGGCGGTGCGTTGGACTCCCCGTATCTCCAGGGCAAGTCCGCCGCAGTCCTCACCGGTGACCTCACCCCGAGCTTCACCCTGTCCACGGCCCTCAAGGACGCCCGCCTCATCCTGGCCGCCGCCGGGGCATCGGGTGTGCGGCTGGACCTGGTCGCCGCCTCGGCCGACCGCTTCGTGCGTGCCGAGGCGGCGGGGCACGGCGGCGAGGACATGATCGCCACCTTTTACGCCGGCCGGGCACCGGGGGAGGACGGCGGCTGACCCCACCTCGGCCGGCTCGTCCCGCGCAGAGGCGCGGGGACATACGGAGGCGGCCTGTCGACCGTCGGGTGCGTACGTCCGACTTCATTCGGCCGCGACGTGCGAGCACGGGTGCCGGGCCGGGGCGGGGCGGTCTCCCGCTCGGCATCAGCCGGAGACCGCGTCCGGCCACGTCATTCCTCGACGAACATCCCGCTGCGGAGCTTCAGCAGAATCCTGCTGATCAGTCGTGACACATGCATCTGCGAGATGCCGAGCTCCGCGCCGATCTGTGACTGGGTCATCTCCTGGCCGAAACGCATGTCGATGATCCGGCGCTCACGGTCGTCGAGATCGCCCAGCAGCGGCGCGAGCGTATGCAGGTTCTCGACCGTCTCGATCGCGGGATCGGGTGCGCCCAGGACATCGGCGAAGGTGCGCCCCGGTGCCTTGTGTCGTCCCGTGTCCGCCGGATCGGCCGGTACGTCCAGCGAACCCGCCGTGTACCCGTTGGCCGCCACGATGCCCTCGGTGACCTCGTCCTCGCTGAGCCCCAGCTGCTCGGCCAGCTCCGGGACCGTGGGGTCGCGGTCGAGTTCCGCGGACAGGGAATCCCTCGTCCTGGCGATGTCGACCCGCAATTCCTGGAGCCTGCGCGGCACGTGCACCGCCCAGCTGGTGTCGCGGAAGAACCGTTTGATCTCGCCGGTGATGTACGGGACCGCGAAGGAGGTGAACTCGACCTCGCGGGAGAGGTCGAACCGGTCGATGGCCTTGATCAGCCCGATGGTGCCGACCTGGACGATGTCCTCCATGTCACCGCCGCCCCGGTGCCGGAACCGTCCCGCGGCGAACCGGACGAGGGAGAGGTTCATCTCGATGAGGGTGTTGCGCGCGTACTGGTGGGCGGCGGTTCCCTCCTCCAGGACCTGGAGGCGCTCGAAGAACAGCCGGGACAGATCCCGCGCGTCGGCCGGAGCGACCTTTCCCGCGTCCTCGATCCACGGCAGCTCGCCGGTGTCGGCGGCAAGCTCCGAGACCTCCCCGGCGCCGGGGGCCCGCCCCGGACCCACGCCGGTGTCGAACGGCACGACTGCCGGTGTCGACCGTGCACCCTCCGCTCGCTCCGCACCGGCAGTCCGCGCAGTGTGCGCCGTCATTTCGTCACGCTCCCCTGGTCGTAGGTGAGGTGTATGCGCCTGCCCCCGAAGGAGGTTCTCATGCGAAGAGGCGGGAGTTGATCACGTCACACGGCATCAATGGCCGGAAGCGTCATGATGATCCGTCACATTCGTGCCGGCTGAGCCGCGCCGGTCAGCGCAACCGCCCCACCGGTACGGGGGAGCCCGGTGGGACGGTCACCTCCAGACTGCCACAGTCGGCGGCGCGTCGGGGGTGACCGGCTTATATCCGCCGGTGGTTGAGGAGAAATCGGTGGCGGGCCCGGCCACGGCGAGCCGTCGCTCCATCTCCGCGCGTCCGGCGGCCTTCCGCTTGCGTGTTCTGAACTCGCCGCCGAGCCCGCGCAGCCCGTCGGTGATCTGACGGCCGCAGGTCAGCTGCGGATGCAGCATGGTGAACGGGTCCTGCATCAGCAGCGCGACGCGCCTGCCGCGCGACGCGCCTGCCGCGCGACGCGCCTGCCGCGCGACGCGCCTGCCGCGCGACGCGCCTGCCGCGCGACGCGCCTGCCGCGCGAGGCGTGCCGCTCGCGCGCTGTCGGCGTGAGGGCCTCCTGGCCGTCGATCCGTACGGACCCGGCCGTCACCCCGGACCCGGCCGGCAGGAGTCCGGCCATGGCCCGCATCGCCAGGGACCTGCTGCTGCCGGACTCGCCGACGATGCCGACGCACTCGCCCCGGACCCGCCCGCCACCGCTACGACTTCACGGGGTGATTACCCGAAAGTGGCCAAGCGGCCTGGCATGCGGGGGAGTCGGCGGCCGTCCGTCCTTCCCTCGTCGAGGAGGCGAATCCCGCCCTTCATTGCCGGGGCGGCGGCGCCCGCTCCTTCCGGCCGGAACGGCCCTGCGCTGTCCGGTTGTTAGGCTCCACAGGTGAAATTCGGTGTGAACATACTCAATTTCGGCGTCGGAACCACCCCGGCGGGTCTCCTCCAACAGGCCGTCGAGGCACGGGATCTGGGGTACTCCTTCGCGATGATCTCCGACCACATCGCGGTCACCCCCGATGTGCACGAGACGTATCCGGCCCCGTTCTACGACCAGTTCGTGCTCGCCGCGCACATCGCCGGACGGGTGCCGGGGCTGGTGCTCGGCACGACCGTCACGGTGATCCCGTACCGGCACCCGCTGCAGACGGCCCGGCTCGCCGCCAACATCGACAACCTGAACGCCGACGGATTCATCCTCGGTGCGGGGATCGGCTGGTCCAGGGCCGAATACGAAGCGCTGGGCGTGCCCTTCGCGGAGCGGGGACGGATCACCGACGAATACCTCGCCGCCATCCGCGCGGCCTGGGCCGAGGACTCCACGACATTCCGGGGCGAGCATGTCTCCTACCAGGAGGTCCGGACCGCTCCGGCACCCGCGTCCGCTCCCTGTCTGCCGGTCTGGGTGGGTGGCAACTCGGCCGCCGCTCAGCGCCGCGCGGCCCGGCTCGGCGAGGGCTGGCATCCGTACCGGCTGCCGCTCGATGTGATCCGGTCCGGGCTTCCGGTGATCGCCGAGGAGGCCGAGCGGGTCGGGCGCCCCGTTCCCGCCCTCGTGCCGCGGCTGCAGATCCGCGTCACCGACGCACTCCTGGGGAGCGAACGCCCCGCCGGGCACGGCACGATCGACCGGATCCGGACCGACCTGGCGGAACTCGGCGAGCTGGGCGCCACCCATGTGCTCCTCGACGTCAACCCGGACACACCCGCCGAACGGGGGACTGCGGACGACGACCGGAAGCTGCTCGAACTCCTCGTGAACAAGGTCGTCGACCCGGTCACGGGCGGCGTCCGCTGAATCGTTGCGGCCCGGTGAACACCCCGCCGGCCCGGGAATACGTGCCCTGAATCCGACCTTCCTGCTGCTGTACGGAGTGATGACGGGACCGGTGCACCCAGCGGTGACCGGCCCGGTCGTCGGCGCCGCGAACCGTCGGCGCCATGAACAGGAGAGAGGGAGCCCATGCCCAAGGCGTACGTGTTCACCCGCAACGGCGGGCCGGAGGTGGAGGCCCTCGCCGAGCAGGAAGTGCCGGTGCCCGGTCCCGGTGAACTGCTCGTCGCCGTCCGGGCGGCCGGGGTCAACCCGGTCGACTGGAAGCTGCGCACGGGATACACCCGGCCCGGCAGCGAGCCGCAGCCGTTTCCCACCGTCTTCGGCAGCGAGGCCGCCGGAGTCGTCGAGGGCGTGGGTCCGGACGTCGAAGGATTCGAGGTCGGCGACGAGGTCTTCGGCAACCCGGTGACCGGCGGGTACGCCGAGTACACGCTGCTGCCCGCCGCTGTGACCGCACACAAGCCGGCCGCGCTGTCGTTCACCGACGCGGCCGCGCTGCCGGTCGCGTCGGCCACCGCGTACGACGGCGTACGCCAGCTCGCACCCACCCCCGGTTCGACCCTGTTGATCACCGGGGCCGGAGGTGGCGTGGGAACGGCCGCGGTGCAGCTGGCGCGCCACGCCGGCGCCCGGGTCATCGGCGCGGCGAGCGCGGACAAGAAGGACTTCGTCGAGTCGCTCGGCGCGGTGCACGTCGCATCCGGCGACGGACTCGCCGACCGGGTGCGCGCGGCGGCCCCCGACGGCATCGACGCGATCTTCGACCTGGCCGGCGGGGACACCTTGCGTGCCGTGGCCCCGCTGCTCGCGGACGCGGCCACGCTCGTGAGCGCCGGGGACAAACCACTGGCGGCGGAGCTCGGAGGCGCGGCCGTCGCGCGGACCCGCACCGCGGCAGTCCTCGACGAGGTGGCGAACCTCGTCGTCACCGGGGTCCTGCGGACGTATGTGACCGGGACCTTCCCGCTCGGCGAGGCCGGAGCGGCACTGCGCGCCGTGGAGAGCGGACACACGCGCGGCAAGATCGTGATCGAGGTGGCCGCATGAGCGTGCCCCATGCCGCTGCCGGTGACTCGCACCCGCTCGACAACCCGGTCCGCGCCGCGCTGACCGGCCCGCACGCCCATTTCGCCGAGCACCGTGGGCGTGTTCTGCGCTACCCGGCGGACGTGGCCCCGTGGGTATCGGTCCCACAGGCGCCGGACACCGAGGACTGGGCCGATGCCGCGGCGCTCGCCGGAGCCGGCGGCGCCGTCACGATCACCGCCTTCCGCGAGCCGCCACCGGCAGACTGGGAGATCACCTTCCACGCCGAGGGGGTCCAGCTCGTCGACGGCGGGATCGCCGCGGCCCCCTTTCCGGAGGCCGTACGGCTGGGACCCGCCGACGTGCCCGAGATGCTCGACCTGGTCGCCCGTACCCGCCCGGGGCCGTTCCTGCCCCGTACGGTCGAGCTCGGCACCTACCTCGGCGTCCGGCGCGAGGGGGCGCTCGTGGCGATGGCCGGCGAACGGCTGCACCCGCCCGGCTGGAGCGAGATCAGCGGTGTCTGCACGGACGAGTCCGTGCGCGGTCAGGGGCTCGGCGGTGGGCTCGTCCTCGCCGTCGCCCACGAGATCAGGGAACGCGGCGAAACACCGTTCCTGCACGCCTCCGCCACCAACACCAATGCCGTCCGGCTCTACGAATCGCTGGGATTCGTGCTCCGTCGCCGGACGTCCTTCCTCTCGGCGCTCGTACCGGAGCACCCGCCGACGCGCCTGTCGGGGTCCGGCGGCCTCCATTCGGCGGCCGTGCGCTGACGCGCGGCACGGTGACCTTCGGCCCGGGGACCTCGGGCCGAAGGTCACCGCCACCTCCTGTTCCGGGACCTTCGGCGCGGACCGAGAGGCCGTAAGCCCCGTGTGCCGGCCCCGCTGATCCGGATGGACTGGGAACGAACGCCGGCACGGGGCCGGCAGATCCCGGGAGGAACGGGCCGTGACGATCGGGCTCCGGCGCCAGGCGGCGAGGCGTGGAGCGGCGCTCCCGCACACGGACGCGGGGGAGGCGGCCGTCTTCGCCCCCCGGGTCGGCAACGGAGCACTGTTCGGCGGGCTGGCGCTGCTGACCGTCCTGGTCGGCGCCCTCGACATCCGCACCGGCGACGAAATGCACCTCGTACCGTTGCTGGTGGTCGTGCCCGCACTCGTCTCGGTCTTCGGAACGATCCGGCAGACCGTGGGCGTGGCCACCTGGATCACGACCGTCGCCGTCTGCTCGCGGTTGGTGACCGGGGGAACGTTCTGGTCCGTCACCAGCAGTGTCGTCTTCACCGTGCTGGCCTGCTTCCTGGGCGTCGGCGCCTGCGCGCTGCGGATCCGCCATGCCGCCGAGATCGCCAGGCTCCGCTTCGCCGCCGTCGCACTCCAGCGGCAGATCCTGCGCCCGTTGCCCATCCTGACCGACCAGATCCTCGCCCACGCCATCTATACGCCGATCGAGGAGGACCGGCTGGTCGGCGGCGACATCTACGAGGTCGTCCAGTCGCCCTACGGAACGCGGGTGATCATCGGGGACGTCCAGGGCAAGGGGCTCGCCGCGATCGGGGCGGGCTTCGCCGTGCTCGGCGCGTTCCGGGAAGCCGCCATCCGCGAGCCCACCCTGACCGGCGTGGTCGACGCGCTGGAGGACGCGGTCGCACGGCACAACGCCTTCTCCGCCCAGACCGGGGAGATCGAACGCTTCGTCACCGCCCTGGTGCTCGGCGTCGACGGCGAGGACCGGGTGCAGGCCGTCAACTCCGCCCCGGGTGCTGCACGACGGCGTGGCCCGCGCGGTTGTGCTGCGCCGCACATCCGTGCCGCTGGGCATGGCGGAGCTCAGCGCGGAGGCGCGGGTCGCGGAGCGGCTGGATTTCCCGCCCGACGCCACGCTCCTGCTGTTCACGGACGGGGTCACCGAGGCCCGCGACGTGTCGGGCGCCTTCTACCCCCTGGACACCCGGCTGGGCCACTGGGCGCAGCGGGGGCCGCGCGAGGTGCTCGACGCGCTCCACACCGACCTGGAGGCCTTCTCCGGGGGCGTGCGACGCGATGACATCGCCGTGCTCGCGCTGTGCCGGGCACCGGCAGGCGGTCGTCGCCCGTGCCCGGTGGCAGACCACGGTGCCCGCCGCGCCGCCGAGACGTTCACCCGCCGGTAGGAACGCATGGGGGCGGCTGTACGGCGATCCGATGTCCCGATGAGACTTCTGTCGCGGTGGGACATTTTTAGGTGTACGATGCACGTATGAATCCGGAACGGAAGACCCCGGAGCGACGGAGCCGCAAGGCCCGCAGGACCCGGGACGCACTGGCGCAGGCCGCGTTCGAGCTCGTACTCGACCGGGGGCTGAAGGAAGTGACGGTCGAGGAGATCGCGGAACGCGCGGACGTCGACCGGCGCACCTTCAGCCGGTACTTCGCCGGCAAGGAAGCCGCCGTTCTGGACTCGCTCCGGGGCGACGGCGACCGGATCAACGACGCCCTGCGCGCACGCCCCGCCGACGAGCCCCCGCTCACCGCGTACCGCCATGCCGTCCTCGACTGGCTCGACGACCCCGGCGCACAGGCCTGGCACCGCCGCGCCCGGATCTTCGACCTGCTGGTCCTCGCCGAGCAGGAGCCGACCCTCTACGCGGCGTTCCACCACATCCGGGTGGACGCCCAGGAGGACTCGGTCACCATCGTCGCGGACCGGCTCGGGGTCGACGCCCGACTGGACATCCGCCCCGCCGTCATGGTCGCCGCGGGTGCCGGGGCGCTCCTGGCGGCCCAGGCCGCCTGGGTACGCGGCGGACACCCGGACGACCTGCCCCAACTGGTCGGGCAAGCCTTCGACGCCCTCTCCGGAGAACTGCTCGCGCAGCTTCCCGCCGGGCCGGCGTCACACAGCACCACGGAAGGAAACACCACCTCATGAGCACCTCCCTCACCCCCGCAGACCAGGAGTTCGCAGGCAGGACCGCCCTCGTCACCGGCGGCGCCTCCGGCATCGGGCTGGCCCTCGCCCACCGGCTGGCCGCGGGCGGCGCGTCCGTCGTCGTCGCCGACTACGACGAGGCCAACGCCCGCAAGGCCGTCGCCGAACTGGAGAACGCCGGGGCGAAGGCCGCCGCGGTCGCCATGGACGTGACCGACCCCGCCTCCGTCGAAGCGGGTGTGCGATTCGCCGTCGACACCTTCGGCGCCCTGCACCTCGCCGTCAACAACGCGGGCATCGGCGGGCCGAGCAACCCCACCGGGGAGTACGCGATAGAGGACTGGGACCGGGTCGTCGCCACCAACCTCAGCGGTGTCTTCTACTCGATGCGCTACGAACTCCCCGCCATCGTCGCGGCGGGCGGCGGTGCCGTCGTCAACATGTCGTCGATCCTCGGCACCAACGGTTTCGCCGGGTCTCCCGCCTATGTGGCCGCCAAGCACGGCGTCGTCGGCCTCACCAAGACGGCCGCCCTCGAATACGCGGCACGGGACGTCCGGGTCAACGCCGTCGGCCCCGGCTTCATCGACACGCCCCTGCTGCGCAACACGGACGGCCCCGCCCGCGACCACCTCATCTCGCTGCACCCGGCCGGGCGCCTCGGCAAGGCGGAGGAGGTCGCCGAACTCGCCGCGTTCCTGCTCTCCGACCGCGCCTCCTTCATCCACGGCAGCTACCACCTGGTGGACGGCGGTTACTCCGCCTCCTGAACGGCGCACGGGGGAACGGGGGCGAGCAACAGTGAGCAAAGAGTGAGGAGAACCCCATGAAGGCCGTCCAGTACCGCGCCGTCGGCTCGGCGCCCGAGGTCGTCACCCTGCCCGATCCGGAGCCCGGCCCCGGCCAGGTGATGCTGAAGGTCACCGCCGCCGGCGTCTGCCACTCCGACATCGCCGTGATGAGCCGGCCCGCGGAGCAGATACCCTTCCCGCTGCCGCTCACCCTCGGCCATGAGGGCGTCGGCACCGTCGCCGCACTCGGCGACGGCGTGAAGGGCCTCTCGATCGGAGAGCCCGTCGCGGTCTACGGCCCCTGGGGCTGCGGTACGTGCGTCAAGTGCGCCGAGGGCAAGGAGAACTACTGCCTGCGCGCCAACGAACTCGGCATCACCCCGCCCGGACTCGGATCTCCCGGCGCCATGGCCGAGTACATGATCGTGGACGACGCCCGCCATCTGTTGCCGCTGGGCGACCTCGACCCGGTCCAGGCCGTGCCGCTCACCGACGCCGGCCTGACTCCCTACCACGCGATCAAGCGGTCCCTGCCCAAGCTGGTGCCCGGTGCCACCGCCGTCGTCATCGGCACAGGCGGTCTCGGCCATGTCGCGATCCAGCTGCTGCGCGCCATGACGGCCGTCCGGGTCATCGCCCTCGACGTCACGGACGAGAAACTGGCCCTGGCCCGTGCCGTCGGCGCCCACGAGACGGTGCTCTCGGACGAGCACGCCGCGACGAAGGTCCGCGAACTGACCGGCGGTGTCGGAGCGCAGGTCGTCCTCGACTTCGTCGGAGCCCCGCCGACCGTCGCCACCGCCGGGGCCACGGCCGCCATCGACTCCGATGTCACGATCGTCGGCCTCGGCGGCGGTGCGCTGCCGGTCGGCTTCGGCTCGCTGCCGTACAACACGACGGTGACCTCCCCCTACTGGGGATCGCGCGCCGAACTCGCCGAGGTGCTCGACCTCGCCCGCGCGGGAGCGGTCGAGGTCCACGTCGAGACCTACACGCTGGACGAGGCGCCGCTGGCGTACGAGCGGCTGCACGACGGCAAGATCAACGGCCGGGCGGTCATCCTCCCCAACGGCTGACCGGTCGGGCCCCGATCCTCAGGACGCCGCGGGCCGTCGCGCGGTGCGACGGCCCGCACCGTCATACCCGCGACCGATGCGCACCGCCCGCGCATCGGCAACACTGGGCCGATGGAATTCGTCGCGCTGATGACACTGCCCGGGTTGGTGATCGGCCTGACCGTCGTCGCCTTTCTTGACCAGCTGATGCTCCGTGCGGGCCGGGCCGGTCTGCTGCCGTGGCGCAACGGTGCCCGCCAGGGCCAGGTGTCGGCGACCGGGTTCGAGCAGTTGCACGCGAGCTTCTCGCCCGGCAAGCAGAGCGAGCTCAAGGAACGCCGGAGCGCCCTGCTGCTGCGCGACGACGAGGAGGACGGCGCCCCGCCCCACCGCTGCACCGTCGACCTCGACGGCGGCCGCGCCGTCATCCGCCTGCCCGGTCACTAAGGTCATTCGTCCGGCTCAGGCCGGGCTCGCGGGCCCCGGTGCCTGCCCTGCGGCGCAGCATCGAGTCCGCCAGCCCCGCCCCGCACTTCTGCAGCAGGCTGTACGCGAGAACCGGCAGCAGCACCTGGGGGCTGCTGGGCAGATGGGTCGCCGCCAGCACGGCACCGGCGCTGCTGTTGTTCATTCCGCAACTGAGCGTGATCGCCACGGTGTCCGCCCGATTGGCCCGTACCGTACGGGCCAGACACCAGCCGATCACGAAGGAAGCCGCGCACAGTGCCCCGGCCACGACGACGGCCGCGACCAGCAGTGCAGGCCGCGGATGGAACAGGAAGCCGCCGAGAGCCCCGCAGGCGTTGCTGTACGTGAGCAGCACCGCGGCGACGACTCCGAGCAGCCCCGACCAGGGCAGATGCCGTTCGAGCACGGGGCGGGGAGTCAGCCGCTGGACGGCCAGACCGGCGGCGCACGGCACGATCACACTGATCACGGCGAACGCCCCGCCGTCCGTCGCGGCCATCCGCGACAGATCATGGGCGTAGTGGCCGCGTGTCACGGTCGAGGCCACCGAGAGCATCAGCGGGATGGTCAGCGGACTGAGCATCGTGGAGGCGAGCACGATCCCCACGACCAGTGAGTGGTTGCCGCCCGCCCGACCGCCCCAGACCGTGGCACCGGCTGCGACCGGCATGGCTCCCACGAGCGCGAGTCCGGTGATCAGCCCGCTGCAGCCGTCCGCATCGGGCAGTCGCCCCAGGACCACGGCCAGACAGGGCAGCAGGACCAGCGGAATGAGCGTGTTGGCGGCCGTTCCGACCAGGAGTGACAGCGGTCGGCGGGCGAGCCGGGGCAGCCCGCCGGCCGGCACCCGTAACGCCGCGTTGAACAGCAGATAGCCCAGCAGGAGCGACGGCAGGGTGAGCTGCGTGCGCGAGCCGCCGGGCAGGGGCACAGCGGCGACCTGAAACCGCCGCAGGGCCAGTCCGGCCCCTGGCAGCAGCGCGGCCGCCGCGTAGGCGGTGACCGTCACCCAGGTCAGCCGACGCTGGAGCAGCGAGAGCGCACGCGGCACCATCGGCGGACGGACGGCACGGGTGGGACGCACGGAAGACATGAGGGGCATCGCACGGACCTCGATGAGGGTGGGACCTGAGCGGGACCGGTCACCGCGAAAGCGGCAGCGCCGTCCGTATCAGCGCGGTCCCGAGTCCGATCCAGACCGCGGCGAACAGCCATCCGGCGAGCACGTCCGTCGCCCAGTGCACCCCGAGCAGAACCCGGCTCAGGCCGACGGCCGCGGCCCAGCAGACGATCAGGCCCGCGACGGCGGCGCGAAGCGGACGAGGCACCCTCCGGCCGTGCACCCGGACACCGATGGCCGTGAGCAGCAGACCGGCCATCAGCGCGGACGTCGTCGCGTGGCCGGAGGGGAAGGCGAAGCCCGAGGCGTGCGTGGCCCAGTCGTCCAGCGGTGGGCGGGGCCGGGCGATCAGCTCCATGAGGCCGTAGCGGACGCCCTGCGCGAGCAGCAGGAAGGCCAGTGCCCCCACCGCGTATCCCAGCCGTCGACGCGTGTCACCGCCCGCGATCAGCCCGGCCGTCACCGCCGCCGCGTACGGGAACACCCCGGTGCCGGTGGCCGTGACGGCCCGAGCGGTCGCCACGAGGCCCGACGGCCGGTGCCGCAACGACCAGTCGTGGGTGGTCCGGTCCAGGGCCGGCGGGGAGCCGTGCCGGGCGGCCAGGACGAGAGCCGCCAGCCCGACGAGTCCGAGCAGCCCCACCAGCGCGGCCCCCAGCGGCGCGCGGAGCGATAACGCGACGGGCGCGGACCGGCCGCCCGCGAGCGTCGAAGCGCTCCCGGTCACCGGTTCGCCACCAGGGGGCGCAGCGGGCTCTCGCGCAGGCGCACCACAGCCGGGGCGCAGCGTCGTGCCGCGACCGTCAAGGGCCAGGCGACCAGCGCGCCGGTGACCAGCCCGATCAGCACATCGTGCGGGTAGTGCACACCGATCCAGACCCGGGACGCCGCCATCAGCAGCGCGGCGGGCACCGCGATGGCCCCGAGCCGGCGGTCGGTCAGCCAGATCGCCACCGCCGCGGCCGCCGCGATGGCGGCATGGTTGCTGGGGAAGGACCAGTCACCGAGTGCGGGGCACGCCTCCACCGTCACGACATGGAGGGTCTGGCAGGGCCGCTGCTCATGGAAGAGCGACTTGATCACGTCGTTGACGAGATACGCGGCCACCACGACGAGCGGGGTGCAGAGCGCCATGGCGGTGCGGGCGGGCCCCGCGTAGCGCGAGCGCCACCAGGACGCGAGCATCAGCAGGGCGAACAGCGCGAGCCCGTAGTCCGACCAGAGGCGGACGACCGAGTCCAGAGCGGCGGGGGAGCGCTGGGCCAGCTCGGTGATCCAGGTGTACAGGCCACCGTCGATCGAGGTGGCCGTGGAGGCGAGTGGCATCAGCTGTTCTCTCCTTCTGCGGTGCGCCGGCCGCGGGAGCGCAGCAGTTCGGCGGCGAGCGGGATCAGGGAGACCACGACCACGACAGCGACGATCGGCAGCAGATAACGGTCGACGTTGGGCACCGAGGAGCCCAGCGCGTACCCCGCGAGGACCAGCCCCACGGTCCACACGGCCCCGCCGACGACCTGCCACAGTGTGAACAGTCCGGCAGGGACGTTGAGCGCCCCGGCGAGCGGATTGAGCACCGTGCGCACGACGGGTACGAAGCGGGCCAGCACGATCGCCCGCGCATGGCCGTATCTGCCGAGCAGCTCCTCGGCGCGGGCGGCGCCCTCGTGCAGTCGTCTGGCGCGGCTGCGGGCGAGGAGGGCCCGGCCACCGCGGCGCCCGATCCAGTATCCCGCCTGCGCACCGAGCAGCGCACCGGCGACGGCGGCGATCAGCACCTGCGGCAGCGACAGATGGACCGGACCGTGGGTGCCCGACACGCAGAGAAGGCCCGCCGTGAACAGCAGCGAATCGCCGGGCAGGAAGAAGCCGACGAGCAGTCCCGTCTCGGCGAAGAGCACGACGGCGATGCCGAGCGCGCCGAACGCTCCGAGCAGTGAACCTGCGTCCAGCACGTTCACCGCTTGTGGCGCGGCCGCCAGTGAGAATACGGACACGGTGGAGGGTCTCCCATAATGGTGAGCGGGCGGCCCGACGGAACGCCCGGACTGACTACAGTGATGTAGACGGTCTACGTCACTGTAGACGCCCGAAGGGGGAGGAGAGTTCCCATGTCCCAGGTGAAGGGGATATCGAGCGGAGAACCCGCCCCCCGCCCGCACGGCGAACCCGCCCCGGGGCCGTCACCGCAGACGGCACCCGAGAGCACGGCGCCGCATCGCACCGCATCGGAGCGGCGCCCGTCCGGTGAGCTGGAATCCACGATCCTGGCAGCCCTGTGGACGGCCGAAACGCCGCTCACCCCCGGTCAGGTGCAGGGCGCGATCGGGGCGGCACTCGCCCGCACCACCGTCACGACGATTCTGTCGCGCCTCTACGAAAAGGGTACGGTCACCCGCACCCGGGCCGGCCGGGGATTCGCGTACACCCCGACCGAGGACGCACCCGGGCTGACCGCCCGCCGGATGCACAGCGAGCTGCGGAAGGAGGAGGACCGCAGTACCGTGCTGGCACGATTCGTGTCACAGCTCACCGACGAGGACGAGCAGTTGCTCCGGGACCTGCTCGACGGAGAAGCCCGATGATCTACGCCGTTTGGGTTCCGCTGCTGATGCCCTTCGTCGCGGTGCCCGCAGCCCGCCGGCTGGCGGACGCCCTGTCGCCCGTACGCGCCGTACGGCTGCTCGCCTCGACAGGCGTCGGTCTCGCCCTGTGCAGCCTGCTCGCCCTGGCCCTGCTGGTGGTGCCCGGAGCCACCCGGTTCTCCGCCGTCTCCGCCCTCGGTGAACTCGTCAGGCCGCTCTCCGAGGCGGCTCCCGTCGTCGCCGTCCCCCTCGCGGCCGCGGCGCTGGCGCTGCTCGCGGGCTGCGCCGCCGCGGTCGCCCGCGCCACCCACCGCCACTGGGCGGAGCTGCACCGGGCCGCGCGGTCGCCCGGGTGCGCGGATGACGAACTGGCCGTCCTGCGCGACAGCCGCCCCGACGCCTACGCCCTGCCAGGGCGTCCCGGCACTCCCGGCCGGATCGTCGTCACCACCGGCATGCTGCGCGCCCTGGACCCCGCCGAACGCGACGCCCTGCTGGCACACGAACGCGCCCATCTCACGGGCCGCCACCACCTCTTCATCGCCGCCGCCGAACTGGCGGCGCTCTGTCACCCCGCGCTGCGTTCGCTGCGCGCCCCCATGCGCTATGCCCTGGAGCGCTGCGCCGACGAGGCCGCCGCCTCGGCGGTCGGTGACCGACGGGTCGCCGCCCGGGCCATCGGCCGCGCCGCCCTCGCCGCTCGCGCCGCCGAGGGAGCCGCCCGGCCCCGCCCACGAGTGGCGCTAGCCGCGGCCGCCGGACCCGTACCCCGTCGCGTCGCGGCGCTGCTCGGCCGGAGCGCCCCACGCCCCCGCATGGGCCGGGTGGCCGCCGCGGCACTGCTGGCCTGCCTGGTCGTCTCCGGAGCCGCCACGCTCGACGCGACGAACGATCTGCACAGCAGTATCGAAGCGGCCCAGGGAGAGAATCCGTAGTACGCCCCTTCTGGCTCCTTCGAGCCGTTGCGCGCCCTTTTGTGCTCCGTCGCTCTACCCCGAACATAAGTTCCTGTACTGCCAACGCCCGTGCCGGCCGTTCCGCGACGCAGACGGGAGAATCCCATGGGGCAGCAACCGTTCGTCATCGACCCCGCGGGGCGCGACATCCACGGCGAGGCGGAATCGCTCCGACCGCATGGCTCCGCCGTCCTGGTCGAGTTCCCCGGTGGCATCAGGGCATGGGCACCAACCCGGTACGAAGTGCTCAAGCGACTGCTGGCCGACGACCGGGTGTCCAAGGACCCCGACCAGCACTGGCCGGCCTGGCAGGGCGGCGAGCTCCGGGAGAGCTGGGTCAACACCTGGGTCGGTGTGAGCGACATGTTCACCGCGTACGGCGCCGACCACCGCCGGTTGCGCAAGCTCGTCACGCCCGCCTTCACCAAACGGCGGACGGACGCGTTCCGGCCCCGCATCGAAGAGATCACCGCGACGCTGCTCGACCGGATGGCAGCCTCTCCCGACGGCCGGGCCGACCTGCGGGCCGACTTCGCCCACCGGCTGCCGGTGGGCGTCATCTGCGAACTCTTCGGTCTTCCAGAGGGCCGAAGGGCCGACAGCGCACGGCTCGTCAGCGAGATCTTCGCCACCACCGCGACGTCGGAACAGGCCCTCGCCCCCCTGCAGGAGGTCCATGAACTCCTCGTGGGGCTGGTCGCCGCCAAGCGTGACCACCCTCCCGAGGACCTCACCAGCGTGCTGATCGCCACCCGCGACGAGGAGGGGTCCAGCCTCACCGAGACCGAACTCATCGGCACCCTCCTCCTCGTCATCGCCGCAGGCCACGCGACCACCGTCAACCTGATCGGCAACGCCGTCCACGCCCTGCTCACCCACCCCGAGCAGCTCGCCCGGGTGCTCGGCGGCGAGGTCCCCTGGAACCACGTCATCGAGGAGACCCTGCGCTGGGCCCCACCGATCACCAACCTGCCGCTGCGCTACGCGGTCGAGGACATCGAACTCCCCGACGGCGTCACCGTCGCACGCGGCGACGCGATCCTCGCGACCTACGCCATGGCCGGCCGCGACCCCGAGCGGCACGGTGCGCAGGCGGACAGATTCGTCATCTCCCGGGCCGACAAGGAACACCTCTCCTTCGGTTACGGCGTCCACTTCTGCGTCGGCGCCCCATTGGCCCGGCTGGAGGCGTCGATCGCGCTGCCCGCCCTGTTCGCCCGTCTTCCCGGTCTGCGCGCGGACGACGCCGCGGCACCGGCTCCTCTGGAGTCCTTCATCGCGTGCGGCTTCGGCACCTACCCGGTACGCCTCGTCTGAACCGTTCGTAGGACGGCCGGAAATTCTCCCGGACCGCCCCGCGACCGTGGCTACACTGGCGCCCATGGGTTCGTACTACTTCTTTCGCTGATTCCGGGCAGGGACGCCGCCGCGCGACGTCGAGCGTCGCCGCGTGACCCCGAGGGTCCCCCGCGTGCCGCGGTCCCTTCCGCCCGTCCGACAGCCCTGCCCCGCCGCGCACCGTCGTGCGCCGCCGAGGCATGTCACCTCAGGGAAAGCACCCATGACTCCCCAGCACACCCGCGCCCAGCTGACCATGAAGGACGTCTCCAAGAGCTACGGGGACCGAACCGTCCTCGACCAGGTGTCACTCACCGTCCGCCCCGGAGACAGAGCCGGAGTGATCGGCGAGAACGGCTCCGGAAAGTCCACGCTTCTCCGGCTGATGGCCCAAGGGGAGGCTCCGGACAGCGGCGAGATCGCCGTCCGCTTCCCCGGCGGCGCCGGCCACCTCTCCCAGACCCCGGCTCTCACCCCCGGTCACACCGTCCAGGACGCCGTCGACACGGCCCTCGCCGAACTGCGCACGCTCGAACAGGAGATCCGTGCCGCCGAAGAGGCGCTCGCCGAACCCGGGGCCCCGGACGGCCCCCGGCTCACCGCGTACGGCGATCTGCTGACGGCGTACGAGGAACGCGGCGGATACCAGGCCGACGCCCGCGTCGACGCGGCGTTCCACGGCCTCGGACTCGGCCATCTCATCCGTGAACGGGTCCTCGGCACGCTGTCGGGAGGCGAACGGTCCCGGCTCGCGCTCGCCTGCGTGCTGGCGGCCGATCCCGAGCTCCTCCTGCTCGACGAGCCGACCAACCACCTCGACCTCCGCGCCACCACCTGGCTGGAGGAACGCCTGCGCGCCCACCGCGGCACCGTCGTCGTCATCACCCACGACCGGACCTTCCTGGAGCGGACCACCAACGTCATCCTGGAGGTCGACCGTGATCTGCGCGGCGTCGTCCGGTACGGGGACGGCTGGGACAACTACCGCACGGCGAAGGCCGCCGCCCGCCGCCGCTGGGCACAGGACCACCAGGAATGGCTGGACGAGGTGGCGCGTACCGAAGAGCTCGTGAGCGCGGCCGGACGGCGCCTCGCCGGGACGGGAAAGGACCCGGGAGAGGGCTGGGGCAAGCACCGCCGTTCGCACGAGGCCAAGCTGTCCGGGCGGGTCAGGGCAGCCAGAACCCGCCTGGACGGGCTGCGCGGGGCTCCCGTGCCCGCCCCGCCCCGGCCCCTGCGCTTCCGCGCCGACATCGCCGTCGCAGCCGACGGCGAGGCGGAACCCGGACCGCTCGTCGCACTCCGCTCCATCGCTGTCGGCGACCGGCTGCGTCTGCCGGAGCTGCGCGTGGCCCCCGGGCAGCGCCTTCTGGTGACCGGCCCCAACGGCGCCGGGAAGTCCACCCTGTTGCGGGTCCTGGCCGGAGAACTCACCCCCGACGAGGGAACGGTGCGCCGCCGGGCCAGGATCGGATATCTCCCCCAGGAGCTCCCCGTACGACCGACGCGCCGCTCCTTGCTGGCGGCCTTCGCCGCCGGGCGGCCGGGCCACCCCGACGAACACGCCGAGAACCTCCTCGCTCTGGGCCTCTTCCGTACGGAGGACCTGACGGTGCCGGTCGCCGCCCTCTCCATCGGCCAGCAACGGCGCCTCGCACTGGCCCGTCTGGTCACCCGCCCGGCCGACCTGCTGGTGCTCGACGAGCCGACGAATCACATCGCGCTCAGCCTGGTGGAGGAGGTCGAGACGGCGCTCACGGAGTACCGCGGAGCCGTTGTCGTCGTCTCGCACGACCGCAGCTTCCGCAGCCGATTCACCGGCGACCGGCTGGAACTGTGCGAGGGCCGTCCGGTCGTGCCGTGACTCCCGTCGGCCGAGGCCGGAAGAGCATCGGCCGGCGGAGCCCGTACGGGCGGGAGACCGGCCGCGCGACGGCGAACAGCCCGCTCAGGAGCCGTCCTGAGCGGGCGTCACCCGTCCGCCCCCTACATGCTCCCGCAGCCGGTCGAGGAAGACCCGCTGCCCCGTGACCAGACGCTCGGCCGCCTCCTGGGCCGCGCACCAGGCGAACCGGTCGACCTCGGGGAACTCCCGCAACACACCGGACCCGCGCGGCCACTCCATGGTGAACGTCCCGGGAACGGCCGCGGTGGCATCGAGATCCGCCTCCAGCGCCCACACCGTCACGGTCTTGCCGCCGGACTGACGGGCCTCACCGAGCGCCACCCACTCGCCCTCCGGCGCCGGGCGGCCGAACTCCTCCTCGAACTCACGACGGGCGGCCGCCGCGGGCTCCTCGTCGGGGCCGTACTCACCCTTGGGGATCGACCATGCCGCGCTCTCCCGGCCCGCCCAGAACGGGCCGCCCATATGGCCGATGAGCACCTCGAACCCGGCGCGGTCGGCCCCGGACGGCCGGCGGAACAGGAGAAGACCCGCACTGCGTGTGGAGCGCTTCTGGGATGACATGTCCTCAAGTCTGCGTGCCGGCGCCGAACGCCGCCGCCGACGACACCCCTGTCCTAGTGATCATCTCGGTCATCGAGTCGACGTGCGCTGTTTCCCCCGAGGTCCCCGATGCCCTCTGGTGCGCCGCCGTGGGCGCGGACATGCTGTGCGCCGACAGCGCTTTCCGCCCGTGGACCGGGCCGCGCAACCATCGCGATTCCAGGAGGATCTGTGGCCCGAGGCACAGTCGACAGAACGACCCGATCGCGCTCCGGGGCCGCGGGAAGCCACAGGCGTGTCGCGCGACCGCTCGTACTGCTCGCGACGGTCTGCGCCCTGACGGCCGGCGCGATCTCGCCCGCCCTCGCCGATTCGGGCCCCGACCCCCGTCCCCGTACCGCCGCCGAAGTCCTCAGACCGGTCGCCCCGCCGCCCGCGAGCAACCCGGCGGGGGAGCTCGGATCCGTCGTGGACGGCGACGGGATCGAGACCGCTCGCACATCGCGCCCGATCGCCCCCGGTGTCCGTCTCAGCTCCTACGACCGGCTCGAATCCGACAAGTGGCTACGGGTCGACTCCCTCTCCGTGGACCTCGTCGGCAGCGGGGTGAACGCCGACTACCTCTCCTCCGGCAAGGTCTCCGAACGGCACACGGTCTCCGAACTCGCCGCCGGACACGACGCGGGCCGCGGCCGCCGCACCGTCGCCGCGATCAACGCCGACTTCTTCGACATCAACCAGACCGGTGCGCCGGAGGGGATCGGCATCAAGGACGGCGTCACCGTCCAGTCCCCGGCCCCGGGAATCAACCGGGCCGTCGGTATCGGCCCCGGCAGCGCGGGACGCATCCTGAACCTCCACTTCGAGGGAACCCTCACTCTCCCCTCCGGACAGCGGCCGCTCGCCGCGTACAACGCCGCCAATGTGCCGGCCGGGGGAATCGGCGCGTACACCTCCGCCTGGGGCAGCGCCGACCATGCCCTCACCGTGGATGACGCGACCCCCGTCGTCGAAGCGGTCGTACGGGACGGAAAGGTCGTCTCCGTCGCGCACAGCCCCGGATCAGGAGCCGTCCCCGACGACACCACCGTCCTCGTCGGCCGCGAGGCAGCAGCCGCCGCACTCGACGCCCTGAAGCCCGGCGACCCGGTGTCCCTGACGTACCGGGCACGCCCCGACAGCGGCGCCGTGCCCCGCACCGCGGTCGGCGGCCGCGAACTCCTCGTCGTCGACGGAGTCCCGCAGAACCACGACGGCGAGGGCAACAACACCGCCGCACCCCGCACCGCCGTCGGCTTCTCCAAGGACGGCGGGAGCATGCAGATCCTCACTGTCGACGGCAGGCAGGCCGACAGCGGCGGCGTCACCCTCACCGAACTCGGCCTGATGATGCGGCGCGCCGGGTCGTACAGCGCCCTCAACCTGGACGGCGGCGGATCGTCGACCCTCGTTGCGCGCGAGCCCGGCAGCGACGCGCTCCGCGTGGAGAACAGCCCGTCCGACGGCAGCGAACGCACCGTCCCCAACGGTCTCGCCCTCACCGCTCCCGACGGCAGCGGCCGGCTCAAGGGTTTCTGGGTCCAGCCACGCACACCGGCCGGTTCCGCACCGGGCGTCGACCCCGTCAAGGGCGGCCACCCCGACCGCGTCTTCCCCGGGCTCAGCCGACGCCTCACCGCGACCGGATACGACGAGACGTACGGCCCCGCCCAGGGCACCCCGCGCTGGCACACGGTGCGAAGCGCCGTCGGCGCGGTCGACGGCCACGGGCTCTTCACCGCACGCCGCGGCGGCACCACGGGCATACGCGCCGAAAAGGGAGCGGCGCGCGGTACCACCACCCTGACCGTCCTCGACCAGCTCGCCCGGATCGAGCCGACCACCCGACGGGTGGGTCTCGCCGACGCCGACGCGACCGGCACCTTCGGCATCGTCGGCCTCGACGCCCACGGCACCAGCGCCCCCGTCGAGCCGCGCGACATCGCCCTCGACTACGACCATGCGCTCTTCGACGTCCGCGACGACGGCCGGGGCTCCTACAGAGTCACCTCACGCACCGGCGCCGGCGCCGGACAGATCAGGGCGACCGTCGCGGGCACCACGACCGTCCTCGCCGTCGGCGTCGGCCTCACCGAGCAGGCCGTCTCCTCCTTCGACGACGCGGACTCCTGGAAGTTCAGCCAGGCACGGGCGAGCGGATCCCTCTCGGGCACGCCCGACGGACGCACCGGCACCGGCCTGAAACTCACCTACGACTTCACCCGGTCCACCGCCACCCGCGCCGCCTACGCGGCCCCGCCCCAGCCCGTCCCCGTGCCCGGCCAGCCCCAGTCGTTCAAGTTGTGGATCAAGGGCGACGGGAAGGGCGCCTGGCCGACCCTCCACCTCAAGGACGCCGCGGGTTCCGACCAATTGCTGCGTGGACCGTATGTCACCTGGACCGGCTGGCGGCAGATCACCTTCGCCGTGCCCCCGGGAGCCGCCATGCCGCTCTCCGTGTTCCGCTTCTACCTCGCGGAGACCGCGGCAGCCCAGCAGTACACGGGCGAAATCGTCATCGACGAGCTCACCGCCCAGGTGCCGCCCACCGTCGACCTTCCCGAACAGGCGGCACCGGCGGACCCGTTGATCGATCCGGCCGCCGTGACCGAGCGGCGGGACTGGCGGTTCGCCGTGATGTCCGACGCCCAGTTCGTCGCCCGCGACCCGGACAGCGCGATCGTCGCCCAGGCACGCCGCACCCTGCGCGAGATCAAGGCCGCCCGACCGGACTTCCTGGTGATCAACGGTGACCTCATCGACGAGGGATCGCCCGCGGACCTGGCCTTCGCGCACCGGATCCTCACCGAGGAACTCGGCGACTCACTGCCCTGGTACTACGTACCGGGCAACCATGAGGTGATGGGCGGCAGCATCGACAATTTCGTCACCGAATTCGGACCCGCCCAGCGGACGTTCGACCACAAGGGCACCCGCTTCGTCACCCTCGACACATCCGGCCTCAGCCTGCGCGCCGGGGGCTTCGCCCAGATCAAGCAGTTGCGCGCCCAGCTGGACGCGGCGGCGAAGGACCGGACCGTCGACTCGGTCATGCTCATCGAGCACGTGCCGCCACGAGACCCGACCGTGCAGAAGGGCAGCCAGCTCGGGGACCGGAAGGAAGCGGCCCTCGTCGAACACTGGCTCGCCGACTTCCGTCGTACGACGGGCAAGGGGGCCGCCTTCATCGGCAGCCACGTCGGGGTCTTCCACGCCTCGCACGTCGACGGAGTGCCGTACCTGATCAACGGCAACTCGGGGAAGGCACCGGCCGGGCCGGCGGGCGAGGGCGGCTTCACCGGCTGGTCGCTGGTCGGCGCCGACCGCATCAACTCCGGTGAACAGGCCATCGCCCGGCAGCGGCCGTGGCAGGGCGGTCCCGACTGGGTCTCCGTGCAGACCCGTGCGCATGTCGACGCGCTGGAGATCGAGGCGCCGCCGGTGCTCGGTACCGGAAGCCGTACAAAGGTCACGGCGACCGTCACCCAGGGCGCCCGCCGTGTTCCGGTCGGCTTCCCGCTGGCCGCGGACTGGACCGGATCCCCGAACGTCCGCATCGGTGACCGCGACGGTGCCCGCCCACGCCACACGGCGGTCCTCGACCCGTCCACCGGCATCCTCACCGGGCTCCGGCCGGGCACGATCACGCTCGCCGTGACGGTCAACGGCACGACACAGAAGGTGCAGGTCAGGATCGAGGCAGCCTGGTCGGCGCCGGCGGCCTGACGGCCCGAGAACCCGCCCGGAGCCGCCCCGCACCCCATGAACACCGGGTGCGAGGCGGCCTCACGGACCGTGGAATTCCGGCTGCTACACCTTGCGATACCCGTACGCCTCGGACGCCGCGGCCTCCACCTCCGCGATGTCGCCGCCCGCCGACGCGGTGACCACGGCGGCCACCGCGCCCTCCAGGAACGGCGCGTCCACCAGCCGCGAGCCGACCGGCAGTTCGTCGCCGTCGGCCAGCATCGTCTTGACCGTGAGTACCGCGCTGCCCAGATCCACCAGCAACGCGACCCCCGCACCACCGTCCACCGACCTGGCGGCCTCGGCGATCAGCTCCTCACTGGTCCCGAGCCCACCCGCGGGCGTGCCGCCCGCGGCGGCGACCGGCGCCGTCGCACCACCGGCGGCGAGGCCCCTGGCCAGCTCGGCGACGGACTCGGCCACCGGGCCACTGTGCGAGACCAGCACGATCCCGACCTGCTTCCCGCCGCTCACGCGTCACCCCCGTCGGCACCGTCGGTATCCGCCAACGCGGCGATCAGCAGCGCGGAGGACGTGGCCCCCGGATCCTGATGCCCGATGCTGCGCTCACCCAGATAGCTCGCCCTGCCCTTGCGAGCCTGCAGGGGCACCGTCGCCAGTGCTCCCGCCTCGGCCGCCTCCCGGGCCGCCTTGAACGACGTGTCGAGTGCCTCGGCGGCCGGCAGCAGCGCGTCGAGCATTGTCTTGTCCCCGGCATGCGCCCCGCCCAGCTGCGCCACGGCCGCGACGCCCACCCCGAGCGCCTCCGCCAATTGCTGCGGTGTCACGGCGGGCGCGTCGCCCAGCGCCTTTCCGGTGCGTCGCAGCAGCGTCCCGTACAACGGGCCCGAGGCCCCGCCGACCGTCGAGATCAACTGCCGTCCGGCGAGCATCAGCACACCACCCGGGGTGGGCGGCTGTTCCTTGTTCAGGACCGCGGTCACCGCGGCGAATCCGCGCTGCATATTGCTGCCGTGGTCGGCGTCCCCGATCGCCGAGTCGAGCTCGGTGAGATGGTCCGCCTCGCGGTCCACGGCGGTCGCGGCCGCGGTCATCCAACGGTGGAAGAAGTCGGCGTCGAGCACATGATCTCCTTGTCGGCGGGTCAACGGCCCCAGCGCAGCGCCGGAGTCTCCACCGGCGCGTCCCAGAGGCGCAGCAACTCCTCGTCGGCCTGGCAGAGCGTCACCGAACAGCCCGCCATGTCGAGCGAGGTCACATAGTTCCCCACGAGCGTACGAGCCGCTACCACACCCCGCTCGGACAGCACCCGCTGCACCTCGGCATTGAACCCGTACAGCTCCAGCAGTGGCGTCGCGCCCATCCCGTTGACCAGCACGATCACCGGTGCGTTCGGCCGCAGGTCCTCCAGCACCGCGTCCACGGCGAAGTCCGCGATCTCCCGCGACGTCATCATCGGACGCCGCTCCCGCCCCGGCTCGCCGTGAATGCCGATCCCGAGCTCCAGCTCGCCCGACGGCAGGTCGAACGTGGGGGACCCCTTGGCGGGCGTGGTGACGGCGCTGAGCGCCACGCCGAAACTTCGCGACGCCTCGTTCACCTGCCGGGCGATGGCCTCCACCCGCTCCAACGGCGCACCCTCGTCGGCCGCCGCCCCGGCGATCTTCTCGACGAACAGCGTCGCGCCCGTGCCACGCCGCCCGGCCGTGAACAGGCTGTCGGTCACCGCCACGTCGTCATCGACGAGCACCTGGGCGACCCGCACCCCCTCCTCCTCGGCGAGCTCGGCGGCCATCTCGAAGTTCAGTACGTCACCGGTGTAGTTCTTGACGACGAAGAGCACCCCCGCCCCGCTGTCGACCGCGGCGGCGGCCCGAACCATCTGATCCGGCACGGGCGAGGTGAACACCTCTCCCGGACAGGCCGCCGAGAGCATTCCCGGCCCGACGAACCCGGCATGCAACGGTTCGTGCCCGGATCCGCCCCCGGAGACGAGCGCAACCTTCCCCGCCACGGGCGCGTCACGCCGTAGGACGACACGATTCTCGACATCCACGGTGAGCTCGGGATGAGCGGCGGCCATACCGCGCAGCGCGTCCGCGACAACGGTTTCGGGGACGTTGATGAGCATCCTCATGGGTACCTCCTGGGAAGCTTAGCGGGTGGGTCTTCGACCTGTGTTTTTTGCTGTTCAGAGCAGGTATGGGCAGTTCTTGATCTTGGCGGTCCGTAGCGGCCGGGAGCGGGCTGTGGCGGTACTGATGCTGACTCAATGCTGACTTTGGTGACGGTTCGTCAGGTTGGGCGCACGGTCGGGTGGGGCTCGGGTGGAGTGCCGCTGTCGGCAGTATCGGCCTTGCGGCAGCGAAGGTCACGCGCGAGAACGTCCGTGGGCGTGCCCCGTTCCCGAAGCGGGGTGCGTTCGGTTGTGGCTGGACGCCGACGTCCAGCGTGGATCGCGCATCGTCTGCACGGGGTGCGGCGGGACGCTCCAGCCAGTGATTGCGTCAGGGGCGGTCTTCCGTGCGGCTACGGTGAGACTGATTGCCGTTGGTCGGGATGGGGTAGGGCACTGCGGACCAGCCCAACGGGGTGTTATTGGGGCGAAGCCGTACACCGTGGTGGCCAGAAGTGGAAGTGTCCACGGTGGATGAATCCTGAACGTGCGGACACTCCGTGCTGTTCGGGGCGGCGAACTCCGCTTTTGCCGTGACGGCGAACTCGGCACGCCGGTGCAGTGCCGTGCCGACCAGTGAGGGGTCCGTGTCCTACCTCGGCGGCGCTGAGGTGGTCGTTGCAGGCTGGGTGGCCACCGATCGATTCCGCCTGACGGGCGACCGAGTCACTCTCTGGTGCGGGGCCGCGGTGCTCGGCCTGGCGTTTTGTTGAAATCCCACAAAGCAAGTGGCTGTCGTGGCGAGCGATCTTGGACTGCTCCCAGATGCGGGATGCCGTGCAGGAGTGCTTCCAGCAGGTTCTTCGTCTCCTTGTGCTGCACGGCCTCGCCCGTCTCTGACCTGCGGCAATGAATGGAATCACCCTGCGCGAAGCCGAGTTGGTCCGCACCTGGTCTCGGAACTTGGTGCGTGGTGCCGGCGAAATCCCGTTGGACACCCTGAAATTGCGTCGACGCGGAGTTCATGGCGGGCGCGAAGTGCGGTCGCCCGTGGTCGGTGTGCGTGCTCGGGGCGTGAGGGAGTTGCTCGGTACCTGCACCTGGTGCAGTCGATCGACTGCACCGTAGGTGTCCGTCAACCGGAAGTCGTACGACCGATGTGCCGGCCTGGTCCTTGCTCGGAAACTCGTGGTGCGGCGGACGCTCCGCCGCACCTCACCGCTCGGTCGGCCTCAGTGCTGGGCGCGTGGCTGGTGAGATATGACCCCGAGAAAGGCAGCATCATGAGTGAGCAGACACGTCCCGTCTTCGACGCCTCGGAGACCGTCCTGGCACTGATCGACTACCAGGACGGGGTGCTCGACCTGTTCTTCGAGCAGGATCGAAGGGTCATCGAGCTCAACACCCGTTACCTGGCGAAGTTCGCGAAGGCCATCGGTGTCCCGGTGGTGCTCAGCACAGTCGGCGTCGAGATGGGTGTCAACGGGCGGCGACGCTCGAACTCGGCACGGAGCCGGGAGTAGGGACGGGTGCCATAGAAGGCCGTGCGGTCGACGCCCGCTTCACGGGGGAGGGTCTTGATGTCGCACTTTTCGCCGGGCGGGAGCTCGCCGCGCACGAGGCGGTCCATGGCTGCCCGGATACGGTTCTCGTTCTCAGCCCGCTGGGCTCGGGGAATTCTCACGCTGACTCCTCAACCTCGGTCACGCTGGCGGCGTCGATCTCGGCCACGACGCGGAGGGCCCGGTCGTAGTCGCCCTGAAGCCGGGTGTGTTCGGTCTTTCGTGTGGTGCCGAGCTGGCCGAGGAAGGTCCCGGTGCGTTCCGCGTGCTCGGCCCCGACGGGACGGTGGCAAAGGTGATGGGTGGCCTGCGGGCAACGGGCGGAGTCACACATCCCGACCAGCGGTCGGTCGGCTGTCGGGGTGCCGGCCGGCTTGAGGCAGAGTGCCCAGGATGGGTCGGTGAACCAGCCGTAGTTCGCGGGCCCGAGGTGAGGGACCTTGGCACGCTTGATCAACAGGTTCAGCACGTCACGGTCACTGCACTGCGTCTTGGGTGCCGTTGCTGCCGCTGCGTCGAGCTTCTCGTCGATGCTGGCGAACAGCTCGGTGAGGTTCCGGGCGCCAGGGCCGGCCGGGAGGATGTCGCGGGCGAGAGGTCCCTGCTCCGTCCTTGGGAGTTCGGCGATCTGCCTCTCGTGCGGGAGGCATCGAGCGATGACTACTGTCGGCGTACAGGTCTGTGTGCTCAGTGAGGTACGGCCGTACGTAGACATGAAGCTGTACGCCCTGGCGACGGCTTCCCGGATGGGTGAGCGTCGGGCGGGGTCGAGTCCTGACTACAGTCCGGCCGTGCCGGTGGAGTTTCTGGAGGGGCAGGTGACGGCCCAGGCTGCCTCGATCATCCGGAAGATCTCGTCCAACGCGGCGTCCGGACTGGGTGCCTCGCGGGCCAGTGAGTAGGCGTCGATCACGAACCTCGCGATCGTCCGGCTCGCCGTTGTGGTCTGTGACAGGTCGGGATCGGCGGCGATGGCCGATGCCAGCGACTCCGCGTGGCGCAGCCTCATCGACTCCTCGTACTCCCGCAGGGCGGGAGATTCGTCGATCATGCGCCAGATCGGGGTGGCGCTGTCCGCCGTGCAATGTCGGACCAGGGACTGGATCTCGCGGCGTAGCACGGGGATGAGCGGCTCGTGCGGCGCCCGGCCGGTGACCGCCTGCGTGAGGCGTTGCTCGAAGTCATCGTCCTGCTCGAACACCAGGGCCTCTTTCGAGGCGAAGTGGGAGAAGAGCGTGGTGACGGCCACGTCGGCCTCAGCGGCCACGTCACGGATTCCCACCGCCTCGTACCCGCGTTCCAAAAAGAGCCGGAGGGCCGTGTCGGCGATCTTCTGGCGGGTCGCGGCCTTCTTGCGCTCACGGCGTCCGGGCGGCACGGTCATGCCCTGACACTATCAGATACGAACCTGCATCAGCTCCAAAAAGCTAACCGTTAGTGCTATGGTCCACCGCATGAAGAAAGTGAGCTTCGCCGAGTTCGGCGGTCCGGGCGTTCTGAACCTTGTGGACGCCGAGGAGCCCCACGCGGGCCCCGGCCAGATACGCATCGCTGTGCGGGCGGCGGGCGTTAACCCCGTCGACTGGAGGATCCGTGAAGGCCAGAAGCTGGGGGCCCATCCGATCGCGTTGCCCTCCGGAGTCGGACTGGACGCCGCTGGGGTGGTGGACGAGGTCGGCGAGGGCGTCGAAGAAGTCGAGGTCGGTGACCATGTGTTCGGCGAAGGCTTCAGCACCTATGCCGAGTTCGCCGTGCTGTCGGCCTGGGCCCATATGCCCGAGGGTGTGACGTTCGAAAAGGCGGCCGGGTACCCCTCCGTGGTGGAGACCGCGCTGCGCATCATCCGCGAGGTCAGTGTGCAGTCCGGGCAGACGCTGCTGGTCAGCGGCGCGTCCGGAGGAGTCGGCTCAGCGGTGCTGCAGATCGCCCGAGACCGCGGCATCACGGTGATCGGCACGGCTGGGGCCGCGAACCAGGACTATCTGCGCAGCCTGGGCGCCCTCGCCACGACGTATGGCGAGGGCTGGGTCGAGCGGGTGCGGCAGCTCGGCCATGTCGACGCGGCTCTCGATCTGGCCGGCTCGGGCGTGATCCGCGAGCTCGTCGATCTGACTGGGAACCCGCAGAAGGTGATCTCCATCGCCGATCTCGGTGCGCCGGAGCTCGGTGTCCGATTCTCTGGCGTGGCCGGGAGCATGCCAGAAGCGCTCGCCGTGGCCGCCGACCTCATCTCGCGGGGAAAGCTCCACATCCCGGTCGAGAAGTCGTACACGCTCGCCGAGGCCGCGGCGGCGCACATCGACAGCCAAGCAGGCCACACGCGCGGGCGCCGGGTCATAGTTGCCTGAAAGTCGGATGGGCGATTCGGGCTCACGTTTCTCCGGAATCGGCAACCCGTCGTGTTGCGGCCTTGTCGTGGTAGCCAAGGGCCTCGGCGATGGCCGGGGCCGGGCTTGGAGACGAGGTGGCGGATCGATGAGGTGCGGGCTCGCCGAGAGGAACACCGACGCAGGCAACGCCCGCAGGGAGCCCTGGACGGCGATGCGTGTCCGCCACCCTGAGATGGCGGATGACCACGCCCTCCGAGACGCTCGGACTGGCCACGCAGCCTGTGTACATATCCCCGTAGCCGGCTGAGCGCATTCGCGTGTACGCCGACAACTACATCCCGTTGATCATGACTGTTCCCGCGACGTACTCGCAGGAGGCGGGCGAAGCCTTCGTCCGACGGCAGTGGGAGCGAGCGTCTACTGGCAGCGGGTATCCATTCGTCATCGTGCAGATCAAGGATGGGCGCCCGCTCGGAATGGTCGGACTCTGACTGAAGAGCGGCCGCGCTGCGCCGGGTCCGGCCGCGGGAGGGAGCAGCGGACGCAGGCTTAACCGAACTGATCTTGATGTGGCCCGCAGAGCAGTGACAGCCAGCCAGGTGAGTGAAAGTGACCAGAGGGAAGTTTCGATGCCTGGCACTACGGCGTGTCGCGCGCTGCTTGATTCGTGAGTCAGCTTCAACTCGACTTTGCGGCGAATCGCGATCATGAACCGTTATCGACTCATCACGCAGGGTGCAAGTCGAGGTATGAGGTTGATCCCCGGGAGTGGACACCGGGTTTCATGCGACGAGTGACAGCGTACGTGATGTGGTCAGCTGCTGTTCGAACTCGGCTGGTGTGAGGTAGCCGAGCGCGGAATGCCGACGGCGCCGGTTGTAGTACGACAGCCGGCGGAACAGCTCCAGCCGGGTCTGTGCCTTCGAGGTCCAGTGCCTTCCGTGGAGCAACTCGCGTTTGAGACTCTGGAAGAACGACTCGGCGAGGGCATTGTCATAGCTTGAGCCGACCCGGCCCATGCTGCGGCGGATGCCGTGCCGGCGGCAGACCTCGGCGAAGGCGGCCGCGCTGTATCGGGCGCCCCTGTCCGTGTGGAAAACGACGCCTCGCACCCGGCCGCTGCGGGCAACCACAGCCATCTCGATCGCGTCGGTGACCAGCGAGGTGCGTATATGGTCGGCGATCGACCAGCCCACCACCTTCCTGGAGCAGATGTCGATCACCGTGGCGAGATAGAACCACGTCGAGCCGACAGCTATGTAAGTGATGTCGCCGCACCACCTGGTATTCAGCGTGTCCGCGGTGAAGTCGCGCATGATCAGGTCAGGCGCGGGCGGCGCGGTCCTGTCCGCGATCGTCGTCCGCTTCTTCTTGCGTAGGTGGCGGCCGACGATGTGGTTGATCCGCATCAGCCGGGTGACGCGCTTGCGGTTGATCCTCCGTCCCCTCGCACACAGCTCCGCATGGACGCGCGGAGCCCCATACGCTCCCTGGTGTTCGGCGTGGATGGCGCGGATCTCGCTCACGGTCCGCTTCTCCTCGGCCCGGCGCTCGGCTCGGGCCTGCTCGGTGACCAGATGCCGGTAGTAGCCGGCGCGGGACACCCCAAGCACCCGGCAGATCCGCTGCACGCCGAAGTCGGCGCGGTTGTTGGAGATGAAGTCCCAGAGGCGGGGGCTCACTTCACCTCTCGGGCGAAATAGGCCGCTGCCCGGCGCAGGATCTCGCGCTCCAGCTGCCACTCCTGCTCGGCCTTGCGCAGCCGGGCGTTCTCCGCCCGCAGCCGGGCCAGTTCCTCCGCCGCGCTCACGCTGCCGTCGCGGTCCTAGGCTCGCGCTTTCATGAGCGTGCTCGTCCATGCCTTGATCAAATAAGCGGAGAGTGCTCCTGAACTGCAACGATGGGACTTGTCTAGGGTCCTGTTGGCTGCACGGAAAGAAGCACTCTCCAGGTGAGCAAGCGTATCGGGTTGTACCCGCGTGTCCGCGTCGAGGGCGGTGGCAGCGGGGCGGTCTCGCAGGCCGGGGCGGTGCTGCTGGTCGAGACGGTCCGCAAGTCCGGTCTGGACACCGCGATATCGGTGGCATTGGCACCGTGGCGCAAGCCGCGGGCAGTACACGACCCAGGCAAGGTTCTGCTGGATGTCGCACTCGGAGTTGCTCTGGGCGGGGACTGCCTCGCCGATGTCGCCATGCTGCGGGCCGAGCCCGACGTGTTCGGCCCGATGGCGTCCGACCCCACGGTCTCACGGCTCATCGACGCCCTCGCCGCAGCCGGACCGAAATGGCTCACCGCGATCCGGTCGGCGCGGGCCGAAGTACGCTCGCGGGTCTGGGAACTGGCCGGGGCGAACAGCCCCGCCGCCGACGGCTCGGTGATCGTGGACATCGACGGCGTGCTCGTCCTTGCACACTCCGAGAAGCAGGACGCCACCGCGACCTGGAAGAAGACCTTTGGCCATCATCCGCTCGTCGCGTTCGTCGACCACGGCCAGGCCGGTTCCGGAGTGCCGGTGGCAGCCCTGCTGCGGCCCGGCAACGCAGGCTCCAACACCGCGAGCGATCACATCACCACCACTGGGCTCGCCCTGGCCCAACTCCCCAAACACCTGCGGCGGGGCCGGCAGACACTGATCCGCACGGACTCCGCCGGCGGCACCCACGCCTTCCTCGACTGGCTCTCCCGTCGGGGCCGGTGGCTGTCGTATTCCGTCGGCATGACCATCACCGACGCCATCCACCAGACCGTCCTGAAGATCCCGAAGAAGGCGTGGACACCGGCTTACGACGCCGAAGGCGCCGAGCGGCCCGGCGCCTGGGTCGCGGAGATCACCGACATGCCCGACCTGAGCACGTGGCCCAAGGGGATGCGGCTGATCGTCCGCAAGGAACGGCCACATCCCGGCGCCCAGTTGCGCTTCACCGACCTCGACGGACTGCGACTGACCTGCTTCGCGACCAACACCAAAGGCGGCCAGCTCGCCGACCTTGAACTACGCCACCGCAGGCGGGCCCGCTGCGAGGACCGCATCCGAAACGCCCGCGACACCGGCCTGCGCAACCTGCCCCTGCACGACGCCGCACAGAACCGGATCTGGCTGGAGATCGTCTCCCTCGCACTCGACCTCCTCGCCTGGATGCCGATGCTCGCCCTGACTGCAGAAACGCGCCGCTGGGAACCCAAGAAACTCCGCCTGCGACTGTTCTCCGCCGCCGCCCAACTGGTCACCACCGGCCGCCGCCGCTGGCTCCGCTTCACCGCCCGATGGCCCTGGACCGACGAAGTCACCCGGGCAATCGACCGGCTCAATGCCTTGCCGAGCCCCGGCTGACCAGCCACACCGACCGCCCCAACGATCCGCGCCACCAAACCGGGAAAGTGGAACCCGGCGCCCACCCGACGCGACAACCGGACCGTCAACGTGCCCCAGCCCCGAAAAGACCGCACCTCGCAAACACAGAGTCCCCGTCAGCACACCGACGAGGACTCATGAACGATCGAGGTTAGGCGGGCTGCGGGGCGGGCGTCGTCGGAGCGGCCGCGACCTTGCGGGTCTCGCGCATTATCAGCAGGCCGTTGACCACCATCAGTGTCGCGGTCAGGGCGTGGACGCCGAGCGCGGTGGCCACGGAGCCGTGGTGGGCGAGCACGGTGGTCATGTCGCCGTACGCGGCGAGGGCCTCCATCAGCAGCACCCAGCCCAGCGCCCGGCGGTGGCCCGTCACCAGCAGGATGCCCAGGACCAGGGCCAGGACGACGTCGCGGATTCCCTTGGTGATCAGGAAGCCGTCGCCGTCGCCCGACGGCCAGCTCGGCAGGCCGAAGCTCGGCGCCGTCGTCTCCGGGCTCAGGATGAACTCCCCCCCCCCGAACCAGAGGATGAAGAGGATGAAGGCGGCGGCCAGGACGGTGTTGATCTCCTTCAGCGGCATTGTTCTTCTCCTTGCGAGTCTTCGTGAGCTTGGTGAGCTTCGTGGAGCTTGCTGAGTCGTGTGGGGCCTGATCAGGCCGCGCGGACGCGGCTGATCGAGGGGCGTAGTTTGTCGGGATCGCAGTTGTGGGATCTGAGCGGCAACTGCATTCCCGGATGTCGGGATTTCGGTGGCCCGCTGCCGCCCGGGGAGTGGGGATTGCGCGCCACCGGCGCGGTGTCGGCCCGCGGGGTTGGATGAGGGCGGCGACCAGCAGGTCGCCTACCGCCCGGCAGGGCGCCAGGATCGCCTTACTCGGGGCGTCTCTGACCGCGCCGGCCTGCCGGTTCGTCTTCGCCGATGCCGATTTGCCGGACGTCTGGTCGGTGGGCGGGACCCCGAGCCGGCGGGGCTGACCGCGCATCTACGAACGCGATCCCGCCACCAGCGAAGCCGTGATCCGCTGCGCCGCCGTCGGCCTCATGACCCGGCGCCGCCCGGGTGAGGATTTCCATGAGATGTCCGTCGGGGTCGCGGAAGTAGGTGCCCCTGCGGCCTTCGGTGTGCTTACTGCGGTAGATCTGCCCGATGTCTTGGCAGGCGGGATCGCCGTAGTGGGTGATTCCACCGTGCTGGATGCGGGCGAGGGCGGCGTCGAACTCCTGCTCGCTGACCATGAACGCGTAGTGGTGCGGTTCGAAGTCGTCCAGCTGGTCGTAGTCCAGGCTGACTTGGTTGGCCAGCGTGGCCGGCGTGAAGTGCGCCACCGGCGGATCGACACTCAGGCCGAGGATGTCGGCCAGGAACCGCGCCGAGGCTTGCGGGTCACGGGCGGGGACGATGGTGTGATTCAGTTCCACGGGCATGGTGACTCCTTTTCGGGGCGTGTCATACGTCGATCTGCTCGAAGATGTGCGGGTACGACACGATGTCGTTGGGGGACTCGGCCACCATGCGCTGGAACTCCGGGCTGGCGAACGCCGTGGCGAGCGCCTCGGTCGACTCCCAGACCGCGACGTTCATCAGGAGCCGGCTGCCCGCCGTTCCCTTGTGCATCTGCAGGGAGACGAATCCCGGCTGGGCCTTCATGAACTCGGCCTGCCTGCGAAAGAGGGCCAGGAACGCTTCGGTCCTCTCCTTCGGGACGACGAAGGTGTTGGCCAGGACGATGGGCCCGGTCTTCTCCTTGAACTGCGCGAACATCGGTGTGTGCGGGTCGAGACTCTGCAGCTTGGCCATTTTCGGTACTTCTTCTCGCTATCGGTCCGTGGGTGTGTCCTGGCTCAGACGAGCGCGGCGACCAGCACGGCGAAGGCGGCGACGATGACGGCGACGCGGACGTAGTGGTAGCGGTCCCAGCGCTTCATCTGCTGCGTCCAGTCGTCGGGCCGGTTGTCGGGGGTCCAGGTCTTGCCCTGGTTGTTGATCGGGACGAGCAGCAGGATCGACATGATCACGCTGACGATCAGCAGCGCGGCGGCGACGACGACGAGGCCGGTGCCGTGGTGGTGCCATCCGGCGACGGCCCAGATGCTGACGAGGACGAGTGAGCCGATGTACCAGACCGGCATCACGGCGCCGAGCATCCGGCCCCCGTGGGAGTGGGCCTGCTGGTTGCTGTCCTCCGGGAGGGCGTCGAAGATCGGGTTCATGACGAAGGCGACGGAGAACTCCACCCCCACCATCAGACCGACGACCACGGTGGTGATGACCTGAAGTGCGCTGAGCATGGTGCCCCTCCTGGGATCTAGCGCTGCTAGCCGATGTGGCAACGCTAGTGCTGCTGTCGCTCGCTTGTCTAGCGGTGCTAGGATTCGAATTATGTCGGTACAGGAACGCAAGGAGCGCGAACGGGCGGTTCGCGAGCGCCTCATCGTGGCGACGGCCCGTGAACTCGCCGAGCAGCAGGGCTGGGACGCGGTCACCACGCGCCGGCTGGCCGAGCGCGTCGAGTACAGCCAGCCCGTGCTCTACAGCCATTTCCGCGGCAAGCGCGAGATCATCGGCGCCGTCGCCCTCCAGGGCGCCACAGAGATGGCCGCGGCGGTGCGGGCCGCGACCGCCGCCGTGGATGGCCCGCGCGAGCGGGTCGCCGCCCTCGCGCGCGCCTACCTCGACTTCGCCGCACGCAACCCGGCGGTCTACGACGCCATCTTCCAGCTCGACGGCGGTCTGGCGTACGCACAGGAGGACACCTTGGAGCCGCTCAAGGACGCCTTCGCCGCGCTACTGGAGAGCCTCGGCGAGGTTGCCGGGGACGGCGTCCACCCGGGGCTGTTCACCGAGGTGTTCTGGGCGGCCCTGCACGGGGTTGCGACCCTGACCCGGTCGGGACGGCTGATGCCCGGTGACACCGAGCAGAGGGTGGAACTGCTGGTGGACCGCCTCGCCGTCCTCTGACACACCATCCCGGCGGGCACGCAGCCGGGGCCCTCGGGCCCCGCCGCTGCCTGCCTGCGGCATCGCTTCCGGTCACTCGCGCCCACACGGCGCAGCCGCAGATCGCCGGACCCCGTACCCCAGACGGACACCCGCCCCGGAAGCTGCGATGCTCATTGATCACGACCCGATACGCGCCCTAATACTGCAACGGTGTTTGCCGTGACGGGTAGGCAGGTCGATCGTTGGTGTTGTCATGGGTGGGGATCTTGCTGAGGTCAGGTCGTGGGCCGGTGAG
>NZ_JBVJMV010000050.1:0-52280 GCF_055584025.1 Streptomyces sp. NPDC104309 | reverse complement strand
GCGTCCAGGCAGAGGGCGAGGGGGGGGGGGGGGGGGCCCCGGCGACCCCGTTGAAAACCCCGGGGTTGCAGGGGCGGGGGCGGGGGGGGGGGGGTGGGGGGCGGGGGGCGCGGGGGGTGGGGGGGGGGGGGGGGGGGGGGGGGGGCCCCCCCCCCCCCCCGCGGCGCGTCCCGGCGCGGCGTCAGCGGGCGCCGTACACCGGCTGAGGCGTCTCGGACGCGGCGAGCAGCTCGGTCGCGGCCGCCCCGGCCTCGGCCGGGCTCCAGCGGGCACCCTTGTCGACGGTGGGGCCCGGCCGCCAGCCCTCCATCACGGTGATCCGGCCGGCCTCGGCCTCGAAGACCCGGCCGGTCACCCCGGCGGATGCCGCCGAGCCCAGCCAGACGACGAGCGGCGATACGTTCTCCGGGGCCATCGCGTCGAATCCACCGTCCCCGGGCGCCGCCATGGACTCGGCGAAGGTCTGCTCGGTCATCCGGGTGCGGGCGGCCGGGGCGATCGCGTTGACCTGGACACCGTAGCGGCCCATCTCGGCTGCGGCCACCAGGGTCAGGCCGACGATTCCCGCCTTGGCCGCGGAGTAGTTGCCCTGGCCGACACTGCCCAACAGCCCCGCCCCCGAGCTGGTGTTGACCACACGGGCCTCGGGGAGCCGGCCGGCCCTGGCCTCGGCGCGCCAGTGCGCCGCCGCGTGCTTGAGCGGCAGGAAGTGCCCCTTGAGGTGGACGTGCATCACCGCGTCCCAGTCGTCCTCGTCCAGGTTCACCAGCATCCGGTCGCGGAGGAATCCGGCGTTGTTGACGAGTGTGTCGAGCCGGCCGAATGAGTCGAGCGCGGTGGCCACGAGGGAGGCCGCGCCGTCGGTGGTGGCGATGTCGCCGCTGTGCGCGACGGCTTCACCGCCGGACGCACGGATCTCCTCGACGACCTGCTGCGCGGGGCCGGTACCCGCTCCGGAGCCGTCGAGGCCCACGCCGAGGTCGTTGACGACGACCCTGGCGCCCTCGGCGGCGAGGGCCAGGGCATGTGCGCGGCCGAGTCCGCGGCCGGCGCCGGTGACGACGGCGACGCGTCCGGCGCACAGGGCGGTCGGTGAGGTCATGGCAGGTGTCCTTCCGATTGGGGCGGGAAGCGGGGCGGCCGTACCGCTCAGTGGCATGACGCTCTCCCGTGGCTTCCACATCACTGCTACGTTTTACCTAACAAACATTTGGTGGAAAGGTAGCTGATCTGCTCATGGGTGTCTCCACCTCCGCCCCGGAAGAGGGCATCTCGGTCGTCACCGTGGACTTCCCCCCGGTCAACGCCCTCCCCGTACAAGGCTGGTACGAGCTGGCCGCCGCAGTGCGCGCCGCCGGAGCCGATCCGAAGGTCCGATGCGTGGTACTCACCGCCGAGGGCCGCGGCTTCAACGCGGGCGTGGACATCAAGGAGATGCAGCGCGCGGCCGGGCCCGAGGCGCTGATCGGCGCCAACCGCGGCTGCTACGAGGCGTTCGCCGCGGTCTACGATTGCGAGGTTCCCGTGGTCGCCGCCGTACACGGCTTCTGCCTGGGCGGCGGCATCGGCCTGGTGGGCAACGCGGACGCCGTCGTGGCCAGCGACGACGCGACCTTCGGCCTCCCGGAGCTGGACCGCGGCGCGCTCGGCGCGGCCACGCACCTCGCGCGGCTCGTCCCCCAGCACCTGATGCGGGCCCTGTACTACACCTCGCGCACCGCGACGGCCGAGGAGCTGCACCGGCACGGCTCGGTGTGGCGGGTGGTCCCGCGCGACGGCCTCACCGAGGCCGCCCTCGAACTGGCCCGGGAGATCGCCGCCAAGGACGGCTATCTGATCCGGCTGGCCAAGGCCGCCATCAACGGCATCGACCCGGTCGACGTCCGCCGCAGCTACCGGTTCGAGCAGGGCTTCACTTTCGAGGCCAACCTCAGCGGCGTCGCCGACCGTGTGCGCGACACCTTCGGCACGGACAAGGAGCAACAGGCGTGACACAGGACAAGACGATGACGGCCGACGAAGTCGTCGGCCGTCTGGAGAGCGGCATGACGATCGGCATCGGCGGATGGGGCTCGCGCCGCAAGCCGATGGCCCTGGTGCGCGCGCTGCTGCGCTCGGACCTCACCGACCTGACCGTGGTCTCGTACGGTGGTCCGGACGTCGGCCTGCTCGCCGCCGCGGGGAAGATCCGCAAGCTGGTCGCGGCGTTCGGGACGCTCGACTCCATACCGCTCGAACCGCACTTCACCGCGGCCCGGCAACGGGGCGCGTTCGAGATGGTCGAGCTCGACGAGGCGATGCTGATGTGGGGCCTGACCGCCGGTGCGCACCGGCTGCCCTTCATGCCGGTGCGGGCCGGTCTCGGATCGGACGTGCTGAAGGTCAACCCGTCGCTGCGCACCGTCACCTCCCCGTACGAGGACGGTGAGGAGCTGGTCGCGGCACCGGCCCTGCGTCTTGACGCGGCCCTGGTCCATCTCAACCGCGCCGACGCACAGGGCAACGGCCAGTACCTGGGACCCGACCCGTACTTCGACGACCTGTTCTGCGAGGCCGCCGACCACGCGTACGTCTCCTGCGAGCGGATCGTCGACACGGCGGACCTGCTCAAGGAGCACGGACCGCAGACCCTCCTGGTCAAGCGCCTGTTCGTGGACGGCGTCGTCGAGACGCCGAACGGCGCGCACTTCACGTCCTGCGTGCCCGACCACGAGCGCGACGAGGCCTTCCAGCGCGCCTACGTCCGGGCCGCCCGCGACCCCGAGGCATGGCGGGCCTTCGACGAACGGTTCCTGTCCGGGGACGAAGCCGCCTATCAGGCCGCCGTCACGGCGTTCCACCAGGAGGAAGCATGAGCGCCACCGAGACCGGCACCCCGACGGCGACCCGCGCCGACTACTGCGTGGTGGCCTGTGCCGAGGCCTGGCGGAACGCCGGCGAGGTCCTCGCCAGCCCCATGGGCACCGTCCCGGCGATCGGGGCGCGTCTGGCCAAGCTCACCTTCTCGCCCGATCTGCTGCTGACCGACGGGGAGGCACTGCTCATGGGCGACGTGCCCGCGGTGGGGGTGCAGCCGGGGATCGTCGAGGGCTGGCTGCCGTTCCGTCAGCACCTCGCGCTCACCGCCACCGGCCGCCGGCACGTGATGATGGGCGCCAGCCAGCTCGACCGGTACGGCAACCAGAACATCTCCTGCATCGGCGACTGGGCCAGGCCCACGCGACAGCTGCTCGGAGTGCGCGGCGCTCCCGGCAACACCCTGAACAATCCGACGAGTTACTGGGTGCCCAGGCATTCGGCGCGGGTGTTCGTCGAACGCGTCGACATGGTCAGCGGCGTCGGGTACGACCGGGCCGCGGCGGCCGGCCCCTCCGCGACCCGCTACCACCGCATCCCCGACGTCATCAGCAATCTGGGCGTCTTCGACTTCGAGACCCCCGACCGCACGATGCGGCTGCGCTCCCTGCATCCCGGCGTCACCGTCGAGCAGGTCTCCGAGGCCACCGGATTCGCCCTCACGATCCCCGACGAGGTGCCCCTCACCCGTGAGCCCACCGAGGCGGAACTGCGACTGATCCGCGAGGTCATCGATCCGAAGGGGCAACGCGAGCGCGAGGTTCCGGCATGAGCGGGCCCGGGTCGATCCCGACCGCGCTCACCACGCTGACCGGGGTCCGGCATCCGATCGTGCAGACCGGGATGGGCTGGGTGGCCGGCCCCCGCCTCGTGTCCGCCGCCGCGAACGCGGGAGCCCTCGGGATTCTCGCCTCCGCCACGATGAGCGTCGAGCGGCTGCGCGCGGCCGTTCGCGAGGTCCGGTCCCGTACGGACGCGCCGTTCGGCGTCAATCTGCGGGCCGACGCGGCGGACGCCGGCGACCGGGTGCGGATCATCATCGACGAGGGGGTGCGGGTGGCGTCCTTCGCGCTCGCACCGTCGAAGCAGCTGATCGCCCGGCTCAAGGACGCGGGTGTCGTCGTCATCCCGTCCGTCGGGGCCCGACGGCACGCGGAGAAGGTCGCCGCGTGGGGTGCCGACGCGGTGATGGTGCAGGGCGGCGAGGGCGGCGGCCACACGGGGAACGTGGCCACCACGGTGCTGCTCCCCCAGGTCGTGGACGCCGTCGGCATCCCGGTGATCGCGGCCGGCGGCTTCCACGACGGCCGCGGTCTGGTCGCCGCGCTCGCCTACGGGGCGGCCGGTATCGGCATGGGCACGCGCTTCCTGCTCACCTCCGACAGCACCGTCCCCGCGGCGGTGAAGGCGAAGTACCTGGCCGCCACGGTGAAGGACGTCACGGTCACGACCAAGGTCGACGGGCTGCCGCACCGCATGCTGCGCACCGAACTGGTCGACGCCCTGGAGCGATCCGGCCGTGCGGCCTCGCTGCTGCGGGCGCTGCGGCACGCCTCGGCCTTCAGGAAGGAGTCCGGGGCGAGCTGGTCCGGGCTGGTCCGCGACGGACTGGCGATGAGGCACGGCAAGGAGCTGACCTGGAGCCAGGTCCTCATGGCCGCCAACACTCCGATGCTCCTGAAGGCCTCGATGATCGATGGGCGCACCGATCTCGGGGTGATGGCCTCCGGGCAGGTGGCGGGGCTGATCGACGATCTGCCGTCCTGCGCGGAGCTCGTCGACCGCATCATGGCCGAGGCGCAGGCCACGCTGAAGACGCTCTCCGGGGCCGGTTGACGGCCTCCCGCACACGCCGCCGGGGCGGTCCGGACTCCGGACCGCCCCGATCCGTGTGGATCGGACGGCGCCGGCCGTCGGCCGCACCGCTCAAGTCCGGGACGGAGAACCGCTCGGAGCTGACTTCACCCACGTCCGGGCACGTCCGTGTCCACCACGCCACCCTGACTCGACGCTCCGCCGCCGAGGCCTGCGCGCATACCGGTGCCCCCGGCCGTCATGTCGTCATCGGCCGGGGGCGGAGCGGACACGCACACCGTCGCCCGGTGACGGCTCACCTGCCCGCGATCGGCCCGTACTCCTGGCGGGCGGTCGCTCGGCCGATCCCGGCGGCGGCGATCACCCGGTGTGCCCGTCCAGGAGGCGGTGCCCCGAGACATGGGGCGGCCGGGGCGTCACGGGCGGATCTCCCTGGGCAGCCCGAGGACACGCTCCGCAATGATGTTGCGCTGGATCTCGTTCGATCCGGCGTAGATGGTGTCGGAGCGGGAGAAAAGGAACAGCCGCTGCCAGTCGTCGAGTTCGTAGGGTTCACCGGCGGCGAGCATGCCGCCCGCGCCGCAGACGCTCATGGCGAGTTCACCGAGCTCCCGGTGCCAGGTGGCCCAGAAGATCTTACCGATGGACGCTTCGGGCCCGGGAGCGCCCGCCGCCACGCCGTCGAGCATGCGCAGGGCGTTGCAGCGGATGGTCTCCAGCCCCGTCCAGGCGCGGGCGAGCCGGTCGCGGATCAGCGGATCGTCCGCGGCGCCGTTGCGCCTGGCCAGTTCGATGAGGGCTTCGAGTTCGCGCCGGAAGCCGACCTGCTGGCCGAGGGTGGAGACACCGCGTTCGAAGCCGAGCGTGGCCATGGCGACGCGCCAGCCCTCGCCCGGCGCTCCGACGATGTGTTCGGCGCGGGTGCGGGCCCCGTCGAAGAAGACCTCGTTGAACTCGCTGGTGCCGGTCAGCTGGGCGATCGGACGGATCTCGACGCCGGGCTGGTCGAGCGGGACCAGGAGGTAGGACAGGCCCTCGTGGCGGGACGAACCGGGCTCGGTGCGGGCCACCACGAAGCACCACTGCGCCTCGTGGGCGAGTGACGTGAAGATCTTCTGGCCGGTGACCACCCAGGAGTCGCCGTCGCGCTCGGCCCTGGTCCGCACGTTCGCCAGGTCGGAGCCGGCGTCGGGCTCGCTGTAACCCTGGCACCACAGCTCCTCGGCCGCGACGATCGGCGGCAGGAAGCGGGCCCGCTGTTCCGGCGTGCCGAAGGCCACCAGGGTCGGGCCCAGCAGTTGTTCGCCGATGTGGTTGACGCGGGCGGGCGCGTCGGCGAGGGCGTACTCCTCGTGGAAGGCGACCTGCTGCTCGATGGTCGCGCCCCGGCCGCCGTACTGCTCGGGCCAGCCCACGCAGGTCCAGCCGGCGGCCGCCATGTGCCGCTCCCAGGCGAGCCGTTCGGCGAAGGCCTCGTGCTCGCGGCCCGGTCCGCCACGGCCTCGCAGTCCCGCGAAGGGACCGGTGAGATTGGCGGCCAGCCAACTGCGGATCTCGGTGCGGAACTCCTCGACGCTGCTCATGGGGTTACGTTAATCTACCAAACACTTGTTAGGGAAGGAGGGTCGATGCCGGCTGCCCACGACGAACCGGATGAGGCCGCGTACCGGGCCGCACGGACGGCACCGCGGACGCACGGGGCCGTAGGCCGCACCGGCGGCCCCGGCCTGTCCCTCTGGATCCGCGAGGCCCGCCCGCCGCGCGACGCCCGGGACACCCCGGCCGCCTGCCGGGCCCACGTACTGGCCGCCTGGCGCGCACGACAGTGTGCGCCACACCGAGGGGAGCAGCCCGATGCGGCTGACTGAGGAGCAGGAAGAACTGAAGTCGGCCGTACGGTCACTGCTGACCCGGCACGAAGGAGCCGAGGCCTGGCGGCCGTTGACCGAGCAGATCGGCGTCGCCGGGCTCGCCGTGCCCGAGGAGTACGGCGGGGCGGGCGGCGGCGCCCGGGATGTCCACGTGCTGATGGAGGAACTGGGCCGGACCCTGAGTCCGCTGCCGTTCCTCGGCTCGGCGGTGCTCACCGCCGGGGCACTGCTCGCCACCGGCGACAAGGCGGCCTGCGGGCGTCTGCTGCCGGGGCTCGTCGAGGGGGCCTCGGTGGGAACCCTGGCCTGGGCCGAGCAGGGGTCCTGGGACCCGGAGGCGGTACGCGCCGAGGCCGTGCCCGGACCCGGTGGCACCTGGCACATCACCGGGACGAAGGAGCATGTGCTGGACTGGCCCCGGGTGGACGTGCTGCTCGTCGCGGCCCGTACGGCGGCCGGGGTCTCGCTCTTCGATGTGGCGGTGGACGCCGCCGGGGCGCACCGTGCGCCCGTCGTCACCATGGACGGCACGCGGAGCCAGGCACAGTGGGTGCTGGACGGCGCCGACGCGCGTCTGATCGGCGTGGACGGCGACGGCGGACGGACCCTGGCGCAGGTACGGGACCTGGCCTGCGCGGCGCTCGCCGCGGAGCAGGTGGGCGCGGCCTCGCGTTGCCTCGAACTCACCGTCGCCTACGCCAGGGACCGCGTCCAGTTCGGCCGCCCCATCGGCTCGTTCCAGGCCGTCAAGCACCGGCTCGCGGACGCCTACGTCCTGGTGGAGTCGGCACGTTCGGCAGCGCTCGGCGCCGCCTTCGCCGCCGACCAGGAGCCCGGCGCGCTGCCACGGGCCGCCGCTGTCGCGAAGTCGGTCTGTTCCGAGGCGTTCTCGGCGGTGGCCGGCGAGATGATCCAGTTGCACGGCGGCATCGGCATCACCTGGGAACACGACGCGCACCGTTACTTCAAGCGGGCGCACGGAGCGGGCGAACTGTTCGGTTCGCCCGCGCGGCACCGGGCGCGGCTCGCCGCCGGGCTCGGGCTGACCACGCACTGACCACCGACCGGGCACACCCGGCAGAGAGGCCGTACATCATGGACATCGGCAACCCGTTCGACTTCACGGGACGCGTGGTGCTCGTCACCGGCGGCACCAAGGGCATCGGTGCCGCCATCGCCGAGGCGTTCCTCGATGCCGGGGCCGACGTCGTCGTCTGCGGCCGCAACGCCCCGGACACGACGCCGGCGGTGCGGGGCCGGGCTGCGGTCTTCGTCTCCGCCGACGTGCGCGACCCCGCGGCGGCGGTCCGGCTCGTCGACGCCGCGGTGGAACGCTTCGGCCGCCTCGACGTACTCGTCAACAACGCGGGCGGCTCCCCGGACGCCGACGCGGCCACCGTCTCGCCCCGTTTCGTGGAGAGGATCGTCGCGCTCAACCTGCTCGCACCGTTCTACGTGGCGCAGGCGGCCCACCGCGTCATGAGGACCCAGCACGGCGGCGGTTCGGTCATCAACATCGGCAGCGTCTCCGCGCACGACCCGCAGCCCGGCACCGCCGCCTACACAGCCGCCAAGGCAGGACTGCTGGCCCTCACCAAAGCACTCGCTCTGGAGTGGGCTCCCGAGGTGCGGGTCAATCACATCACCACCGGGCTGATCCGCACCGAGGGCGCGGCAGCCGTCTACGGCACGGACGGCGGGGTATCGGTGGCCCGCGTCATCCCGATGGAACGGATGGCCGTCCCCACGGATGTCGCCCGCGCCTGCTTGTTCCTGGCGAGCGGGCTGTCCGGATACGTGAACGGGGCGGACCTCGCGGTGCACGGCGGCGGGGAGTTCCCCGCCCGCTATCTCGCCGCGAGGTCGGCCGACGGGCAGGTGTGAACGGGGCGAGGACGCTTCGGCGTGAACCCCGCGTGAACCGGCTGGAGCCCCCGCGCAGGGGGCTCCGGCCGGTTCACTCGGGGTTCACGCGGGCGGATTCACGGGCGGCGACGCGTCCGCGCGGGGTGCGTTCCCCCGGGGCCGGGACGATCCTCAGACCAGGTTGTCCTCGACTGTCAGACCGAAGGCCCCGCGACCGTACATGGCGAGGGCCCGTTCCACGTCGTTGGCCACGTGGACGCTTCCGGCGTGGGCGTCCCGCCAGGCGCGCTCGATGGGGTTGCCGCGCCGCAGCGCGTTGCCTCCGGCGGTCTTGAAGAGCAGATCGATCGCGGCGACGGCCCGTTCGGTGCCCCGGACCTGGTCCCGCCGCGTGCGCAGTCTCAGCTCCATGGGGATCTCCCGCCCGGCGGCGGCGAGTCCGGACAGCTCGCTCAGGTTCCGGTCCATCTGCAGGATCGTCGCGTCGATGTCGGAGGCGGCACGCGCGATGGCGACCTGGGCGAACGGGTCCTCGGTGAACCTGCCGCCGCCGAGGCTGAGCCGCACCCGCTCCTTCATCAGCGAGAGATAGGACTCGTAGCCGCCCGACACGACGCCGATCACCGGTGCCGTGATGGCACTCGTGAAGATCGCCCCGAACGGCAGCCGGTACAGCGGCCCCTGGTTGACCTGCTGCCCCGGCCCCTTCAGCTGGGCCTGCTCGTAGTTGCGAAGCACGCGGTGGGCCGGGACGAACGCCGACTCGACGACGATGTCGTTGCTGGCGGTGCCGCGCAGCCCGACCACGTCCCACATGTCCTCGATCGCGTAGTCGGACCGGGGCACCAGGACGGTGAGGAAGTCCACCGGCCGTCCCCGCGCCCCGACGACGAGAGCGCCGAGCAACGCCCACGAGGCGTGCTCGCAGCCCGAGGAGAAACTCCACCGGCCGGTGAGCCGGTAGCCGCCGTCGACGGGGGTGAGCCGGCCCACCGGCGCGTACGACGAGGAGATGCGGGTGTCCGGGTCGTCGCCCCAGACGTCGTCCTGCGCCCGAGACGGGAAGAGGCCCAACTGCCAGGGGTGCACGCCCAGGACGGACGCCACCCACCCCGTGGAACAGCACACCGCGGAGATCTCCCGCACCACCTCGTAGAAGTCGGCCGGGTCGGCCTCGATGCCGCCGTACCGGGCCGGCTGCAGCATCCGGAACACACTGGCCTCGGCCAGGTCACGGACCGTGGCCCCCGATATGCGCCGCGCCTCGTCCGCGGCGACGGCCCGTTTCCCGATGGCCGGCAGCAGAGCGCGCACCGACTCCAGAACCTGATTGCCCATCGTCCGTCCTCCAGGCCCTCGCGAGCCGTGTCCGTGCGGTGCACGCGGCACCGCGTCCGTCAGAGCGTCCGCAGCGCGGCCTTGTCGACCTTGCCGGAAGCGTTGCGCGGAAGAGTCCCCAGCACGACGACCTCGCGCGGGACCTTGAAGTTGGCAAGCCGCTCGCGGCAGTGGGCGACGAGGTCGTCCGGGTCGGTCCCGGCGCCCGGACGGGCTGTCACATAGGCGCGCGCGACTTCCCCGAGCCGTGCGTCGGGAACCCCGACCACGGCTGCCTCGGCGACGGCGTCGTGCCCGGCGAGCACCTGCTCGACCTCCGCCGGATAGACGTTGAACCCGCCGACCACGAACATGTCCTTCGAGCGGCCGGTGATGACCAGATTGCCGCGCTCGTCGAGGTGGCCCACGTCGCCGGTGGCCAGCCAGCCGTCCGCGTCGACGGCCGCCGCGCTCGCCGCGGGATCGTCCAGGTAGCCGAGCATCACGTTGTAGCCGCGGACCATGATCTCGCCGTCCCGCCCGGCGGGCAGCGGACGCCGGTCGCCGTCGGCCACCCGCACCTCGACTCCGTCGATGGGGCGGCCCGCGGTCAGAGCCACCGTCTCGGCGTCGTCGTCCGCGGAGCACGCGGTGACCGTGCCGCAGCATTCGGTCAGGCCGTACGCGGTGAGCACCTCGGGGAAGAGTTCAGCCCGCATCCGCCGGACGAGAGCGACGGGCACCACGGCCGCACCGGTCACCGCCAGCCGCAGCGACGACAGGTCGGACCGGCTCCTGCCGGGCGCGTCCAGGAGTTCGGTGTAGATCGTGGGCGGGCCGGGCAGGACGGTGATCCGCTCCGCCTCGACGGTGCGCAGAGCCCGGTCCACGTCGAACACCGGCTGCAGCACCATCGTGGCGCCCCGCAGCAGGCAGGCCAGCACGCCGGCCTTGTAGCCGAAGCAGTGGAACAGCGGGTTGATGATCAAGTAGCGGTCGTCGCCGGTGACTCCGGTCCGGTCGCACCAGGCCCGGTACGTGGTGAGGTTCTGCTGATGTGTGGTCAGCGCGCCCTTGGGCCGACCGGTCGTGCCCGAGGTGAAGAGCAGGTCGGAAGGGTCGTCGGGGCGTACGGACGCGGCACGGGCGGCGGCCTCCGCGTCCGGCACGCGCGCGCCGAACCGGAGAAAGTCGTCCCACGACAGGGTGCCGGGGCGCTCGGCACCGTCCAGCGTCACCACTGCGGCCAGCCCGGTCAGCCCCGGCACCGGCCTTCCGGCGTCCCCGAGTCCCGGCACCCGCCCCGCACCCGCACCCGCACCCGCACCCGCACCCGCACCCGCACCCAGCATGGCCAGGTAGTCCTTGCCGAGGAAGCCGTTCTCCAGGAACAGCAGCCGTGCCCCGCTGCGTTCCAGGAGCCAGCGCGCCTCACCGCCCTTGTAGCGCGTGTTGACGGGTACCAGCACCGCCCCGGCCGACGCGACGGCGAGCGCGGCCACCACCCAGTGGTGGCTGTTGGGCGCCCAGACGGCGATCCGGTCGCCGCGTCGCGTGCCGAGCCCGATCAGCGACTTCACCGCCGCCCGTACCCGGTCGCGCAACTGCTCCCAGGTCAGCCGTACGTCACCGTCCACGACCGCCTCCCGGTCGGGGCTCCGGGTCGCGGCGAGGTCCAGGGCGGCCGGGATCGTCAGGGGGTGCTCGGTCTCGCTCATCTGTTCTCCGGGAGTGGTCGGCCTGCGCGATGGGTACGGGGAAGGCCGGGCGAACACACGTGATGCTCCGTCAGGACGACGCGGGCAGCAGCCGCTTGGATGCCTCGTGGGCACCGAGGACCAGTTCGGCACGGGGGAATCCGCTGCGCCGCTCGGCCGTTTCGGCGTTCCCGCCGGCCACCCGCACCGGACCGTCGGCGAGGTGCTCCAGGCCCTCCTCGGCGACATCGTCCGGCTCGGCGACACGCAGGCCGGGCAGGTCCATGCGCAGCCCGGCGCGCTCCATGGCGGGTGTCCGGGTGACGCCGAGGACGAGTTCGAGGACGTCCACGCCGTACGGCCGCAGTTCCAGCCACAGGCCCTCGGCGAAGACGCGGCTGAATGCCTTGGCGGCCGAGTACACGCTGATCTGTGCCTGGCCCAGGTAGCCGGAGAGCGAGCCGACCAGCATGATGCCGCCGCGGCGCCGCTCCTTCATCAGGGCCCCGAAGTGGTGGGTGAGAGCCAGTTGCGCGGTGATGTTCAGGTCCAGTACGCCCTGGACGCGGTCGAGTTCGCCGGTCACGAACTCGTGGCCGTAGCTGTTGGCGCCTGCGTTGAAGATCAGCAGACCGACCTCCAGGCCGTCGGTCACGGCGCGGACCGAGGCCAGGGCCCCCGGGTCGAGCAGGTCGAGTTCGAGGGTGCGGACCTCGACGCCCTTGGCGCGTGCCCGCTCGGCGGTCTCATTGAGCGGATCGGGCTTGCGCGCGATCAGGACCAGGTTGATCCCGGCCTCCGCGAGCCGGTGCGCGAACGAGGCGCCGACTCCTTCGGAGCCTCCGGCGACGACCGCCCATGGCCCATACACGCTCTTGTCGGTCATCGAGTCCCTCTCTCTCGTCATGCCCGGCGGTCCCGGCCCGGCCCCTCCCCGCCCCTGCACCGCTGCGGTGCCGTGACCGTAGAACGGCCGTCCCGGGCCGCGCCGCCGGACATCCCACTGGCCGGGACGCTTTCGCCGCCCCGGCGTCAGGCGGTGTCGCCGGGTTGCCCGGTCATGTGCCGGACGGCCAGCGAGGCGAAGACCATGGCGGTGCCGATGGGGACGCCGGGACCCGGGTAGACGCGGCCCGTGAAGGACGCGCTGGTGTTTCCGGCCGCGTACAGGCCCGGGAGCGGCCGGCCCCCGGTGTCGAGGACGCGGGCGTGCACGTCCGTACGGAGTCCGCCCTTGGTGCCGAGGTCGGCGAGGACCAGCCGGGCCGCGTAGTAGGGCGGCCGGTCGAGCGGGACCAGGCACGGGTTGGGGCCGGGGGCGTTCTTCGTGTCGGCGAAGAACAGGTCGTAGGGGTCCTCGCCCCGGTGATGGTCCGCGTCGATGCCGGTGGCGGCGAAGCCGTTGAAGCGGGTGACGGTGTCCGTCAGCACATCGGCCGGGACCCCGATGAGACCGGCGAGCTCCGTCAGCGTGCCGGCCCGCACCCAGGTTCCGGACGCCAGGTGTTCCGCGGGCCCGGTGGGCGGCACGGTGATGGCGGGCAGCGTGCCGCCCTCCCGGGAGTCGAAGATCAGATACATGGGGGTCCGTGCTCCCTGGGCGGCGATGGCGCGGCCCATCCGGTCGTACGGCAGTGACTCGTTGGCGAAGCGCCGGCCTGATGGGTCGACGACGATCCCGCCGCGCAGGCCGAGGGTGAACGCGGCCGTGCCGTCGGGGAGTTCGGTACCCGGGCACCACCAGGCCTCGTCCATGAGACCGGTGGCGGCACCGATCGCGACGGCGGCGCGCAGTACCTCGCCGGTATTGGTCCCCCGGGGTGCCATGCTCCACACGGCACTGCCGGGGACCCCGTGTTCGGTGCGCAGGGTGTCGTCGCCCTCGAAACCGCCGGCCGCCAGCAGGACGCCGCGCCGGGCCCGCACCCGGACCGTGCCGCGCGGGGTCCGCGCCTCCACTCCCGTGACCCGTCCGTCCTCGGTGACCAGCCCGGTGACCTGGTGTTCGGTGCGGAATCGGGCGTTACCGGTGCGGGTGGCGGCGAGCAGGAGGCGGCCGATCAGGGCGCGACCCGCGCTGAGCGGCGCGTCGGGGTGGCCCTGTCCCGCGCGGTCCCGGTCGACCGCCGGGCGCACCAGGGGCAGGAGGTCGCCCAGCAGGTCCGGTGGCAGGTCGCGCGGTACGACGGAGCGTCCGGCGTCCATCCGGCCGGGGGCGGCGACGTAGTCGGGGAAGGCGCGCCACTCGAACTCGACGGCCGGGTCGCGTTCGAGCCGGGCGACCAGTTCGGGGGCGTGCCGCAGGAAGGCGTCGCGGCGTTCGGCTTCGGCGTCACCGAGGAGCGCCCCCAGATAGGCCCCGGCGGCGTCGGTGGAGTCGTCGAGTCCCGCCCGTTCCTGCACCCGGGTGCCGGGCAGCCAGCAGGCGGCCCCGGAGTACGCGGAGGTGCCGCCGAGCAGCGCCGTCCGTTCCAGTACGACGGTGTCGAGGCCGTCCGAGGCCGCTGCCAGGGCCCCGGTCATCGCGCCTGCCCCGGACCCGACGACGATCACGTCGTGGGTGGCGCCCCATTCCTGTCGGCCGCCTTGCATGTGCCCCTCCTGTGCCTCGGTGGTGTGGGACCTCAGCAGACCGCGCGAGCGGCTGCGGGTGTACGGCCGGTCCCGCTGACCGGTACGGCGTCCGGGCGGCACCTGACGCGGGGCCGGGGCCCGCGTATTGTCGGAGGCCGTCGACGGAACCGAGCGCCTGGAGGGAGTGGCAGCGTGCCCAGAATCGCCGAGGCCAGGGCGGGGGCCGAACCCAGTTCGCCCCGGCAGCGCGCACGCCGTCAGAGCATCCTGAAGGTGGCGGCGGACCTCGCCGCCGAGACGGGGCTGGAGCGGGTGCAGATGCACGAGGTGGCCAGGTCCGCGGGGGTGGCGATCGGCACTTTGTACCGGTATTTCCCGTCGAAGACCCATTTGTTCACGGCCCTGATGGCCGACCAGATCGAGGAGTTCGGGGCGCGGCTGCCCGATCGCGCGGCGGATGCCTCACCCGAGGACGTCGTCTTCGAGGCGCTCGGCAGCGCCACCCGCAAGCTGCTGCGCCGGCCGGCCCTGGCCATCGCGATGATCCAGTCGGCGAACGCGGCCCGTGCCTCGACCGTCCCCGATCTGGCGCGGATCGACACGGGGTTCCTCGATCTGCTGCTGCGGGCCTGGGGCGTCGAGCAGCCCACGGAACATCACATCACCCGTCTGCGGCTGCTGATCCTGCTCTGGTACGGGGTGCTCCAGGCCCGGCTCAATGAGCGGCTCACCCCGCAGGAGGCCGACGCCGACCTGCGGATGGCCTGCCGGCTCCTGCTCGCCCCGGCGACGGACGCCGACTGACCCGGCCGACGGGCGGGACGCGCGCCGGCCGGGTCGGTGCCCGCGCTCACGGGGTCTTCTGTGTGCCCGTCGTGTCGAGTCCGGCGACGCTGTGGGCGGCGTAGGTCCGGTGCGGGTCACGGCCACTGAAGTACGGCGTGAGCTGGGCGTCGAGCTCCTCCGAGGTGAAGGTGCCGTCGGCCGCGGTGAACTTCCGTTCCACGGTGGGTGGGGCGAGCAGGGCGATCATGTCGCCGTAGGCGACGAAGACCTGCCCGCTGATCCCGTCGGCGGCGGGCGAGGCCAGGTGCGCGACGAGGGTGGCGACCCGTTCCGGGGCCATGATGTCGAGGCCGCCCGGCGCGTTCACGCCCGCACCGAAGGCGTCGGCGGTCATGGCGGTGCGGGCCCGCGGGCAGATGGCGTTGGCGCGCACACCGTAGCGGGCCAGGCCCTGGGCGGTGGCCAGGGTGAGCGCGGTGATACCGGCCTTGGCGGCGGAGTAGTTCGGCTGGCCGGGGGCGCCGAACAGGAACGCCTCGGACGAGGTGTTGATCACGCGGCCGTAGACCGGGGCGCCGGCCGCCTTGCTCGCCGCACGCCAGTGCGCTGCCGCGGCGCGGGAGACGGCGGCATGGCCCTTGAGGTGGATCCGGATGACGTCGTCCCAGTCGGATTCGGTGAGGTTGAACAGCATCTTGTCGCGGAGTACGCCTGCGTTGTTGACGACGATGTCCAGGCTGCCGAAGCTCTCCAGGGCGGCCCGCACCAGACGGTCGCCCATGGACCAGTCCCCGACGTCACCGGTGACCGCGACCGCCCTCGCGCCGAGGGCCTCTATCTCGGCGACCACGTCCTCGGCCGCCGGGCCGATGTCGTTGACCACCACGTCGGCGCCGAGTCCCGCGAGCGCGAGGGCCTCGGCACGGCCGAGCCCCGCTCCGGCACCGGTGACGACCGCGGTGCGCCCCTCCAGGGTGTTCGTCGAGCTCATGCTGCCTCTTTCCGTGTTCCGTCGAGCCGTTGGATACGCCGGCGCACCCCGGCGATGCCGAGGGGGGTGCGCCCCGCCCACGAAACTAGTATCAATTTCAGTTTTCGGTCCGGCGGTGTCCCGTTGAGTGGATGAAGCCGACGGAGACGGAGCCGAGCCCCTCGAACTCGGCCCGGAACTCGTCCCCCGCCCGTACGTCGACGGCCCGGGTGCAGGACCCCGGCAGGACGACGTGCCCGGCCTCCAGACGCACCCCGCAGGACGCCACCTTGCGGGCCAGCCAGGCCACGGCCTCGGTCGGGTCGCCGAGCACCGCGCTGGTGTTTCCGCGGGCGATCTCCGCGCCGCCCCGGTACAGCACGGCGGCGATGTCGGCCGGGTTTAGGTCCTGCGGCCGGACCCGGGCCTCGCCGAGGATCACCCCGGCCGACGAGGCGTTGTCGGCGATCGTGTCGGCGAGCCGGATCCTCCAGTCCCTGATGCGGCTGTCGATGAGTTCGATTGCGGGGACGAGGTACTCGGTGGCCGCGAGGACGTCCGCCGTCGTGCACCCCTCCCCCGGCAGACTCCGGCCGAGTACGTACCCGATCTCGACCTCGATCCGGGGGCGGCAGTAGCGGTCGGCCGCCACGGAGGTCCCCTCGGGCAGCACCATGTCCGAGAGCAGATGGCCGTAGTCGGGCTCGTCCACACCCATCATCTGCTGCATGACCTTCGAGGACAGGCCCACCTTGTGTCCCCGGACCGTGCGGCCGTCCGCCAACTGCCTGCGGATGTTGATCAGTTGGATCTCGTAGGCGTCGGCCGCGTCGATCCCCGGGCAGGTGGTGGTGAGCGGTTCGACCGGGGCCCGGTCGCGCTGTGCGGCCCAGAGCACTTCGGCGGCCTCGGCGCGCTGCGCGGGCTCAAGCATCGGGGTTCTCCTTCTGGTCCGGGGTGTCGGCGTCGAATCGGGCACGGCCGCCGGTGAGCACCGCGCGGGCGTCGTCGGCGGACGCCTCGAAGCGCACGGCGACATCGTGCGGGGCGTCCTCGCCATGCGGGGCGGTCCAGCCGCGCAGGGCGAGCCGGTCGCCGGGGTACGCCGGAGCGGCGAACCGGGCCTCCAGCTCCACCAGTCCGGCCGGATGCACACCGAGCTCGTCGGCCAGCGACAGCAGGCTCGCGGCGAGGGTGCACAGCCCGTGCAGGAAGGGCCGGGGCATCCCTGCCGCCTTCGCCGCCTCGGGGTCGATGTGCATGGCGTGCCGGTCGCCGAGCAGCCGGTAGAGCGCCGCCTGCCGTGAGTGCGTGGCCACGGTCGGTGTGTGATCGGCCGGCCGGTCGGGGCTGCGCGGGGCGGACGGGCCGCGCTCGCCGCCGAAGCCCCCACGGCCCGGGGCGAAGAGGGACCAGGTCGCCGTGAAGCGCTCGCAGGACACCTCCACGTCGAAGACGGCGGCGGAGCCCTTGTCCCAGACCGCCGCCACACGCGCCGACGTCGTCAGCTCGCCGGAGGCGTCCAACGGCTGTTTCATCACAAGGCGTTGGCTGCCGTGCACGGCGGTGGTGACATCGAAGGCGCCGAGCTCGCCGAGCGCGTCGGGCGCCCACTGGGCCAGGGTCAGCGCGAAGGTGGGCAGCACCCGCAGGCGCTCCTCGTACACCAGGTCGAGCCTGTCCGCCGGGGCGCCGACCGCGAGCGCGTACAGGATCGCGTCACGTGCGGTGTAGGAGACGGTACGGGTGCCGAGTTCACGTCCCTGCCAAGGGGAGTCGGTCATCGGTCGGCTCCCAGGATCAGGCCGCTGGTGGGGACGCCGGTCCCGGCGGTGACCAGGACGTGGTCGGCCTTGTCCGGCTGGTTCACCGAGGTGCCGCGGACCAGCCGGACGCCCTCCGCGATGCCGTTCATTCCGTGCAGATAGGCCTCGCCCAGCTGTCCGCCGTGGGTGTTGACCGGCAGTCTGCCGCCGACCTCCAGGTGGCCGTCGGCGATGAAGTCCTTCGCTTCGCCGGGCTCGCAGAAGCCCAGTTCCTCCAGCTGGGGAAGGACCAGCGGGGTGAAGTGGTCGTAGAGGACCGCCGCGTCGATGTCGTCGGGGCCGAGACCGCTCTGCCGGTACAACTGCCGTCCGACCAGGCCCATTTCCGGGATCCCCGTGATGGTGGGCCGGTAGTAGCTGGTCATCATGTGCTGGTCCGCGCCGAGTCCCTGGGCCGCCGAGCGGATCACCGCGGGCGGATGCGGCAGGTCGCGGGCGCGTTCGGCGGAGACGATCACCAGGGCCTGGCCGCCGTCGGTCTCCTGGCAGCAGTCGAGCAGCCGCAGCGGTTCGGCGATCCAGCGGGAGTCGCGGTGGTCCTGGAGGGTGATGGGACGGCCGTGGAACCAGGCGGCCGGGTTGTTCGCTGCGTGCTTGCGGTCCACCACGGCGACCCGGCCGAAGTCGTCGGTGGTGGCTCCGTATTCGTGCATGTAGCGGCGGGCGAACATGGCCACCCACTGAGCGGGAGTGCTCAGCCCGAACGGGGTCATCCAGGCGTAGGCGGCGCGGTCCGCGGTGGTGTCCATGGGGCGGGCGGCCTGGCCGAGCCCGTACCGCTCGCCGGAACGTTCGTTGAACGCCCGGTAGCAGACGACCACGTCGGCGGCTCCGGTGGCCACGGCCATGGCCGCCTGCTGCACCGTGCCGCAGCCCGCCCCGCCGCCGTAGCCGATGCGGGAGAAGAACGTCAGGTCGCCCATGCCGGTGTTGCGGGCCACATGGATCTCGGAGTTGGTCTCCGCGGTGAAGGTGACCAGCCCGTCGACGTCGGCGGGCTCCAGTCCCGCGTCGGCGAGGGCCGCGAGCACGGCCTCACAGGCGAGCCGGAGTTCGCTGCGCCCGGAGTTCTTGGAGAACTCGGTGGCGCCGATGCCGACCACGGCGGCGGTCCCGGAGAGCGGAGCGGTACTCATCGCACCTCCCCCGGCAACCGCACCGCAACGGTTCCGGTGATGTGAGCACCCAGGCTGTTGGTGCCCTTGACGGCGATCTCGACCTGACGGTCCGCGTCCGACTTCGCCACCACGGTGCCGGTGAGCACCAGGGTGTCGCCGGGGTGGTTGGGGGCGCCGAGCCGGATGCGGATGGCCTTGATCACGGCGGCCGGGCCGGCCCAGCCGGTGACGTACCGGTCGACCAGGCCGTTGCTGGTCAGAATGTTCATGAAGATGTCCTCGGAGCCGCGCTCCCGGGCGAGTTCGGGGTCGTGGTGCACGTCCTGGTAATCACGACTGGCGAGGGCGGTGGCGACGATCAGGGTGCGCGTCACCGGGACCGGCAGCGCGGGAAGTACGTCGCCGACGGCCACCTCTTCGTACACACGGGTGGGCGGGAGAACGGTGCTGGGCTGCCGCGTCACGAGGTCACCGCCCCGCTGGTCACCAGGGCGCCGAGGCGCGCGAGGTCCGCGCCCGCGCCGCCCAGGGTGGTGGAGATCTGCTTGCCCCACAGGAAGTGGCGGTGCACCGGGTAGTCGGTGTCGACGCCGATGCCGCCGTGCACGTGCTGAACACGGTGCACGGTGTTCAGACCGCCCTCGGTGGCCCACCACTTGGCCACCAGGGCGGCACGGTCGGCGGTCTCGGTGTCGAAGGGCTCCGCCGAGGCGTCCACCGCCTGCCACAGCGTGACCCGCATCGCCTCGATGTCGATGTAGCAGTCGGCGAGCTGGTGCTGCACGGCCTGGAAGGTGGCGAGCGGGCGGCCGAACTGTCGGCGCTCGCGCAGATGGCCGGCCGCATACCGCAGCGCGCCGTCGGCCACCCCCACCTGGACGGCGGCCAGCGCCACGAAGGCGTTCCGGACAAGGTGCTCGACGCCTCCGCGGCCCGGCGTGCCGACCGCCTCGGCAGGGGCTTCGTCGAGCGTGAGGTGGGCGCTGAGGTCGTGGCTGGTGGTCTCGGCGTACTCCCAGGTCACGCCGGTGGCGTCGGACGCCACCAGGAAGAGGCCGGGCCCGGAGCTCGTGGCGGCGGTCACCAGCACGTGCCCCGCGCCGGCCGGCGCGGGCACCACGGCCTTGACACCGCTGAGCCGCCATCCCGGACCGTCCGCCACCGCGGCCGTCCCCGGCAGCAGCGGATCGGCGGGACCGAACTCCTCCAGGGCGAGCGTCAGCCGCCCGGAGCCGTCGGCGAGTCCCGTCAGCAGCCGTGCCCGCTGCGCTCCGGTGCCGTACGCGGCGACGGCCAGCGCACCGGTCAGCGCGGGCCACAGCGGCACCGGCGCCACCCGCCGGCCCTGCTCCTCCAGAAGGACGCAGAGCCCGGCCAGGCCGAGTCCGGCGCCTCCGTCCCGTGCGGGCAGCACAGCCCCGAGCAGACCTGCTGCCGCCAGATCGCCCCACAGCCGTTCGTCGACGCGAGCCGGCGAGGTCTCCACCTCTCGCAGCCGCTCGGGCGTGGCACGGTCGGTGAAGATCTCACGCGCCAGGTCGCGGACCGCTTCGAGCTCTTCTCCCAAGGAGAAATCCATCAGGGCGCCTCCGTCGGGGCGGGCCGGAACACCGGCAGGGTCAGATCGGGGTCGGCGTCGAGCCAGTCGAGGACCACGGGCATGTCGATCGCGACGTCCTCGGGCGCGACACCGGTCAGATTGGTGATGAGGCGGGTTCCCTCGGCGAGTTCGACCACCGCGACGACCAGGGGGAAGTCGAAGGCGGGGTGCCGTGGATGGTGGTTCACGACGAAGCTGTACACACGGCCGCGGCCCGAGGCCTCGACGGTGTCCCACTCCAGTGAGTTGCACCGCGGGCAGCAGGGACCCGGCGGGTGGCGCAGCTCGGAGCAGTCGGCGCAGCGCTGGATGAGCAACCGGTGCCGCCGCGCGCCCTCGAAGAAGAAGGCGTTGTCACGGTTGGCCGCCGGGCGGGGGCGCAGGGCGGAAACCGGGTCCGTTGCCGGTGCGGGTGCGGCCTCAAAGGCCGTCCGCGCCTCTGCGCCCGCGTCCGACGGCGTCCTCGCCGGGCGAAATCTCAGCGTCCGCCAGCGCTGGGTGGCGACGATCCCGCCGTGCTGGTCGCGGTACGACTTCAGGGTGGTGACGAACCGCCCCGGGCCGAGGCCGGTCTTCTTCTCCGCCGAGATCGACTCGACGGTCTCCTGGACACAGACGTGGTCCCCGGGCTCCAGCTCCCGGAGGAAGGTCAACTCCGAGTCGGTCGCCACCACGGAGGTGTAGCCGCCCTCGTCGAGGAGGCCGACCAGTTCGTCGAAGCCGCTGGGGCCGGGCGGCGGGGAGACGGTGGCCGCGTATCCGCGCATCGTCCACGCCTGGACCATGGACGCGGGTGCGACCACCCCGCCGCGCCCGGTGGCGCGGGCCGCACCGGCGTCGGTGTACACCGGGTTGGTGTCGCCCATCGCCTCCACCCAGTGCCGGATCATCGGCTGGTTCACCGGGTCCTGGGCCGGCGTGGGGGCGTGCACTTCGCGCCCGGCGAAGGCCGCCAGCCGCTCCTCGTACCCCGGCTGCGGACGGTCGCTGTTCCGGTTCACGCGCCACGCCCCGTGCGCGGGAGCCCGAGCCCCTGGGTGGCGACCATGTCGCGCAGGATCTCGTTGACGCCGCCGCCGAAGGTGTTCACGATGCCCTGCCGGGAGAGCTGTTCGATCTGCCCCGCGAGGACCGCGCCCGGCGATTCGGGCCGGATGCGCCCGGCCGCGCCGAGGATCTGGGCCAGTCCGCGCTGGACGTCGATGTGGGTCTCGGTGCCGTACGCCTTGGCGGCTCCCGCGTCGGCGCCGGTCAGCGCGGAGCGGGCGACGGCGGCGGTCATCTTCCAGTTCATCAGCCGCATCGCTTCGAGCCGGGCGTGGGTACGGGCGAACTCCTGCCGCACCCAGGGGATGTCGGCCGTCCCGTTCTCCTTGGCCCAGTCGAGGACCTGTTCCCACAGCTGGATCATGCGACCGCCGAGGGCGGCGAGTCCGATGCGTTCGTGGTTCAGCTGGGCGGTGATCAGCCGCCAGCCGCCGTCCACCTCGCCCACCACGTCGTCGGCCGGGACGCGCACCCCGCTGTAGTACGTCGCGGTGACGACCATGCCGCCGACCGTGCGGATCGGGCTCCAGGAGAAGCCGTCCTCGGTGGTCGGCACGATCAGGATGGAAATGCCCTGGTGCTTGGGGGCGTCCGGGTCGGTCCGGGCCGCGAGCCACACGTAGTCGGCCGTGTTGGCGCCACTGGTGAAGATCTTGCTGCCGTCGACGACGTAGGTGTCGCCGTCCCGGACCGCCCGGGTGGTCAGCGAGGCGAGGTCGGTACCGGCCTCGGGCTCGGTGTAGCCGATCGCGAACACGATGTCACCGGAGAGGATGCCGGGCAGGAAGCGCTTGCGATGCTCCTCGGACCCGTACGCCATGAGGGTCGGTCCGACGGTGTTGACCGTGACGAACGGGAAGGGCAGGCCCACCCGCTGGACCTCGTCGAAGAACACGTACTGGTCCTCCACCGGCCGGCCCTGGCCGCCGTACTCGGTGGGCCAGCCGATGCCCAGCCAGCCGTCCGAGCCGAGCCGTTTGACGACCTCGCGGAAGCGCTCGCCGCCCACGCCCTCCTCGCCGACGCGACGGCGCTCGTCCTCGGGCATGAGGCCCGCGAAGTACGCCCTCAGTTCCCGCCGCAGCTCCTGGTGCGCGGCGCTCTCGCGCAGTTGCATGTGGTTCTCCTTGATTGTCGCCGCCGGGCCGGCCGGGCCCGGTCAGGGCAGGAAGCGCCCTCGCCCGTTGGCCAGGAACTCGCCGCGCAGGGCGGCCTTGTCGTCGTCGGTCATCAGCGCGTACGCGGGCCGGCCCCGGCCCGCCCAGCGGTACACCGCGTCGTCGGTGCGCCAGCCGTCCAGCTGCATCTCCTTCTTGCGCAGCTTGTTCGAGCCGGTGGTGGGCAGCGTGTGCGAGACACGGACGAAGCGGGGGGCGCCCTTGGTGCCCAGATCCTCCTGACCGGCCAGGAACGCGGGCAGGTCCAGGTCCTCGAAGCGGGTGCCGTCGGCGACCTCCAGTGCGGCCATCACCTGGTCGCCGGAGCGCGGGTCGGGCACGCCGAAGACACCTGCGGCGACGACGCGCGGGTGTCTGCGCAGGATGCGTTCGGTGAGCAGGGCGGAGATGTTCTCGCCGTCGACGCGGATCCAGTCGCCGGAGCGGCCCGCGAAGTAGAAGTAGCCGGCCTCGTCGACGTAGCCGAGGTCACCGGTCCAGTACCAGCCGTGGCGGACGCGTTCCGCTTTGGCGGCCTCGTTGTTGTAGTAGCCCTCGAAACGGGCCGCGCCCTCGGTGTCGACGATCTCGCCGATGGCCTCCTCCGGGTTGCCCACCCGGCCGTAGGAGTCGAGCACGGCGGGCGGGCAGGTCTCCCGGGTCGTGGGGTGCACGATCCGGACGCCGTCGCGGGCGGGTACGCCGAGCGCGCCCACCGGCCCGTCGGGCGCCCGCTTGAGCATGCCACCGCCCTCGCTGGAGCCGTAGCCCTCGACGAGACGGCAGCCGAAGCGGCTCAGGAAGCGGGCCGCGTCCTCGGGTGACGCCTCGGTCCCGAAGGCGTGGGTGAGGCGGTTGTCGGCGTCGTCTTCGGTCTCGGGGCGGGCCAGGATGTAGCCGATTGCCTTGCCGACGTACGTGAAGTAGGTGGCTTCGAAGTGGCGGACGTCCGGGAGGAACCCGGAGGCGGAGAACGTGCGGGTGAGAGCGATGGTGGCGCCGGCTGCGAGGGCCGGTGCCCACAGCGCCATCAGCGCGTTGCCGTGGAACAGCGGCATCGGGCAGTAGCAGATGTCCTCGCGGGTGATGTCGTACTTCGCGCTGTTGGCGGCGCCGAGCGCGGCGAGCCTGCCCTGCGAGCAGATCGCCGCCTTCGACATGCCGGTCGTGCCCGAGGTCAGGAGCAGCAGCATCCGGGTGGCGGCGGTGACGTCCGGGGAACGCACGGGCCGGCGGGGGCGGGCGGCGAGACGGCTCATGTACTCCGGTTCGTCGACGACGAGGAACCGGTCCCGGTCCACGCCGACGTCCAGGCCGTGCAGCAGGTCGACGCCCGCCCGGTCGGTGACGATCAACTGGCAGTCGGTGTGCCGTACTTCCCGCTCCAGTTCGACGCCGCGGCGGGTGGGGTTGATGCCGATGACGGCCGCGCCGGCCAGGGCTGCGGCGCCCAGCCAGAAGAGGTACTCGGGGATGTTGTCGAGGAGTACGCCGATGTGGAACGGCCCCTCGGTGCGCAGCTCCCCGGCCCAGGAGGCACGGGCCGCGCTCTCCCCGACCATCTCGTCCCAGGTCCAGGACCGTTCTCGGGTCAGCAGGCCCGGGTGGTCGTCCCCGGCACGGGCGAGCAGCAGGTCGGCAATCGTCTGGTGTGGCAATGTCGGTCCCTCTCACCCGGTGGACGGGTTTCCCGATGTCGGTGGGGAGACGGGCCGCGCGGGTGCGCGGCACGTCGTCCCGTGTGGTCGTGGCGCCCGGAGGGGGCGCGTGAGGGCGCGTCCGGTCCGGCCGGACCGGACGGCGCCCGGATCCGTGGGGCGCGGTGTCGCCGTGGCGGCGGCGTCCCGGTCCGCGCCGGTGGCGACGCTATCCACGGATGGGGGCTTTTGGCCGGGGCGGTCCCGCTGACCGGGAGAACCCGCGACTTCGCCGCGACCGTGCCGGACGCCGGGCGCGTCCGGTCCGGCCGGGGCGTGGGCCGTGTCACTGGTCCGGAGCCACCGTGGGCGCGGAGCCTTCCCGGTGGCCCGGTATGGGCGTGACGTCGGCCGGACGCCCCCGGCCGGCGTCAGCCGAAGTTGGCCTGGCCGCCGTCCAGCGGCACCGTGGCGCCCGTCAGATAGCGGGCGTCCGGGCCGCACAGCATCGCTACGGCCCTCCCGATGTCCTGCTCGCAGTCGCCCACGTACCCCAGCGGGACGGACGCGCGGAACTCGGCGGCCTCCTCCGGGTGGGCGTCCTGCCATCGGGCGTACGCGGGCGACACGGCGTGCGGAGCGACGGCGTTGACGCGGATTCCGTCACGGCCCCATTCGTTGGCGGCGGCCCGGGTCAGGGAGCGCAGGGCGGACTTGGCCGCCACATACGCCCCGTAGGTACTCAGGTCCCAGCGGACCATGGCGGAGGTGACCAGATTTATGATCACACCGCCGTCGTTCTCCTTCAGATACGGATGCGCGGCCTTCATGAAGGCGAAGGCCGCGAAAGGGCCGCTGTCGAAGCCCTTCTGGAACTGCTCGTCGCTCAGCGACAGAAGCGGCCCGTAACACCCTGTGTAGGCGTTGTTGACCAGGATGTCGATGCCGCCGAAGCGTTCGGCGACCTGTTCCACCAGGGCGGGTATCCGCTCCGTGTCGAGCACGTCCAGGACGAACGGCTCGGCCTTCACCCCCCGTCCGCGCAGCAGCTCGCAGGTCGCCACCAGTTTGGCCTCGGTCCGCCCGAGGACGGCGACCGAGGCGCCCTCGGAGGCGAGGGCGAGGGCGATGCCCTGGCCGACGCCCTGGCCGGCGCCGCTGATGACCGCGACCTTGCCGTCAAGCTTTCCCATCGCTGTCGCCTCCTTCAACTCGGCCTGGACAGCTGCTTGTTGATGAACAGTCCTTCCGCGGTGACACAGGTGCGGCCACCGGCGGCGACAGCCCCGACGGTGCGGATCCGCGAGCCGTCCACCGAAACCTGTCGTCCGGTGACCGTCAGGGGCTCGAACAGCGGGGTGGGCCGCAGGTAGCGCAAGGTCAGTTCCGCGGTCATCCCGGAGGGGCCGCCCCAGTGGTTGGCCACGCCCAGCGTGTGGTCCAGGAGCAGCGCCGAGACACCGCCGTGCACATGTCCGGGCGGCCCCTGGTAGGGCAGGCCGAGTGTGACGACGCCCTCGACGGAACGGTCCTCCTTGCCGTGCAGCCGCAGCGGCGGTGCGAGGGCGTTCTCCGGGCCGGTGACGGGATCGTGCCGGGTCACGCCCTCGCCCCGCCACATCACGGCGAAACGCTCCTGGAGGGTGGGGGCCTTCTCGGTGAGCCGGTCGGCGACGGCGTCGAGTTGTGCGGCGATCTCCGTCATGCCGGCGCCGGTCTGGTCGCCGGCGTGCAGCAGTGCGGCGATCACCCTGCGGGCCGCGGCGACCGCCACGTCGACGCCGTCCTCGTGCGGTTCGGCCACCAGGCGCGGTCCGGTGGCCTGTTCGACGGCCTCGCGGGCGGGGATGCTCATGACCTCACCGTCGCCGTCGCATGGGTGAGCACGGGCGCGCCGTCGCGTTCGGGGCAGGCCGTGTGCAGTACGAGGCGCTCGGTGCCGTCGTTCACAGGTCCGTCGCGCCATACGGATGTCGCGATCGACTCCCCGGGAACCAGGGGGCCGGCGAAGCGTACGGCGAGGCCGGTGAGGCGGGTGACATCGCCGCCGAGGACGCCGTCGACGAGTGCCTTGCAGACCAGTCCGTAGGAGGCGAGTCCGTGCAGGATCGGCCGGTCGAAGCCGGCCGAACGAGCGAAGGCCGGGTCGGCGTGCAGCGGGTTGAGGTCACCGTTGAGCCGGTACCACAGTGCCTGCTGGGGTGTGGTCACCGTGGTGAGTACGGTGTCGGCGGGGTGATCCGGTGCCGACCAACGTTCCTCGGGGCCGGGGTCCTGGCTGAAGCCGCCCTCGCCGCGGGCCCAGACGCGGGTGGTCGTGGTCCACAGCGGTTCGTCGTCGGGGCCCGTGGCCGCGGACTCCAGGACGATCAGCGCGGCCTTGCCCTTGTCCCACACCTCGGCGACGCGCGAGCGCAGCGTCGCGGTGCCCGACGCCGGCAGGGGCCGGTGGATCTCAAGTCCCTGACCCGCGTGCAGCATGGTCCGCAGATCGATGTCGATGCCGGGCATCTCAAGCCCCGGCACGGTTCCCTCGCCCGAGGAGATCCCGGAGCCGGCCACCACGGCGAAGGTGGGCAGCACGGTGAGGCCGCTCTCGAAGGTCAGGTGCAGTTCGGGGTCGGTGGCCGCGTCGGCACCGGCGCCCAGGCTCAGGTGGTACAGGAGTACGTCGCGCGTGGTCCAGCGGATCTCGCGGACGGACGGGTCCGCGTTCAGCGCCTTGTCGCGGTCGATGGGCATGATCAGCCTTTCTCGGTGGGCTCGGGGTCACGGGGCAGGCCGAGGAGGCGCTCGCCGATGATGTTCAGCTGGACCTCCGTCGTACCGCCCGCGATGGACAGGCAGCGTGAGTTGAGGAACATCCAGGTGGCGTCGTGCCGTTCGCCCTCGCCGGTGAGCGCGGCGGCGCCCTGCCAGTCCACGCATGTCTCCCAGACCCGTTGCTGGTGTTCGACGCCGAGCAGTTTGGCGATGGACGCCTCGGCGCCGGGCTGCTGTCCGGAGACGGTGCGCAGCGTGGTACGCAGTGCGAGGAGCGCGCCGGACTGCGCGTCGCAGAGATGGCCGCCGAGCGTGGTGAGCTGTTCGTCGTCGAGACCGTCGGACGCGGCGGCGATCTCCAGCAGCGTCCCGGCGCCGGAGCCGACCGAGTCGTGGGAGAGGGCGACGCGTTCGTTGGCGAGGGTGGTCCGGGCGAGCTTCCAGCCGTCGCCCGGCGAGCCGACGAGCAGTTCGTCGGGGACGAACACCGCGTCGAGGAAGACCTCGTTGAACTCGGCCTCACCGGTGATCTGCCGCAGCGGCCGGATGTCGAGCCCGGGGCTCGTCATGTCGAGGAGGAAGTACGAGATGCCCTTGTGCTTGGGCACGGTCGTATCGGTGCGGGCCAGCAGGATGCCCCAGTGGGCGTCGTGGGCCATGGAGGTCCATACCTTCTGCCCGGTGATCCGCCAGCCGCCGTCCACCTTCTCGGCCCGGGTGCCGAGCCCCGCGAGGTCGGATCCCGCCCCCGGTTCGCTGAACAGCTGGCACCAGACGATGTCGCCGCGCAAGGTCGGGGCGAGGAACCGCTCCTGCTGGGCGCCGTCGCCGTGGGCGATGAGCGTGGGCACCACCCAGCCGCCGATGATCATATCGACGGGGGTGAGGTGCGCCGCCTGCAGCTCCTCGGCGATGACCAGTTGGGTCACGGGGTCGGCGCCCTTGCCCCAGGGTGCGGGCAGCTGCGGCGCGGTGTACCCGTGGTCGGCGAGGTGGGTGAGGCGTTGCTTGCCGTCCAGGGCCGCGGCCCCCCGCAGTTCGACCCGTATCCCCTCGCGTACGGCCTCGGCCTCCGGCGGCAGTTCGACGCCCAGCTTCCGACGGGTGCCGTCCAGGGTGAGGCGGGCGACGCGGCGGTGCCAGGCGGCGGTCGGGCCGAGTGCGACACGCAGGGTCTGGGCGCGGCGCAGCGCGAGATGCGCGTCGTGTTCCCAGGTGAAGCCGATGCCGCCGAGCACCTGGATGCAGTCCTTCGCGGTCACGAACGCGGCCTGCACGCCGACCGCTCCGGCGACGGCGGCGGCCAGTGAGGCCTCGTGGGGATCGTCGGCGCCACCCGGATCGCCCGCTCGGGCCGCGTCCCAGGCGCAGGCGCGGGCCTGTTCGGCCAGCGCGAGCATGCGGGCGCAGCGGTGCTTGACGCCCTGGAACTGGCCGATGCAGCGGCCGAACTGCTCCCGCACGCGGGCGTATTCGGCGGCGGTGGTCACGCAGCGGTCGGCGATGCCTGAGGCTTCGGCGGCGAAGAGGGCCGCGGCGAGGTCCTGGGGTACCTGCGGGTCGAGGTCCAGCACGTCCGCGGCCGGGACACGCACCGACCGGGCGGTCACGCGGGACGAGCGGCGGGTGAGGTCGTGGCTGCGGACGTCGGTGGTGTCCACCGCGGCGCGGGGCAGCACGAGCCATGTGATGCGGCCGCCGTCGGCGGCGGGCAGCACGAACACGTCGGCGAGGTGCCCGCCGACGACGAGTTCGCAGGTGCCGGTGACCGTGGCCGTGCCGTCGGCGGCGCGGTCCACGGCGAGGGTGCCGGGGGCGAGTCCGACCGCGCCGACGGTGGTGCCGGCGGCGAGCGTGGCGAGGTACGTCCGGTGTCCGGCGGCGTGCAGGACGGCCGAGGCCAGCGTCGTCGGCAGGAACGGTCCGGGGGCCATCGCGCGGCCCAGCTCCTCGGTGACGACGGCCAGTTCGACGAGGCCGTAACCGGCGCCGCCCGCCTCCTCCGGCAGGTGCAGTCCGAGCAGCCCCTGCCCGGCGAGGCCGCTCCAGTGGGCGGGGAGTGTCTCCTTGTCGGCGTCGGCCGCCGCCCGGACGGTGTCCTCGGTGATGTGCCGGTTCGCGAAGGTGCGTACGGCATCGCGCAGGTCGCGGTGCTCCTGGGTGAGCCCGATGGTCATGACGTCCCTCAGATACGTTCGATGATCGTGGCGGTCGCGTGCGCTCCGCCGGCGCACATGGTGATGAGTGCGGTGGATTTCCCGGTGCGTTCCAGTTCGTGCAGGGCCTGTGTGATGAGCCGGGCTCCCGTGGAGCCGACGGCGTGACCGAGCGCGATGGCGCCACCGTTGACGTTGACCTTGTCCAGGTCGGCCTTGTGGACCTGCGCCCAGGACAGGACGACGGAGGCGAAGGCCTCGTTGATCTCGACGAGGTCGAGGTCGCCGAGGGTCATGCCGGCGGTACGCAGCACCCGCTCGGTCGCGGCGACGGGCCCGTCGAGGTGGTAGTACGGGTCGGAGCCGACCATGGCGGACGCCACGATCCGGGCGCGCGGGCGCAGCCCTTCGCGGGCGGCGCGTTCCCGGCTCATCAGAAGGACGGCGGCGGCGCCGTCGCTGATCTGGGAGGAGTTGCCGGCGGTGTGGATGCCGTCGGGGAGCACCGGCCCCAGGGCGGCCAGCGCCTGTGGGGTGGTGTCGCGCAGCCCTTGGTCGCGGGTGATCAGGGCGGTCTCCCCGGTGGGCCCTTCGGGGCCGACGACGGGCGCCCGGACCTCGATGATCTGCCGGTCGAAGCGTCCCTCGGCCCAGGCTCGGGCGGCCTTTTGCTGGGAGGCGAGACCGAGGGAGTCCGCCTCGGCCCTGGTGATGCCCCGGTTCCGTGCGATGCGTTCGGCCGCCGTGAACTGGTCGGGCATGTCCAGGGACCAGCTCTCGGGCACCGGGACACCGGTGCCGGGCGCGAGCGCCGCGCCGAGGAAGACGCGGCTCATCGACTCGACGCCGCAGCCGATACCGGTCTCGATCGCACCGGCGGCGATGAGTGCGGCAATCAGGTGCACGGCCTGCTGGGACGATCCGCAGGCGCAGTCGATGGTGGTGCAGGCTGTGGTGTGGGGCAGTCCGGTGTGCAGCCAGGCGTTGCGGGTGACGTTGTTGGACTGTTCACCGGCCTGGGTGACGCAGCCTCCGATGACCTGTTCGACGGTGTCGGGGGCGATGCCGGCACGCTCCACGAGGCCCCTCTGGGCGAGCCCGAGGAGTTCCGCCGGGTGGAGCCCGGACAGGACCCCGCGGCGCCGGCCGACCGGTGTGCGCGCGGCTTCGACGATGACGGCCTCGGTCATGGCTCTCCATAAGGTGTGGGGGCCCGCAGGGGCCTGGACACTGACGACAGAAAACTAGAATTCGTTCTTGCAATTGACAATGCCCAGTCCCGCTCAGTGGCCGTGAGCACCGCACGCAGGACGAGGGCCCTTCTTCTCAGATGTGGGAGCCACCGTCGGCCCGGAGTTCCGCCCCGGCGAGGTAGGCCGCGTCCCGCGACGCCGCGAAGGCGATCACCCCCGCGATCTGCTCCGGCTCGGCGGTCCCGAACGGCGCCCGGATGCGCCCGTAGTAGGAGGCGCCGAGATCCGGCGGCAGCACATGCGGCCCGGCCGGCGGGATGGCTACCGAACCGGGCGACACGGGCAAGACCCGGATGCCGCGGTGCGGGACCTCCGCGGCCAGGGACAGCGAGAAACCGAGGACGGCCCCCTTCGCCGTATCCGTCTGCGGACAAGGCGGCGGACTGTACCCCCGCGGGCAGGGCGGCGCGGGCCCGGTCCCACCGAGCGGGACCGGTCGACGGCGGGCCGGGAGGCGCCGGTTCCGGTCAGTGGGACTTCCCCGTCCGGGTGCCTGCGTCCGGGCCTACCGTCCGGACCCTGGAGACCACGCGTCCTGATGAGGGGATGAGAACAACGTGAGCACAGTCGAGTCAGCACACGACGAGGTCAGGGCCATCGAGGCGGGTGCGGCACCCGCCCGTTTCGCGCGCGGCTGGCATTGCCTGGGCCTCGCGGAGACGTACCGGGACGGCAAGCCGCACTCGGTGCGGGCCTTCGGCCAGAAGCTCGTGGTGTTCCAGGCGGGCGACGGCACCCTCAACGTCCTGGACGCGTACTGCCGCCACATGGGCGGTGACCTCTCTCAGGGCACCGTCAAGGGCGATCAGGTCGCCTGTCCGTTCCACGACTGGCGCTGGGGCGGCGACGGCCGCTGCAAGCAGATCCCGTACTCCAAGCGGGTTCCGTTGCGGGCCCGCACGGCGTCCTGGCCGACGCTGGACCAGGACGGCATGCTCTTCGTCTGGAACGACCCGGAGGGCAATCCCCCGCCCGCCGATGCGCGTATCCCCCGCATCGAGGGCGCGACGAGCGACGAGTGGACCGACTGGCTCTGGTACGAGACCGTTGTCGACGCCAACTGCCGTGAAGTCGTCGACAACGTCGTGGACATGGCCCACTTTTTCTACGTCCACTACTCCTTCCCCACGTACTTCAAGAACGTCTTCGAGGGACACACCGCCACCCAGTACATGCGCGGCACCGGCAGGCCCGACGCCCGCCCGCAGGAGCAGGACGGCAAGCCGAAGACCACCGGCAGCGACTCGGTGGCCGCGTACCACGGCCCGTCGTTCATGATCGACGACCTCACCTACCACTACGACACCGGCGATGTGCAGTCGGTCCTGATCAACTGTCACTATCCGGTCGACGCGGACCGGTTCGTGCTCCAGTACGGGATCATCGTCAAGCGGTCGGCGTCCCTTTCGGCTGAGGCGGCCGACGAACTCGCCTCCGGCATGGCGCAGTTCATCAAGCTCGGCTTCGAGCAGGACATACAGATCTGGAAGAACAAGAGCCGGATCGACAACCCCCTGCTCTGCGAGGAGGACGGGCCGGTCTACCAACTTCGGCGCTGGTACGAGCAGTTCTATGTGGATGTCGCCGATGTGAGGGCGGAGATGATCGACCGCTTCGAGTTCGAGCTGGACACCACGCGGCCCGTCGAGGCGTGGCAGAACGAGGTCGAGGCGAACCTCGCCCGCAAAGCCGCCGCCGAAGGCCGGCCGGCCTGATGCGGCTCGACGACCGGCCCGGCCGATGGCTGGACAACCGGCTCGCCGACGGCCCCCCGATGCGGCCGCTGGCCTGTGAGCGGTGCGGCGCCCAGGTCCTGGTGCGCAAGAGCAGCCGGCGGCAGACGAGCGTCCAGTGGGACGGCCGGTCCATGGCGCTCTGCGCGGAGCGCGATCCGGCCGCCCGAGACTTCGAGGGCTGCCGGTCCCTGAGCGACACGATCCGCGAGTCCGCCCTGCGGGGCACGCTCGCGATCGTGGACGGCGCAGACGGCGCCCCGGTCCCCGATGCCCCCGGGAGGGCGCCCGAATCGGGGGCCTGACCTGCGGACCTGACTTCTGGGCGGGCCGGCTCCGGTCCTGTCCCGGTCTCGGTCCGCCTCGCACCTCCGCCGAGCCGGTCGCCGTCGGAGCCCTTCCCCCTCGGTTCCGGGGGTTGAGGAACATCCATGTCAGATCGTGCGCTAAGCCGACGTCGGCCCTGGCGGGCGGCTGACGGAGCGTCGGCGGCCGGACCCGCCTGAAGTCTCCCGTAGATAACGCCCTATTATCTGCGGGATAGCCGATCACGACCTGCGGCGCCCGCTTTCGGTCCTTACGTGAAGTCGCCCCGTTATCTGCGGTAAGAGGGGAATCGGTGCCGACCGTCGTTCGACTACCCGCTGGGAAGGCGCTCACCGTCCGCACCGCGGCGGACGCGTTCCTCGACTCGCTCAGCAACCCGAACACGATCCGCAACTACGGGATCGGGGTCGGCAAGACCGCCGAACGGCTCGGCGAGACAAGCCCGCTCGGGTCGGTCGCCGACGACGAGATCGGCGAGACCCTCGAACTGCTGTGGGGCGAGTCTGCGGTCAACACGTGGAACGCGCGCCGGGCCTCCGTATCGTCCTGGCTCGGATGGTGCGGTGAGCGGGGGTACGACTGCCCGAAGGTGCCGGCGTGGGCGAAGCGACTCACCCCGCCGGACTCCGAGACCCCGGTCCGCTCGAAGATGGCTGTCGACAGGCTGATCGCCCGACGTGACGTCCACCTCCGGGAGAAGACGTTCTACCGGATGCTGTACGAGACCTGCGGCCGGGCGGAGGAGATCCTCGGGGTCACCATCGAGGAGCTGGACCTCGCCGGGCTCCGGGCTCCGGTGAAGGCCAAGGGCGCCCGGCCGCGCACGCGCCGCCGTGGCGCTGTGCGCGAGGACTTCGTACCGGAGACCGTCTACTGGGACGCCGGGACCGCCCGGCTCCTGCCTCGCCTGCTCAAGGGCCGTACGCGCGGACCGGTGTTCGTCACCCACCGCAAGCCTGGCCCCGGCAAGGTCGTCAGTCCGCGCGACGTGTGCCCGGACACCGGGCTGGCCCGGCTGTCGTACGGGCAGGCCCGCGCCCTTCTCGACCAGCACACTGCGGTGCGCGGGCCGGGAACGGGCTGGGACCTGCACGAGTACCGTCACTCCTCGCTGACCTACCTCGGCGAGGCCGGGGCGAGCCTGCTGATGCTGATGGCCAAGTCGAGACACAAGAAGCCGGAGAACGTCCGCCGCTACTTCAAGCCCTCCCCCGACGCCCTCGCGGATATCACCAGCCTCCTCGCCCCGGGTGATAGCAGGCGCTGACCGCACCGCCTGCTATGCGGCAGTGTTGCTCCACAGGTCGGTGCTGTGGGCATCGACGAGAGCAGTGATGCGAGTGAGTACGTCGCTGACCGGCTGCGGGTCGAGTCGGCGTCCGTCACGCAGACGCATTGCGACGTGGTCGTCAGCGGCTTCCTTGGCGCCGATGACGGCTTGGTACGGAACCAGGCGGGCCTCTCGGATACGGGCGCCCAGAGTGCCGCGATCGGGTCCTGCGATCTCGGCTCGGAGTCCGAGGGTGGTGCATCGCTGGGCGAGGGCTGCGGCATTCGGCAGTTCGGTGTCGGAGATCGGGAGGATCACCAGTTGAGTGGGGGCGAGCCAGGCGGGGAAGGCTCCGCCGTGCTGTTCGATGAGATGGGCAACGGCTCGCTCCACACTGCCGATGATGCTGCGGTGGACCATGACCGGGCGATGTTTGGCGCCGTCCGCGCCGATGTAGTGCAGGTCGAACTGCTCGGGCTGGTGGAAGTCGACCTGGACGGTGGAGAGGGTGGACTCCCGGCCGGCGCCGTCGGTGACCTGAACGTCGATCTTGGGGCCGTAGAACGCGGCCTCGCCTTCGGCCGCCTCGTAGGGCAGGCCGGAGCGGTCGAGGACGTCGGTCAGCAGGGCGGTGGATTGTTGCCACTTCTCGGGGGCGGCGACGTACTTGCCACCAGGACCCGGGAGGGAGAGCCGGTAGCGGGTCGGGGTGATGCCGAGCGCCTCGTACGCCCGGCGGATCATCTCCAGCGCGGCCTGCGCCTCCTCAGCGACCTGGTCCAGAGTGCAGAAGATGTGCGCGTCGTTGAGCTGGATGGCCCGGACCCGGGTCAGCCCGCCGAGCACGCCGGAGAGTTCGGAGCGGTACATGCCTCCCAGCTCGGCCATGCGCAGGGGCAGCTCGCGGTAGCTGTGGGAGCGGGAGCGGTAGATCACCGCGTGATGAGGACACAGACTCGGCCGCAGCACGACCTGCTCCCCTCCGAGGTCCATCGGGGGGAACATGTCGTCGCTGTAGTGCGCCCAGTGTCCCGAGATCTCGTATAGCTCCCGCTTGCCGAGCACCGGCGAGTACACGTGGCGGTACCCCGCTCGCCGCTCGGCGGAGCGGATGTACTCCTCCAGGGTGTGCCGCACGGCCGCGCCGTCGGGCAGCCAGTACGGCAGGCCCGCGCCGATCAGCGGGTCGGTGTCGAACAGGCCCAGTTCACGGCCGAGCTTGCGATGGTCATGCATGGCGGTCTCCTCGCGGACATCGGGCGAGTGACCGCGAGGCGAAGCCCCGGGGCACTCGCCCCGGGGCTTCGGACTAGAACATCTGTCAGCGCGCCGGGACACTCTCCGGCGTCGTCGTCATAGCAGCGCGCTTCATGCCAGAGACGTTAGCAGGCCGTAGCGATGTCCACACGGTCATTCCTCGTCAGGGGTACCCGGGTCACGAACCGCATCCCGTCGACCGAGGCGACCAGCCCACCGCCCCACGCCTGCGCGAGACCGATGGCCGCCTGGTGCTCGATGAGCGTGGCGTTCGCGGCCCGGTAGGTGGCCAGCCGCAGATACGTCTGGTCGACGTGGGACAACGTGCCGTACTTCAGCACGTCGATCCCGCCGATGACCGGCGTGGAGCCGACGTTGCAGCCGTGCGCGACCAGCAGCCCGGCGATCGTCACGTGCAGGTCCCGCAACCGCGCCTCGCCGCCGGTGATCGAGGTGAACGCCTGGTCGGCGCCGGTCCAACTCCGTACGAGACGGCGTTTCGTTGAACGCCCCGTACTGGGCTGCCTGTTGATCCGACAGGAACTCGACCGCCACCAGGTCCTCCGGAGATCGACAACATCGACCCGCGAAGGCTGCGCCGTACGATCAGCCCAGGTCAAAGCGTCGATCAGAGCCGCGAAGGCTTCGCGCACGATCTGACACGGATGTTCCTCAACCCCCGTTCCGGCGGACGCACCGAAAGGGCCGGGTACGCGCCTGTCGCGCGTACCCGGCCCCTTCCGCGTTCAGGCGCCGTCGGCGGCGGCGACACCCGCCCGGCGCCCGAAGAACGTCCCGTCGCCGAGCGACGTGCCGCTTATGTACCCCTCGCCGTGGATGCCGGAGGTCGCCCGGCCCGCCGCGAACAGACCTGGCACCGCCTCACCGGACACGTCGAGCACGGCACCGTCCACGGTGGTGTGCAGGCCCCCGAGAGTGAAGCCGGCGACCCCCGTCCCGGCCCCGGCACTCTGCCGACCGCCCTGGTGGAAGCCGATCCTCGGATCGACCGCCGCGAACGGCCCCTTCAAGGGCCTGAGCCGGCGCGCGTCCTTGTGGAAGTACGGGTCCTTCCCACGCGCCGCATACGTGTTGTAGGCGCCGACGGTCGACTCCAGGGCACCCGGCGGCATGCCGAGTTCTGTCTCCAACTCCCCCAGCGTCTCCGTGACGAACCGCGGGATCACGCCCCAACGTTCCTTCTCGGGAATCGACTCGTAGCCCTCCTCGTCGATGATCACCCAGTAGGGCGCGGGCTGGGTCAGCACCGCGGCCACGCTGAACAGACCGGGGTAGACGTCCTCGTTGATGAAGCGCTGCCCGTGGGCGTTCACCAGCATGCCCCGGGTGGCCATGGCGGGCAGGGCCGTCAGCGCCAGCTCGACCACGCCCATCCGCCGGGTGGCGGCGCCGATCGCGGAGGCCATTCTGATGCCGCTGCCGTCGTCGAGGCCGTCACTGACCTTTCCGTGGCCGATGAGGTGCGGGGCGTGGTCGGCGAGCATCGCCTCGTTGTCGACGAAGCCGCCGGTGGTCAGTACCACGGCCCTGTCGGCCCGGTACGTCAGGTCCTCGCCGTGGTGGCGGGCGGTGACGCCCACGACTCGGCCCGTGTCGTCCACGACCAGCGCGGTGGCCAGGGTGTCGGCGTGCACAGTGGCCCCGGCTCCCTGGGCGGCGGCGACCAGCTTCTCCATCACCAGCCAGCCGCCGTACGCCTCGGTGGCGCACCGGTGCCCGCGCGGCGCGGGCCGGGCGAGCTCGTTGTACGGCCAGGCGTTCTCGCCCAGCCACATCAGGCCGTCCCGCGTGGTCGGCATCCAGGTCGGCGCGTCCCACAGGGTCGGCTCGAAGGTCAGCCCCCGGTCCACGAACCACTGGAAGTGCTCGGTGCTGCCGTCGCAGTACAGGCGCAACTTCTCCTCGTCGGCGTGCGGCCCGAGGGCCGCCCTGAGGTAGGCGAGCATGTCGTCCGCGCTGTCCTCGAAGCCGCACGCCTGCTGCACCGGGGTCCCGCCGCCCAGATACAGCTCACCGCCGGACAGGGCCGACGACCCGCCGGGCCCGCCCGCCCGTTCCAGGACCAGGACGTCGGCGCCCGCCGAGGCCGCCTCGAACGCGGCGGCCGCCCCCGCGCAGCCGAAGCCGACGACCAGCACGTCGGTCCGGGCGTCGTAGCGGGTGACGGTCTCGGCGCGGACCGGTGTCACCGGCCGTGCGGTGGTCATGTGGCCGCGCCGGGCGGACTGAAAGCGGCCAGTGGCTCGGACCCGGACCAGTCGTGGCCCCAGTAGCTGTCCGCGGTGATCTCTTCGGCGGTGTAGTGCGTCTCGTCGACGCGCAGCCCGTCGCAGCCGTACTCGATGTCCCACCCACCGGGCGCCCGCACGTAGAACGACACCATCTTGTCGTTGGTGTGCCGGCCCAGGGTGGAGGAGAGCGAGAAGCCGTGTCTGCCCACGTTGTCGAGGGCGCGGCCGACCGCGTCCAGGGTGTCCACCTCGACCATCAGATGCACCAGGCCGGGCTCCTCGCCGTGCGGGGCGGGGCAGACGGCGAGGCTGTGGTGACGTTCGTTGACGCCCATGAAGCGCACCCGGCGGGGCGGGGCGTCGGGTGACTGGCCGCCGAGCCGGATTCCGCCACGCGGCAGGAAGCCGAGCACCTCGGTGTAGAAGGCGACCGTGTCCTCCATGCAGGTGGTGGGCAGCACGACGTGGCCCATCCCCTGACCGCCGGTGACGAACCGCTGGCCGAGACCGGTCAGCACGGGGCTGTGGTCGAGGATCGGGGCGAAGAACACCTCGACGGGCACTCCGGCCGGATCGTCGAAGGTGATGCCCTGCTCGGCGCCGCGGTCGTCGGCCTCGTTCCGGCTGAGCACCTTCACCGCCGTACCGGACGCCTCGACGGCGCGGCCGACCGCGGCGAGCGCGAACTGGTCCCGCACCTCCCAGCCGACCGACAGCACCCGGTCGCTGTCGCCGGGCAGGACGACGAGCCGGGCGCGGCGCTCGTCCATCCGCAGATACAGGCCGTCGGGGTCCGGCCCCGAGCCCGCGGCGAAGCCGAGTGCCTCCACCGTGAGTTCGCGCCAGCGGTCGATGTCACGTGTCTGGACCCGGAGATATCCGAGCCCTCGGATCTGTGTCATGTGTTCTTCTCCCTCGTCTGCCGGCCGGGGCCGGATGGAGTGGCTCGGACCGGCCGGCACAGGGGCGCACCGGGGCCTCTCGTGCGGAGCGGGCCGGGCTCGCGTGCCCCGGCGCCGCGCATTGATCCGGCCTGGTCCGAACGAAGGCCCCTGGTGCTGTGACCGGAAACGTTCACCGGCTCTCGACGCCCGGCACGGCACCTCGCCTCGTTGACGCATCGCCCGAGTGCGTCCGGCACGAGGGCGATCCTCCGCCGTGCGATGCACCCCACCGGACGCCGCGAGCTTCCCGGCGAACTCTTCCGGCCACAGCACTAGATCATCGAGCGCATCGGGCCGGGCGGCGGCTCCACGCCGATCTCGGTCAGGGCCGCGGCGTGGAAGACCGGTCCCGGCACATGGATGGCGTGCGCGAGGCCCGTGTGCACATCGCGCCAGAACCGCTGGATCGGATTGTCCAGGCGCATCGCGTTGCCGCCGGAGCGGGCCACGATCTCGTCGACCGCGCGGACGGCCCGCCAGGCTGCGGCGGACTGGGTGCGGCGGCCGACGGCCCGTCGCTCGAAGGTGATCTCCCGGCCGGCGGCGACCATGTCGTACATCTCGCAGACGTTGACCAGGAGCGCGGAGCGGGAGGCGGCGATCTCGGCCGCCGCGTCGCTGACGGCGTAGAGGACGTACGGGTCGTCCTTCACGGCCTGGCCGGTGATCTGTACGCGGTCGCGCTGGTGGGCGAGATGGTGGGCGAGGGCTCCCTCGCACATGCCGATGACGGCGGCGGTGATACCGAGCGGGAAGGCGGCGGAGAACGGCAGCCGGTAGGCGGGGTTGGCCAGCCCGGACTCGACGGCCAGGGAGCCGTCCACGACCTTGGCGTACTCGATGACCCGGTGGGCCGGCACGAAGGCGTCCTTGACGACGACGTCCTTGCTGCCGGTGCCGCGCAGCCCGACCACGTCCCAGGAGTCGTCGACGATCTCGTAGTCGGCGCGCGGCAGGATGACGTGCACGGACTGCGGGGGGCTGAGCCGATTGCCGTCGTTGTCGGCGAGGAATCCGCCGAGGAAGATCCACCGGCAGTGGTCGGTGCCGGAGGAGAACTGCCAGCGGCCGTTGAAGACATAGCCGCCGTCGACGGGCCGGAGCAGACCCATCGGCGCGTACGGGGAGGCGATCCAGGTGTCCGGGTCCTGGCCCCAGATCTCTTCCTGGACCCGGGGGTCGGCCATCGCCATCTCCCACGGGTGGACCCCGACGACTCCGGCGACCCAGCCCGTGGCTCCGTCGCAGGAGGCGATCTTCATGACGGTCTCGGCGAATGCGCGCGGGTGCAGTTCCAGCCCGCCGTATGCCTTGGGCTGGAGCATGCGGATGGCACCGACGTCCCGCAGTATCTTCGCCGCCTGGTCGTCGAGCCTGCCGAGCGCTTCGTTGGCGGGGCCGAGTGCGCGGATCTCGTCGGCGCGCGCCTCGACGGCCTCAAGTACCGGATTGGTCATGGCTGTTCTCACTTCCCCGGGACGTTCCGCGCGCTGGCGGTCTTGGCGTCGCTCTTCGCCGCGAGGGCGACCGCGATCTCGATGAGCTGGTCCTCCTGGCCGCCTACGAGCTTGCGGCGGCCCGCCTCCATGAGGATCTCGGCGCCGGACACCTGGTAGGTGGCGGCCTGGCGGGCGGCGTGCTTCAGGAAGCTGGAGTAGACACCGGCGTAGCCCATCGTCAGGGACAGGCGGTCGAGCAGGCACTCGCCGTCCATGACGGGCCGCACCACGTCCTCGGCCGCGTCGATGATCTTCAGTACGTCGATGCCGGTGCGGATGGCCAGCTTCTCGGCGACGGCGGCGAACGCCTCGACGGGCGTGTTGCCCGCGCCCGCGCCGAACCGGCGTGTCGATCCGTCGATCTGCTTGGCCCCGGCGCGCACCGCGAGCACCGAGTTGGCGACGCCGAGGCCCAGGTTCTCGTGGCCGTGGAAGCCGACCTGCGCGTCGTCCCCGAGCTCGGCGACCAGGGCGGCGACGCGGTCGCTGGTCTGCTCCATGACGAGGGCGCCTGCGGAGTCCACCACGTAGACGCACTGGCAGCCCGCGTCGGCCATGATGCGGGCCTGCCGGGCCAGGTCCTCGGGGGGCCGGCTGTGCGACATCATCAGGAACCCGACGGTCTCCAGACCCAGTTCGCGGGCGAGTCCGAAGTGCTGGACGGCGATGTCGGCCTCGGTGCAGTGCGTGGCGATCCGGCAGATCGCGGCGCCGTTGTCGGCGGCCTCGCGGATGTCGTCCTGGAGGCCGAGGCCGGGCAGCATCAGGAAGGCGATCTTCGCTCGCCGTGCGGTCTTCACCGCGGCCTTGATGAGCTCCTGCTCGGAGGTGTGGCTGAAGCCGTAGTTGAAGGAGGATCCGCCGAGGCCGTCGCCGTGCGTGACCTCGATGACGGGGACGCCCGCGTCGTCGAGGGCGGCCACGATGGAGGTGATGTGGTCGACGGTGAACTGGTGCTGCTTGGCGTGCGAGCCGTCCCGCAGGGACGAGTCGGTGACGCGGATGTCCAGGTCGGGGCTGTAGGGCATGACTCGTGTACTCCTCGGTGATCAGGCGCCGGCGCGGCGGGCGACGATCCGCTGGGCGAAGCCCTCGCCGACCTCGGTGGCGGCGGCGGTCATGATGTCGAGGTTTCCGGAGTACGGGGGCAGGAAGTCGCCCGCGCCCTCCACCTCGATCAACACCGCCACCCGGGCGAGACCGCCACTGACCGCGCTCGGCTCGTCGAACTGCGGCTCGGCGCGCAGCCGGTAACCGGGCACGTACGAGGCGACCCGGGCGACCGTTTCGTGGACCGACGCGGTGACCGCGTCCCGGTCGACGTCGGCGGGGACGGCGCAGAAGACGGTGTCCTGCATCAGCATCGGCGGCTCCGCCGGGTTGAGGATGATGATCGCCTTGCCCTTGGCGGCGCCGCCGATCGTCTCGATGCCCCGGCTCGTGGTGAGCGTGAACTCGTCGATGTTGGCGCGGGTGCCGGGCCCGGCGGACGGTGAGGCGACGCTCGCGACGATCTCCGCGTAGGCGACCTCGGTGACCCGGGAGACGGCGTGCACGATCGGGATGGTGGCCTGTCCGCCGCAGGTGATGAGGGAGACGTTCGGCGCGTCGAGGTGTTCGCCGAGGTTGACGGCGGGCACCACCGCCGGGCCGATCGCGGCCGGGGTCAGGTCGATGGCCTGGATGCCGAGTTCGGCGTACTTGGGGGCGTTGGCCCGGTGCACGTACGCGGACGTGGCCTCGAAGACCAGGTCCGGCCGTTCCGTACCGGCCAGCAGGGCGTCGACGCCGTCGGCGCCGGTGTGCAGGCCGTGGTCGGCGGCGCGCTTGAGGCCGGGGCTCTGCTCGTCGATGCCGATCATCCAGCGCGGCTCGATGGCCTCGGAGCGCAGGAGCTTGTACATCAGGTCGGTGCCGATATTGCCGGATCCGACGATCGCGGCGGTCGCCTTGGTCACTGTTCGAACCTCATCCGGGTCGAGTGGGTACGGAGAGCGGGTACGCAGAAGAGGGCGGGTCAGCCGTCGTAGGTGACCTTCAGCCGGTCGCTGACCGGGCGCGCCTGGCAAGCGAGGACGAGCCCCTCGGCGAGGTCCTGCGCGTCGAGGACCTCATTGCGCGCCATGGCCACCTCGCCCTCGACGAGCACACAGGCGCAGGCGCTGCAGTTGCCCTCCCGGCAGGAGTACGGCGCGTCCAGTCCCGCGGCGAGCAGTACGTCGAGCAGCGGTGTGTTCCGGGGCCAGTCGACGGTGTGGCGCTCCCCGTCCAGTTCCACCTCGGCGGTGCTGACACGCCCGGTGGGCTCCGGCTGCGGCTCCTGCTCCGGCTGTGCGAACGGGTCGCCGGACAGTGAGGTGAATCGCTCCACCGTGATCCGTCGCGGTGGCAAGCCCAGTTCCGTGAGCGCGCCGGTGGCGAGGTCCATGAAGGGTCCCGGCCCGCAGACGAAGGCGGGGCGCCCGGCGTACGGTCCGGCGAGGGCCCGCAGACCGGACGCCGTGGGCCGGCCCTGGACGGACTCCAGCCAGTGCACGACGGTGAGCCGTACGCCGTACTCCCTTTCCAGAGCGGTCAGTTCGTCCCGGAAGATGACGGACTGCTCGTCGCGGTTGGCGTAGAGGAGCGTGACGGAGCCGGTCCCGGCGTGCAGGGCGGAGATGAGGATCGACATGACCGGGGTGATGCCGCTGCCCGCGGCGAACAGCAGGAAGTCGCCGTCGAGCGAGTCCGGGGTGAAGGTGCCCGCGGGCCGCAGCACCTCCAGGGTGTCGCCCTCGGTGACGTGGTCGCAGATCCAGTGGGAGGCATAGCCCCCCGGGGTGCGCTTGACGGTGACCTTCAGCTGCTCGTCGCGCACCGGTGAGCTGGACAGCGAGTAGCAGCGGGCGGCTCCGCCGGGGCGCTCCGAGCGGACCCGGACGGTGAGGAACTGGCCCGGTCTGTACACGAACCGGGCCCGGTCCTCGTCGGCGGGCTCCAGGACCAGCGAGTGCGCTTCGGCCGTCTCCCGGATCACCTTCACGACGCGTACGGTCAGCGGCGCGGGGCTCACGGGGCGCCTCCGGTCGTCCCGGTCCCCGGGCGGGCCGCGGCGGCGTGCCGGGCCGCGATGTAGCCGAACACGATGGACGGGCCGATGGTGGCGCCGGGTCCGGCGTACTCGTTGGCCATCACGGACGCGGAGGTGTTGCCGGTGGCGTACAGCCCGGCGACGGTCGAACCGTCCTCGCGCAGCACCCGGCTGTGCTCGTCGCAGACGAGGCCGCCCTTGGTGCCGAGGTCGCCGACCTCGATGCGGATCGCGCAGAACGGCGCCTTGTCGAGCTCGTCGAGGTTGGGGTTCTTCAGGGTCGGGTCGCCGTAGTAGCGGTCGTAGGCGCTGTCGCCGCGTCCGAAGTCGGTGTCCTGGCCGGTCCGGGCGAAGGCGTTGAACCGTTCGACGGTGTCGGTGAGAGCGTCCTCGGGGACGCCGATGCTCCGGGCGAGTTCCGCGATGCTGTCGGCCCGGTGCACGGTGCCGTTCTCGTAGAACGCCTTGGGGAACGGCATTCCGGGGAGGATCTGGGCGAACGGGTAGCGGGCGCGGGCCTTGGCGTCCATCACGAACCAGGCGGGCACGTGCCGGCCTTCGAGCTGGTCGTGGACGAAGTTCACATACGGCGACGACTCGTTGGTGAAGCGTCTGCCGGTCCCGGAGACGATCAACGACGGAGGGATGCACCGTTCGGAGACCAGGGGGATCGTCGCTCCGGACGGGTGGTGCACGGACGGCATCCACCAGGCGTCGTCCATGAAGTCGAGGGCTGCGCCGAGCGCCTGGCCGGCGATGATGCCGTCGCCGACGTTCTCGACGGCTCCGGCGCTGTGGTTCTCCCGGCCGCCCTCGGGCAGGTACTTCTCGCGCATCTCCTGGTTGTGGTCGAACCCGCCGGTGGCCAGGAGCACGCCGTACCGGGCGCCGAGCCGTACGGTCCTGCCGTCGCGGGTGACGACGACGCCGGTGACCTTTCCCCGCCCGTCGGTGACGAGTTCGGTCATCGGACTGCGCAGCCACACCGGTACGCCCGCGTCCTTCAGCGCCATGCGCATCCGGGCCACCAGCGCCCGGCCGCCGGTCGCCATGTGACGGCGGGCGACCATGTTGGACGAGACGCGCCAGGCGGCGATCACGGACGCCCAGCGTCCGCGCCAGGTCCGCTTGACCATGGCGAGGTTCCGGTAGTCCTTCGCGGTGATCCACAGTCCGAGCGGGCCCTTGAGGCTGTTGGGCCGCTGGTACTTCTCGTCCTCGCCCAGTTTGCGGGTGTCGAAGGGCAGTGCCTCGACGGACCGGCCGAGCGGGCGGCCGCCTTCGTACTCGGGATGGTAGTCGGCATAGCCCTTGACCCAGAAGAACCGCATCCAGCGGCTCCGGCCGAGCAGTTCCATCGCGGCCGGGCCCTGGTCGACGTACGCGTCGAGTCGGGCACCCGGTACCCGGTTCTCGGTGAGCCGGTCGAGGTAGCTGCGGACGGACTCACGGCTGTCGTCGTGACCCTTGGCCCGCAGGGTGGGGTTGTTGGGTATCCAGATGCCGCCGCCGGAGATGCCGGTGGTGCCGCCGAACATGGCACCCTTCTCGACCACGACGGTGGACAGGCCACTGTCACGGGCGGTCAGGGCGGCGGCCATGCCGCCTCCGCCGCTGCCGACCACGACGAAGTCGAACTCCTCGTCCCAGGCAGCTTCCTGGGCTCCGGCGCTCACGCCGCGTCCTCACGGGTGAGGAAGGCGAGGACCGCGCTCTCCCAGGCGGCCTTCTGTTCGATCATCACCCAGTGGCCGCAGTCGGGGAAGACGTGCAGTTCGGCGTCGGGGATGGTGCGCATCGGCAGGATCGCCATGTCGACGGGGCTGACCCGGTCGTCACGGCCCCAGGTGAGCAGGGTCTTCGCCCGGAGCCGGTGCAGCATGGCCCAGTAGGGCGCGTCGTCGGACGCGGCAGCGGCGGCGGCACGTGCCGCGAACGCCGCACTGCCGTACATCCGCCGGGCGGAGGCGAGGGTCTCCGGGTCGGTGGCCTGTGTCCACCGCTCCTCGATGAGCTCCTCGGTCACCAGCGACGGGTCGTACACCATGGAGTTCAGCCAGCGCACCAGACCCTCGCGGGACGGGGCGTCGGTGAACTCGGTGAGCAGCTTGATGCCTTCGCCGGGCCCCGGGCTGAAGACATTCCGCCCGATGCCGCCGATCGTCACGAGCCGGCGCACCCGGTCGGGGTGGGCGAGGGCGAACTGGGTGCCGACGATCCCGCCCATGGAGTTGCCGATGACATCGAGCTGCTGGAGCCCGAGCCCGTCGAGGAACCGCGTCACGGACGAGGCCGCCGTGGCCATGGGGTGACCGTCGGCCGGGTCGCTGACCCCGAAGCCGGGAAACTCCAGGATCAGGCAGCGGAAGTGCTCGGCGAACGCGCCGAGATTGTCCCGGTAGTTGCGCCAGCCCGTGACCCCGGGCCCCGAGCCGTGCAACAGCAGCAGGGGCGGACCGTCGCCGGCCTCGTGGTAGCGCAACACGCCCTGCTCGGTCGGGAGTTCGCGCAGTGTGGAGTCGTGGCTCAGCTCCGTCATCATCCCTGCCCTCATTGACCTCGGTGATCGTTGGATCCGGTGACCGATGGTTCCGGGTGGTCGTCGGCCCCGGTCGGCCACTGGTCCCGTCTGATCGGTTCCTGGACGGTAGCCACGGCCTCGGGGAGCGCGCGGCGGACGTCTCGGTCAGCGGGATGCGTACGGTCACGGGGGTGCGGGCGCGGTCCGGCGGCCCGTGCCCGGACACCGTTCCACTCATCGGGAACGGGCGCCCCGGCGCAGCCGACCGCTGTCCTACCTTCGGCCCTGCCCACGTTCGGGCACACCACCGCGCCGTCCCCCGAGGTGAAACCGATGACCGCAGAGTCCCTGTCCGTGTCCGAGACCCATGAGGAGACCGAGCCGACACCTCTGCAGATGCGGCGCGCCATGGGGAACTTCGCGTCCGGGGTCACCGTGGTGACGGGGATCGGGCGGGACGGCGATCCGGTCGGGTTCGCCTGCCAGTCGTTCGCGTCGGTCTCGCTCGAACCGGCCCTCGTCCTGTTCTGCGCCGATCGCCGAGGGCGCGCGTGGCCGAGGATCAGGGAGTCGGGACGGTTCACCGTGAACATCCTGGCCGCGGAACAGACGGACCTGTGCCACCGGTTCGGCTCCAGCAAGGGCCGTAAGTACGAGGGACTCCCCTGGGAACTCTCCCGCTGGGGGACGCCGTCGCTGCACGGCGTCCTGACCCGGGTGCACGCCGATGTGTACGAGGTGCGCGGCTCCGGCGACCACGACGTGGTGGTGGGCCGGGTCCTCGCCCTGGAGACCGTGACCGACCGGCAGCCGATGCTCTTCTTCCGCGGCGGATTCGGCGTCGAGAGCCCGCCGGCCGTCTCGGCACCCGACCCTTGGGACTGGGGCGACCACTGGGGGTGAGCGGGGCCGCCCCCGGCGACCGGCCGGGCACCGTGGGTCCGCCCCGTCCGGGGCCCGGGTGCGCCGGGTGCGGGGCGGGGGTTCGCCGACACCGTGTGCGGCCTACTGCCAGTCGCCGTACTGGCCCGCGGCGAGCAGGCGGTCCATGGTCTGCGCCGACCACGTCTCCTCCGCGACGGCCGCCGCGCGGCGCGCCGGCCTGACCGGCGCCTCCTGGCCGGGGAACAATTCCAGGGACACCCGCCGGGCCGCGTCCACCACCAGCGGGGCGACCTTCTCCAGCGGGGTCCAGGCGTCCCCCACCAGGGAGATGGCGGCGACGGGGCCCTCGGGACCGCGGACAGCGGTGGCGACGCACGCGATGTCGGGGAAGCACTCGCCGCGCTCGAAGGCCAGGCCGTGACGGCGCCGGATGCGGTTGAGTTCCTGGTGCAGGGTGCTGATGTCGGCGATCGTGCGCTGGGTCTGACGGGTGATCGAGTCGCCCGCCCTGCCCTCGACGTCCTCCGGTTCGAGCCAGGCCAGCATGGCCTTGCCGAGCGCTGTCGAATGGGCCGGCGCCCGGCCGCCGACGCGCGACGGGACGCTCGCGGCGAAGCGGCCCCCGACCTTGTCGAGGTAGTACACCTCCGCTCCGTCCAGCACGGCCAGGTGAACGACCATGCCGGTCTTGATCTGCAGATGGTGCAACCGGGCGGCGGCGGCCTCACGGATCCTGCTGTGCACGCCGTCGCCCCCGCCGAGCCCGAGGGCGCGACGGCCGAGCCCGTAACCGAGACCGGTGTGCTCGAGCCAGCACAGCCGCACCAACTGGTCGAGTATCCGGTGCGCCGTCGACCTGGGCAGTTGTGTGCACCGGGCCACTTCTTCCAGGGACAGCCGGGCCTCCCGGCCCTCGAACACATCCATGATCAGCGTCACCCGCTCGACCATCGACGGTGGCAACTCTCGACGCACCGGCACACGCACGGTGGGAACACCATCGACAGTTGTCATGGGAGCCTCCAGTCACAGACTGAAATGAATTCTTGTTTTCCGGAATGTAACAGCGCCTCCCGAACCCAGAGAAGACATGGGCACCGGCTCTTTTCCGACGACCGTCGCACCGAGCACCGCGGCCCCGCCCGGGCCAGGCCCTCAAGAGGCCCTGACACAGGCGCTGGACGGACGAGGGGGCCGCTGCCGCGACATCAGGCCACGAACCGGGCCACCACCCCGGCCGCCCTCCCTCCGCACAGGGACGTCGTTCGCCGTCCGGGGCCGCCGCCACCTCGGGGCAGCGGCCGGCCCCGTCCGGGACGTGCTCAACCGGCGGCGCCGGTTCGGGCGTACCGGCCCGGGGTGATGCCCACGATCCGCTTGAAGTGCCGGGTGAGGTGGGACTGGTCGTAGAAGCCGGCGGCGGCCGCCGCCTCGCCCGGCGGCTGTCCGTCGAGGAGCAGACGGCGGGCCAGGTCGACACGGCGGGATGTCACGTACTGATGGGGTGCGATACCGAAGGCGGCGCTGAATGCCCGCACGAGATGCGTGGGGTGGGCGTGGAACAGGCGTGCGGCCTCGGCCAGGGTGACGGCTTCGAGCAGTCGCTCGTCGAGGAGGTCGCGCAGATCGTGGGCGACTCCGCGGTCGGGCCCCGGACCGGCGGCGGCCGGCCCGGGGCGCAGGTGCTCGCGCAGGCGCTCGCCGATGAGGGCCAGACGGCTCTCCGCCTCGAACTCGTCACCGCGGCCGGCGAGGGCTGTGTGCAGCTGCCCGACGCGTCTGCGCAGGACGCGATCGGCCAGGTCAGGATTGTCCACCGCCGGGTTGATGAAACTTTCGTCCAGTTGCGACATGTCGAGATAGAGCACGCGCTTGCGGAAGCCGTGAGGGGTGGCAGGTGAGCCGTTGTGCGGGACCTGCGGCGGGAGCAGACTCACGGTGTCGCTCGGAGTGGCGCGCTCGTGGCGGGCCAGGTCGTAGCGGACCGCGCCGTCGTCGACGATCAGCAGGGTCCAGGCGTCGTGCACGTGCATGGGGTACGCGTGCTCGGTGAAGTGGGCGTGGAAGACCTCCACGACACCCGCGACCGGCGGGCGCCAGGCGGAGACTTCCTGCCGGGGCATCACGCAAAGAACGTACAAGACCAAGACGGCGTGAGCCCGGCAGTCTCGAAGCATGAGAATCAAGGATGAGACCGAGTCGGGGGTCCGCATCGGGACCGGTACGGGGCATGAGGAAGCACCTGTCCGCTTCGACACCAAGATCGCCGTACTGCTGCGCGACGACCTGGAGCCCTGGCAGCAGCTGAATGTGACCGCCTTCGTGGTCAGCGGGCTCGGCACCGCGTCACCGGAGGTGGTCGGCGAGCCGTACGCGGACGCGGACGACACCACCTACCTTCCGATGTTCCGCCAGCCCGTGCTGGTCTTCCAGGGGACGAAGGAGACGCTGACCACCGCGCACGCTCGTGCGCTGTCCCGCTCACTGCCGACAGCCGTCTTCACCTCGGACCTGTTCAGCACGGGCAACGACCGGGACAACCGGGCAGCTGTGCGGACCGCGGGAAAGGACCAGCTCGATCTGGTGGGGATGGCCGTCTACGGGCCGCGCAACGCGGTGGACAAGGTCCTCAAGGGCGCGCGGATGCACCCGTGAGCGACACGCTCCCACTGTGAGCGCCTTGCAAAGAGCGAGACACGCCCCCGCATCGACGCGGGGGCCACTGCTCGACGCCGCCGCGGACCCGATCTTCGCCGGCGGCGGAAGACGGTGACGCCTGTCGTGCTTCGGCACAGTCCCCGTGTGCCGAAGCACGGCAGTCGGCACGGAGGCAGGGTTCCCGTCACCGAGCTCCGGCGGACCAACCGCCGGATGCACGCAGCAGACGTGTACACACGAATGACAAAGAGCTGTCACACACGAACCGGAATGCGTGGCCGACCGCCGCTGGTTCGCACTGACATGACCCTAGGAGTAGCACTCAACGCGACCGACGCCGCCAACCAGATCGATGCCACCGTACGGCTCGCGCACGAGGCCGCGGCTGCCGGGCTGCGATCGGCCTGGTTCGGGCAGACCTTCGGCGCGGACTCACCCCAGCTCGCGGCAGTCGTCGGGCGAGAAGTACCGGGGCTGCACGTGGGCACGTCCGCGATTCCTGTATTCGGCCGCCACCCCCTGCTGGTCTCCAGTCAGGCCCAGACCGCCCAGGCGGCCACGCACGGCCGCTACCATCTCGGACTGGCGCTCGGCACCAAACTCCTGACCGAGGCGGGCTTCGGCATCCCCTTCGAACGACCCATCGCACGTCTGCGTGAATTCCTCACCGCTCTAAGGCAGTTGACCGACACCGGCACCGCCGACTTCCACGGAGAGCTGCTCACCGCCACTACGCCGATCCCCGCGCGTGTGCCGGGCGCCGAGAACGGCGTGCCGTTGCTCGTCGCCGCGATGGGTCCCCAGGCGTTGCGTGCCAGCGGCGAGCTGGCGGATGGGATCCTGCCTTATCTCGCCGGGCCGCGTGCCCTGAGCGAGCACATCGTTCCGGCTGTCACCGCGGCGGCAGAGGCCGCAGGCCGGCCCGCGCCCCGGATCGTCGCGCTGGTGCACGGCGTGGTCACCGACGATGTCGACTCCGTACGTGAGAAGGCCACCGAACAGCTCGCCTTCTACGAGCAGATCCCGTCCTACGCACGTGTCATCGAACTCTCCGGCGCCCGGCGGGCCTCCGATGTGGCGGTAATCGGTGACGAGAGGGCGATCGCCGCCGAGGTGCGGCGTTACCGGGATGCCGGGGCGACGGAGGTGGTGTTCTCGGGCACCGAAATCGCCGGGGACGCGGAGCGGCGCCGTACCTGGGAACTTCTTGGAGGGCTGGCCGGTTGAGTGTCGGCGGTGGTTGCGTGTGCGCTGCCGAGCAGTCGCTGCCGCCCCGTGCCGGAGGAGCCGCCCGCAACCGGCGAACGGGCGAAGAACGTGCGCGCGTACTGCAAGCCGTCTCCGCGGGCGAACACCCACATCGCCGGCCTGCTCGCGCCCTGCCTCAGCCGAACTGCCCCGGCTGATGGTCACCGGCGGGCTGCTGGACGATGCCGTTCGTGCGCCGCGCAACGGCGCCGACGACTTCTGAGCCGTCGCGAACCGGCACCGGACCGAAAGCGTGGAGAGGGAGGCCCCGACCACGGTCGGGGCCTCCCGTGTGATTCACCGGGCGCGCACGGGTGGTCAGGCTCGGCGGGGCGCGATCCACACTTCACGAGCTCGGGCGATGGGTCTGTTCGACCAACTGACTGGCACCATGCACCCCCCGCGGTGGTGTCGCACCGCGTTCCGCCGAGGAAGTCCGGGCGGCGCTGTTCGGGATCAAAGAGATGACCGCTCGCGGGCCACCCCCGGCACACCTGGGTGACCACGGTCAGGCCTGGGTGGCCACGAAGCGATCGCTCGATGCGCCGTGGAGGCGCCCCGGAGGGAGCCTGCGACCGTAGGTGAGCAGGAGCAGGTCCTGTGCGGCACCGGACAGCGGCGTCCCGGCACCGAAGGACCAGTCGAGGTCGTCGGCGCGGAGTTCGATGCCGTGGAGGTCGGCTCCGAAGAACTTGAGGGTCCTGGCGTCGACGCTCTCCAGAAGGATGCGCAAGCGATCCTCGGAAACCCGGCGGCCGAGGCCCAGCGCCACCGTGATGTCCAGACCGTGGATCACGTCGTGGCCCAGGGCCGCCGCGAACCCGCCGACCGGCGGCGTCCAGGGGTGGTCCGCGTTGTCTCTGAGCGCTGCGGCGAGTTCACCCGTCGAATGGGTGGCCGCGTCCTTATGCGCGCATCGATCGGTCATCCGGTGGAGGCTGCCTCGTGCTTGGACGAGTTCCCACGCCGTCTTGGGGAACGAGTACCGAAACCCCAGCGACATGTGGGCCGCGACTTCCCGTACGCGCCAACCCGCGCACAGGGTCGGCGCGTCCCATTCCTCGGCCGACAGCCCGTCCAGCATGGCCGCCAGCTCCCGGCGTTCAGCCGCGATCGCCGCTCTGATCTCCGCAGTTGGTCTCTGGTGCGTCGCTTTCCCCATGGCACCAAGGGTCGCGGCAGCCCTGCCATAAGTCCAAGAGTTTGCATGTCTCGCAGCTAGCATCACCGGTTATGGACATTCGGCAGCTGCGGTACTTCGTCACAGTGGTGGAGGAAGCCAACTTCACCCGCGCCGCCGCCCGCCTGCACCTGGCGCAGCCGGGGGTGAGCGCCCAGATCCGACAACTCGAAAAGGAACTCGGCCAGCCGCTGCTGGACCGCTCCGCCCGGTCGGTGACCCTGACGGAAGTGGGTGAGGCCGTACTGCCGTACGCGCGGGCAGCACTCACCGCGGTCGAAGCGGTGCGGCAGACCGTGGACGAGTTCACCGGGCTGCTCCGCGGCCACGTCCACATCGGCCTCGTCTCGGGGGCCGGCGCCGCCGCCCACGAGTTCGACCTGGCCTCCATCCTGGCCGGCTTCCACGACGGCCACCCACAGGTGGAGATCGTCCTGACCGAGGACACGTCGCAGCGAATGCTCGTCGCCCTGAATCGCGGGCACCTCGACATCGCCGTCATCGGGCTGACGGACGAGGAACCCCCACCGGGCATCTCCCTCCAGGTCGTGGTCGACGAACCCCTGGTGGCCGCTGTTCCCCCGGACGATCCGGCCATCACGCACGAGGGCCGCACGAGCGTTCCGCTGGCCGAGCTCCGGGATCGCCCACTGATCAGCCTGCCGCGCGGCACGGGCATCCGAGGAGTACTCGACCGAGCGTGCGCGCAGGCCGGGTTCCAGCCACGCATCGCCTTCGAGGCAGCTGCCCCGCTGTTCCTTGCCGAGCTCGCCGCCCGTGGTCTCGGTGTGGCGGTGGTTCCGGCGCTCCGGGGCGACGCGGCGTCACCCTTCGGACTACGGACGCTGGAGATCACCGGACCACGGCTACGCGCCCGGATGGCTCTGGCCTGGCGGACGGATGGTCCTTCCGGCCCCGCTGCCGCGGCCTTCCTGGACCTGCTGCGTGCGACTCTCACCCTGCCCGGCACCGACTGGCCGGCTCCGCCGAACAGCGGACAGCAGCGGGAGGCCATGGCCGCAGACGGCCCTTAGTGGTCGGCTCCGGAAATCCTTCGGGGGTTGACTCAGTGTCAGGCACAGGCGGCGTCGAGGAGCGTTTCGGCTGCGGCGGTGCGGGCGTAG